>URKU01000155.1 GCA_900548515.1 uncultured Collinsella sp. | reverse complement strand
GAAAGGGCTGGGCCATGAAGCTCGCGCTTGCACAGATCGATATGCGCCTGGGTGATATTGAGGGCATTTGCGGCCGCATCGAGGACCAGGCTCGTCTGGCCCACGAGCGCGGAGCGCGCGTGCTGTGCGTTCCGGCTCCGCTCTTTATGGGCGCCATGCCCGGTGACCTGGTGGGCGCTGCCGACTTTGAGCACGACGTGCTTGCCGGTTTGACTGGTGTCGCCGAGCGTATCCAGGAGCTTGACATGATCTGCATCGTGCCCGCGGCGGTTTCGTTTGAGGGCCAGCCGCTGCTCGACTACATGATGCTCAAGGACGGTCATGTGGTGCCGGCGCGTTCGAGCATTGCCCTGCAGCGTGGCGAGAACAACGACACACGTTGGGCGCCGCCGGTGTTCGACGTGGACGGCGTGCGCATCGCCGTGATTTTTGACTTGGACCGCGAACTCGAGATGCTGCCGACCGGTGTTGACCTCATTGCGTATTTCCAATTCAACGCGTTTGACATGACCGACCGCGAGACTGCCGCCATTGCTGCCGTTCGCAGCGGCGCCTACCGCAAGATCGCATCCAAGCGCAGCGTGTGGTTTGCCTGCATGGCGCCGGTCGGTGCCTATGACGAGTCGGTGTATACCGGCGGTTCGTTTGTGCTCGACGACTGCGGTCGCGTGGTGGCCCAGGCGCCGTGCTTTGAGGAGAGCCTACTGGTTCAGGAGATTCAGCGCGGCGTGATGCTCGATGCCCTGGAGGATCACGAACTGCCCGAGTTCCGTTCCGAGGAGTGGCTGTGGCAGGCGCTGGTGCTCGCCGTGCGCGACAACGCCCGAGCCCACGGTGCGTCGCGTGCTGTGGTGGCGCTCGAGGGTGACTTGCCGTCGTCCCTGCTGGCGGCGCTGGCCGTCGACGCTCTGGGCCCGCGCAATGTGATTGGCCTGGTGCTGGGGCGCAACCGTATCTTTACGCCGGCGCAGGAAGAAGCCGAGGCTGCCCGCTGTGCCGCCGTCCGCGCCATCGCCGAGCGTCTGCACATTCGCACCGTCGAGCGCGATGCACCGGATGCGGCGCGCGTGCTCGATCGCGACGTGTCGGCGGGCGATGCCGAGCGCCTGCGCTCGCGCACGCTGGGCCTGATGCTGGAGGATACGGCGCTCGAGCTGGGTGCGATGGCGCTGAGCCCGCTGTCCAAAACCGAGTACGCGCTGGCGGCGCCGGCGCTTTGCGGCGGCTACCAGGGCGACTTTGCGCCCTTTGGCGATGTGTACCTGTCGACGCTTGAGTTTGTGGCGCGTGTGCGCAACCGCACGTCTGCCGTGGTGCCCCAAGAGCTCGTGACGCTCAACGCAGTGGAAGATTGTATGGAGCGCGTGCTGGCGCAGGCACTCTCGACGCTCGACGGTCCGGTCGATATGCTCGACCGTGCGGCACAGCTGCTCGGCGGGCTTGAGCCGGGTGAGGTCGATGGCGCGCTCGAGGCGCACGTGGACCGCAATCGATCTTTCGACGACATCCCGATGGCCGCTGGCAAGCCTGAGGCCTGCTCGCTGCTGCTGATGCTCGTTCGACAGGGTGAGGCTGCCCGCCGCATGTTGCCGATGGCGCCGATCGTCTCGGCCCGTTCGTTTGCCGAGCGTGCCTGGCCGTATATGCTCGCGTGGTCCGACCTGGGGCTTAACGGCAAGGAGCGTATGACGGTCGATTCGCTGGCGCGCGCCGAGGTGCGCCGTTTTGCTGACGAGGATACGAGCGAGCGCGTGCGAAACGAGATGATGGGCGTGCTGGGCGAGCTACTGGGTATTTCGCCCGAGCAAATGGAGGAGCTGCGCTCTGAGGACGGTCAGCGTCGTTTACACGAGGGAATGAAAAAGTTCGAGGGCGAGGTTCAGGACGCCATCGATAAGATGATGGGCGGCCAGGGTGGCCCGCAGGGTGGGCCCCAGGGTGGCCCGATGCCGCATCCGCCGGTTGATCCCCGACAGTTCCCATTCTTCTCGCAGAACTAAACTGGGGATGGGATTCGCTGCCAACCCCGATACTTCAACTAAGCATCTTGACCCCGTTGTGTTATTCTAGAACAGACGTTCGTGAATGATGCGCGGGGCCTTGCCTTGTGCTGTGCTGGTGACGAGGGGAGGTTGGCTTGGTTATCTTGGGCATTGACCCCGGTTTGGCCCATACGGGTTGGGGGATTATCGAGGAGCGGCGTGGCGAGGTTCGCTGCCGTGCCTACGGTTGCA
>URKU01000154.1 GCA_900548515.1 uncultured Collinsella sp. | reverse complement strand
TCAGAAACATCGATATCCTTCAGGGCGACCTGAATCTCGTCCTCGGTTACCGAAGTCCTGTTTGAGCCGTTGCCCATGAGCTTTGCAACGTAGGATTCCAGCCCAGTACCCGTGCTCTCAGTCTTTTTTGGCACAGATTCTCCCTTCGTAGTCCACAGGATTCAATACTTTAGCACACACATTGACGTCTATACCCAAAATAAAGACAGGATATAGGCGAGAATACGCTGGTTGACCACAACATCTAGGCCTGATCGGCACTCGCAGTCTCCAAACCGATCAAACGGAACGGGTCGGCCACGCCACCGATCGACTTTTGAAGCTCGCGTTGGCGCTGCGAATCTTGTACCGCCTGCATCGTCAGCACGCGACGGGCCTCATCATCGAGTGAACGGTCCTGACGCAACTTTGCCTGCGCGGCTCGCATGCGACGTTTGATGGTGTAGAGCTCGAGCGTATCGAGCATAAAGACGATGTTCGTCTCGGTCGGATGCTTGCTCGTCGCCGAGATGCGCCCGGCGCTGACAAGCGACGCCGCCTCGGGACACACCGCACGCGCCGCATCCATGCAGGCCGCAGGATCGGTTCCCGGCGGCGTTGCCAGCACGGCCCACGCAATGGACTCGTGACGCGGGTCGACCCACTCGATAGAACAAATGCGATCGGCATACGTGCGGAACAGATCGGGGTAGCTCGTGAGCATCGTCAGCAGCTCGCGCTCCCCCGCCAGGGATTTCCGCTCCAGATCGGTCAAAACAATCGGCATCGACGGAGCTGCCGCCGCGCTTGAACTATCGGCAACGGGTGCCGCGCTTTCCATCCCCGCTGGCACATCGATTGGCGGCAGATCCTCGTCGACCTCCACCGGCGCTGCCCCATAGGCATCAAGCGGAACGTAGTCGTACGGGTCCTCCTCGACCGGTGCGGACACCGGCGGCGTCGCGCCCGCGGCCCAGGCACCGCGACCGGCACTGCGTGCACCAGCCGCACCGCCGCCCGAGCTTCGTCCCTGCGAACCGCCCGCGCGCTCAGCTTGCGCGCGTTGACGCTCGTAGCTCTGCTCACGCCGGCGCTCGGCATCCTCACGCTTGGCGACATCGCGAAACACACGGCCCGAGCTCGCGCGCACCGTCTCCAGGTCCAAACCCAGCAGATCGGCAATCTGGATAAAGTACGTGTCGATCATATAACTGTCACGCAGCGGGTAGATGAGCGTCAGCGCGTCCTCGAGCGCTTTGGCGCGACCGCCCGGTGTGGTAATGTCGCTCGACTCCTGCAGCGAACGGTAGACAAAGTCCATGAGGGGCTCGGCCGCGTCAATGCGCGCCTGCAGCTCCTGGCCACCATGCGCGGTGATGAACTCCATGGGGTCGTTGCCGTCGGGCAGCACCACGCAGCGCAGGTCCATCGAATCCTGCTCGATAAACTGAATCGCACGGCGAGCGGCCTTTTGACCGGCGGCGTCGCCATCGAACATATATACAATGCGCTTGGCAAAACGGGTGAGTGTCTTTACGTGATGCTCCGTCAGCGCCGTGCCCAGGGTGGCGACGACGTTTTTGATCCCCGCCTCCCAGCAGGCGATGCAGTCGGTATACCCCTCCACCACGATGGCGGTATCCTGCGCAACGATAAACTCCTTGGCCCAGTTAAAGCCGTAGAGGTTTCGCTTTTTATGAAACACGCTCGTCTCGGCGGTGTTGAGGTACTTAGGCTGACCATCGCCCATGATACGCCCGCCAAAGGCGATATTGTGACCCTGCTCATCAAAGATGGGAAACATCACGCGGTCGTAAAAACGGTCGGCAAGCTGTCCGCGTCCACGGCTCACTGCCACGTTGGCGTCAATCATCTCCTGCGGGGTAAAGCCCGCCTGCGACAGATGCGAAACCAGCGCGTTGCGACCCGGCGCAAAGCCCAGGCAGTAGCGTCGGCAGACATCGCCACCCATACCGCGGCTGGCAAAGTACTCGCGCGGACGGCTGTCCTTACCGCGCATAAGCATGGTGTGGTAGAACTGGGCCGTCTCGGCGCACAGGTCATAGATGCGGGCACGCTTGGTGCCGCGATCGCGCTGCGCACCGGTATCGTGCAGTTCAATGCCCGCACGATCAGCCAAATAGCGGATCGACTCGGGAAAGCTCAGATTCTCGCGCTTCATGATGTAGGTAAAGACGTCGCCGCCCTCGCCGCAGCCAAAGCAATGCCACACCTGCGTGGCAGGGATAATGTGAAACGATGGGGTCTTTTCGCCATGAAACGGGCAGCAGCCCCAAAACTCATGGCCGCGGGGCTTGAGCTCAACCGTTTCCTGCACGATGGCAAC
>URKU01000153.1 GCA_900548515.1 uncultured Collinsella sp. | reverse complement strand
GCCTCCGACCGACGGTCGAGTGAGATTACTTCGCAGCACCTGGGATTCCGTGGGAGGTTTTGGCGGTTTTGGCTCCGTTTACGATGGCGGTCTGTAGAGCCCTTACGGCGAGCATGCCCAGCAGGTCTAGGGGTACGGCGGCGCTTGCCTGGGTGCCTAGTTTGCCGCTGGCGAGGGTGTAGATGGTGTCGCCGTCGTTGGTGGTGTGCGTGGGGCGGATGGCGTGTGCATAGGCGTCTGCGGCCATCTGGGAGACCTTGGTCGCCTGTGCCTTAGTGAGTTCCACGTTGGTGACGATGCAGCTGATGGTGGTGTTGGTGCGGTCGAGCGGCATCTGCATGGATCCGGCGGCGGCAAAGGCTGCGAGTTCCATGTCGATAATCTGGTCGCTATCGGCGGCGGCGCGCATGCCGGCGACCCACTCGCCGGTGAAGGGGTCGACCACGTTGCCGCAGGCGTTGACTGAAACCACGGCGCCTACCTTAACGGGACCGAGCGCCACGGCGGCAGCGCCAAGGCCGGCCTTCATGCAGGTGGTGGGCCCCATGAGCTTTCCGACGGTGGCGCCCGTGCCGGCGCCTACGTTGCCCTGTTCGAGCTTGGTGGGGGTGTGGTCGAGTGCTTCGCGCACGGCGGCGATGCCGGCCTCAATGTCGGGGCGCACGGTGGGGTCGCCAAAGGCAAGGTCGAAGATACAGCTGGAGCACACGATAGGCACCTGCGTGGGGCCGACGGGAAGGCCGATGCCGCGGCTCTCAAGCTCGCGAGCGACGCCGCTTGCAGCCTCGAGGCCAAAGGCCGATCCACCCGAAAGGCAGACGGCGTGGACCTTGTCGACGGTGTTCTCGGGTCGCAGCAGGTCGGTTTCGCGCGATGCTGGAGCACCGCCGCGAACGTCAACGCCGCCGGTGGCGCCCTCGGGTGCCACGATTACGGTGCAACCGGTGCCGGCCTCCTCGTCCGTATAGTTGCCATAGCAAAAGCCATCGACATCGCAGACGTCAATGGCCTCGAGCAGTGTATCCATGTTTAACTCCTATCGGTTTTCCGCCGCGCCTTGTGCCCGGTCGGGATCCGTACGGTACGCCAAAATTGTAGGCGCTGGGGAATACCCAGCGCCAGATGCAATTACGAGAGTTTTTGAATCGCGCGCGCGACGCGGGCGATGGGTAGGCCCACCACGTTATAGAAGTCGCCCGAAATATCGTGCACGAGCATGCGTCCGCCTGTGCCCTGAATGCCGTAGGCGCCGGCCTTGTCCATGGGCTCACCCGAGGCGACGTAGCGCTCGATTTGCTCGTCGGTGAGCTCGTAGAACGTCACGTCGGTCACATCGACAAAGGACAGGCTCTCGGCGGCATGCGGGGCTGTAGCGTCGCCGGCTTTAACGATGCAGACGCCGGTTGCGACCTGGTGCGTGCGGCCCGAAAGCTCACGGAGCATGGTGCGCGCCTCGTCCTCGGTTGCCGGCTTGCCCAGAATCTTGCCGTCAAAGGTGACGATGGTGTCGGCCGCGACCGTCAGCTCATTGGGCTCGGCATGCTCGGTGGCAACGGCGGCGGCTTTTGCGCGTGCTAAGCGTTCAACGAGCTTAAGCGGGGCCTCGCCATCAAAGGGCGTTTCGTCGATATCCGCGGGAATCACGCGAATGTTGTAGCCTGCCTCGCGCATCAGCTCTATGCGGCGCGGTGATTGCGAAGCCAAAATCATAGTTGGATGCCCTCGGCGACCTTCTCGACAGCCTTGTCGCCGGCGATCGTGCGCAGCAGCTCAAGCGCAAAGGGGAGCGACTGGGCCATGCCGCTGGCGGTGATGATGTTGCCGTCTTGCGTAACCTTCTCGCCGGTATAGGCGCCCTCGGGGAAGCTTTTCTCAAAGCCAGGGAAGCACGTGGCGTGGCGCCCCTCGAGCAGGTCGAGCTCGCCCAGGATAAACGGGGCGGCGCAGATGGCGGCGACGTGCTTGGTCGCGGCGAACTCGCAGACCACGTCGCAGACGCGCTGATCGGCGCGCAGGTTGGTGGCACCGGGCAGGCCGCCGGGCAGCACGACGCAGTCGTACTCGTCAAAGTTGATCTCATCAAAGAGCGCATCGCAGGTCACGGGGATCTGCAGCGAGCTTACGACCTCGCGCGTGGGCATAATCGAGACGAGCGTGGCGCGCACGCCGCCGCGACGCATGACATCGACCATGGTCAGGCATTCAATCGTTTCAAAGCCATCGGCGGCAAGAACGGCAACGCTGGGCATAAGGGTTCCTTTCATAGGGCGGCATACAATTAGCCGTCTTATACCCCGAAGACCCCCGCTTGCCACGCTCGATTTCCCAATGTTTAAAAGGGACGGGGATTAAATAAGGCTCTGTTAGACCAGGATTGACATACATGTGTCCCCACGGTGCCATATCT
>URKU01000152.1 GCA_900548515.1 uncultured Collinsella sp. | reverse complement strand
AGGTCGGCGGTAAACCACATCATCGTCTATGCCCTCATTTCGCAACGCGTCAAACTGGTGCTAAGTATACAGACACAGCGATGCGGCGGTTAGCCAAAGAGCCCGCCGAACAGTCCGCGGCGGCGCTTGTCTTGCTTTTTCGAAGCGTCACCCTGAGTTTTCTTGTCCTGCCGTTTCCTACGGCCCTGCTCCAACTCATCGTCATCGAGTAGCATATCCCATTCAAACGGATCATCCGTCAAATCGAACAGGTCATCGTCGTCAAACATGGCAGCTTCCCTTACCGATTAGCGAGCATCCACCACATAGAGGCCAACGCGCACCTGATGCCACGGGCTGCGCTCGGGAGCAACCTGTTGCACGCGGGCCTCAAATACGTCCTCGTGGCCGTAATACATCATCAAGGACAGCGGGCCGACCTCGTTTCCCGGAACATAGCCAAGCTTGGTGTTGCCGTAATAGATCGCAACCGCCTCAGGGTCATGGGGATTATCGCGCTCGGCACACAGCGTCAGCTTATCGCCCGCTTTAAGATCGCCCAGGACCAAGGCGCCATCGGCATACTGAAATCCTGCAATGTGAAATGACAGAAGAACACGTGAAGGCTCGTACATAGCAGCTCCTCTAACAGCCGGATAAACCGGTGTGTAACCTTATTGAGAAGTCTACGGTCCCGTGCGGACACAAATACATCCTGTCTGCGTCCTTCAATCGTTTGCCTCAACGCTTGCGCGACAGAACGCTTGCAGATAAGATAGGAACACGGATGGCACCCGTTGCCGCGGGTCTTGCCAACTCCGATACACGTTTTCATCGTGAGAAGTGGCCGTCTTCGCTTACGCGGGGGCGGCTATTTCATTCGGCCGATAAACAGACCGAGTTCGATAGCCGCAATCAACAACGCCAATAACGAAATAACATCGCTTACGTTCATACCAAATCCCTTCTAAAGGGAGTTGGCCCATCCGTGCTCCATAACAGTAGTCTAACGCAAAATGCAGGTAATAGGAACACTTGTTCGTATTACCTGCGCCCTTTTCTAATGCACAAACATGCGCACGAATTTGTGCTTCCAGCTTGCGTAGGGCGCATACCGAAACGGCACGTCCAGCCAGGTTGCCTTGTTCACGATGCTCTTCTTGTGGCTAAACGTATCGAAGCTCTCGCGGCCATGGTACTGCCCCATACCGCTCGCGCCCATGCCGCCAAAGCCCATATGGCTCGTAGCCAAGTGCATGATGGTGTCGTTGACGCAGCCGCCGCCAAAGGGCACGTAGCGCACAAAGCGTTGCTGAACCGCACGATCCTGGCTAAAGATATACAGGGCCAGCGGCGTCGGACGATCCGTAATAAACGCTTCGGCCTCGTCTAGGCTCTCAAACGTCAGCACCGGCAAGATGGGACCGAAGATCTCCTCCTGCATCACGGCGTCAGCGGGGGCCACGCCGTCCAAAATTGTCGGCTCAATCTTGAGCGAAGCCTCGCGCGCGGCACCTCCAAGCACGACCTTATCGGGATCGATCAGCCCGCGCGCACGCGCAAAATGCTTGGCGTTGACGATATGTCCGTAATCCTCATTGTCGAGTGGATGTTCGCCAAACATGCGACGGACCTCCTCCTTGATGAGGCCCAGCAGCCCGTCGTGCACGCGCGTATCGACCAGCAGGTAGTCGGGCGCCACGCAGGTCTGCCCCACGTTGAGCCATTTACCAAAGGCGATGCGCCGTGCCGCGACCTTCAAGTTTGCCGTCGCATCCACGATGCAGGGACTCTTTCCGCCCAGCTCAAGCGTCACGGGCGTAAGGTTTTTACTTGCGCGCTCCATGACGAGCTTGCCAACCGGAACGCTACCGGTAAAGAAGATCTTGTCCCAGTGCTCATCGAGCAGCGCTTCGCTCTCGGCGCGCCCGCCCTCGACAACCGTCACCAGGCGCGGATCAAATGCCTCTTCACAGATTTGCCTGAGCACCGCGCTCGATGCCGGAGCATAGGCGCTCGGCTTGATGACCACGGTATTGCCCGCGGCAAGGGCGCCAGCGAGCGGCTCGAGCGTCAGCAAAAACGGATAGTTCCAGGGCGCCATGATGAGCGTGACGCCATAGGGCACGGTTTGCGTTTTGCACACGCTCACGGCGTTAGCGAGGTCGCACGGACGCAGGCGCGGACGACTCCATCGGGCCACATGCGCAATCTGATGTCGAATCTCGGAAAGCGATGTGCCAATCTCGCACATATAGGCCTCGTCATGCGACTTTCCCAAATCGGTCTTGAGCGCATGAGCGATATCGGCCTCGTGGGCCCGCACCGCATCGCGTAAACTCACGAGTGCGCGACGTCGAGCATCGACATCAAACGTGGCGTGCGTCTTAAAGTAGGCGCGCTGATCGCCGACGATGCGCGCAATTTCCTCGGTGTTCATG
>URKU01000151.1 GCA_900548515.1 uncultured Collinsella sp. | reverse complement strand
GGTTGGCGGCGTCGACGGCGTCGGGAGCGTCGGAAGGACTGGCGGAGGCAGCGTCTGCCGGATCCTTGTCGGGGGTCTCAATCTGCTTGATCATGACCTCCTGGCCCTGCAGCAGGTATGTTTCGCCACTGCCGCAATGGGGGCAGGTCTTGCCGTGCTCGACTGTCGCATAGTCGCGGCCGCACGCCTCGCAATGCGTCACGGCCTCGACAGGCTCCACGACAAGCTCCGCGCCCTGCGTGATAGGCTTTTTATCTGCCGCCCAGCGCCAAGCGTCGAGCAGCAAGTCGGGAACGACGCCCGAGACCTCGCCCAGCAGCAGCGTGACGCTCGAAACGCGACTCACGCCATTGGCGCGCGCCACGTTCTCGACATCGCGAATAATGTGATAGACGATTCCGAGCTCGTGCACTTTTTCCTCCGCCGTTCCCGTTATGACTACTTACTTGCGACCGAACTTAATCTTGATGGCGCGTTTTAAAGCATACTTGCCAAGGCTCGGGAGCTTTTGCTCGTATTTGACCATCGTGGAGCACTCGGGGCGATCGCGATCCAGGTGGATGGCATCGAACGCGCACTTGGTGGTGCACAGACCGCAGCCGATGCACTTGTTGGGGTCGACGATCGAGGCACCGCAGCCCAGGCAGCGGGCGGTCTCGGCGCGCACCTGCTCCTCGGTGAAGGTCTCGACGTACTCGCTAAACGGCGCGGCCTTCTCGCGTTCGCGGTCCACATGCGCCACCTCGCGGCTCGCGTTGTCGTAGCTCTCGATCACGACATCGTCGCGGTCGAGCGCGGTGTAGCGGCGCTGGTTGCGGCCGATGGTGAGCGTGGAACCCGGCTGCACAAAGCGATGGATGGAGACGGCGGCCTCGTGACCGGCGGCGATAGCGTCGATGGCAAAGCTCGGACCGGTGTAGACGTCGCCGCCTACAAAGATGTCGGGCTCAGCGGTCTGATAGGTCTGGGGATCGGCAAGGGCGCCCTGGCCGCGGCCAAGCTCCACCTTGGAGCCAGCCAGCAGATCGCCCCACACAATGGACTGGCCAATCGACATGACGACACGGTCGGCATCGACACGGCGCATATCGTTCTCGTCGTACTCGGGCGCAAACCGACCCTCGTCGTCAAAGACACGCGTGCAGCGCTTGAAGGTGATGCCGCACACACGACCGGCCTCGTCCAGGTGAACCTCCTTGGGGCCCCAGCCGCAGCTGATGTGCGCGCCGTCCTCAACGGCCTCGCGACGCTCCTCCTCGCTGGCGGGCATCTGGGCCTCGCTCTCCAGGCAGAACATCTCAACGTGCTCGGAACCCAGACGGCAGGCGTTGCGCGCGACGTCGATAGCCACGTTGCCGCCGCCCACCACGATGGTGCGGCCGGGCAGCGCGTCAATCTTGCCGCTGTTGACCTCGCGCAAGAAGTCGACGGCCACGGTCACGTCCTCGGCCGCCTCGCCCGGAATACCGGCGAGGCGGCCGCCCTGGCAGCCGATGGCAACATAAAAGGCCTTAAAGCCCTGCTCGCGCAGCTCGTCGAGCGTCACATCGCGACCGACCTCAACGCCATAGCGGAACTCGGCGCCCATCAGGCGAATGACCTCAACCTCTGCCTCGATAACATCCTTCTGCAGCTTAAAGCTGGGAATGCCATAGGTGAGCATGCCGCCCGGGCGCTCGTTCTTCTCGAACACGACGGGCTTGTAGCCCTTCTCGGCCAGGTAGAAAGCGCAGGACAGGCCGGCCGGACCGGCACCGATGATGGCGATCTTCTGGTCGAAGCCGCCGGCTCGCGTCGGGGTCACCACAGGTGGGACATAGCGGGTCGCGGCATCCAGATCGCGCTGGGCGATGAACTTCTTGACCTCGTCGATAGCCACGGCGGCGTCCACACGGCCGCGGGTGCAGGCGTCCTCGCAGCGGCGGTTGCACACGCGGCCGCAGATAGCGGGCAGCGGGTTCTCGCGCTTGATGAGCGCCAGTGCCTCGTCATAGCGGCCCTGCGCCGCAAGCTTCAGATAGCCCTGAACGGCAACGTGCGCGGGGCAGGCCGTCTTGCAGGGCGCGGTGCCGGACTCGTGCGTCTCGATACGGTTATCGTTGCGGTAGTTGGGCGACCACTTGGTGTGGTCCCACTTGGTGGCATCGGGCAGCTCCTGGCGCGGATACTCGGGTAAGCGGCCGCCGGCCTTTTTGCTGCAGAGCTTCTGGCCCAGCTTGGCGGCGCCGGCCGGACACACCTCAACGCAGCGACCGCAGGCCACGCACTTGTCCTTCTCGACCTTGGCGACATAGGCCGAGCGCGACAGGTTGGGCGTGTTGAACAGCTGAGAGGTGCGCAGGGCGTAGCACACGTTGACGTTGCAGTTGCAGATGGCGAAGATTTTGTTCTCGCCGTCAATGTTGGTGATCTGGTGCACAAAGCCGTTGTCCTCGGCCT
>URKU01000150.1 GCA_900548515.1 uncultured Collinsella sp. | reverse complement strand
GGTCGGCTCGTTGAGCAGTGAATAGTCGACCTTAGCCTTGTCGAAGCCGTACGGAATCAGGTGCTTTACGTCGACGCCGGCGTTCTTAGCCACCTCGGTAATGGGCAGCGGCGTGACGGAACGTGCGATTTCGATGTCAGTAGGCATGGGCGGTCCTTTCGTTACCGAATGAGAAAAAGACCAATTCAGCATAGCACGGGCGCGCAATAGTAAAACACCCGTAACCGATGAATGGCGATATGTTTATCCAATGCTCAGCGATAGCTTAACAGCCCGCCAAAACAAAGCGCCCTAAATGGTAGGTTCAATCCCCAAGTGCTCAAAGGTGCGAAGCGTTGCCTGGCGGCCCTGGGGTGTGCGAATCATCAAGCCGCACTGCAGCAGATAGGGCTCATAGACATCCTCGAGCGTTCCCGGGTCCTCGCCCACCGCGCTGGCAAGCGTTGTCAGGCCCACGGCACGTCCGGAGAACGTCTTAGCGAGTGTCTCCAAAATGCGAATATCCATCCAGTCCAGACCAAGCTCATCGATCTCGAAGAACTCGAGCGCCTGACGGCAAATATCAAGCTCAATGGGACCGTTGCCACGCACCTGCGCATAGTCGCGCACGCGCTTGAGCAAACGGTTAGCCAAGCGCGGCGTGCCACGCGAGCGTGAGCCGATCTCGAGCGCGCTCGGATGGTCTATTGTCACACCCAGGATGGACGCCGAGCGTGTCACAATCTGCGCGAGTTCTTCGACCGTGTAGTAATCCAAGCGATATGAAATGCCAAAGCGGTCGCGCAGCGGGCCAGTCAGCATACCCGAGCGGGTCGTTGCCGCCACCAGCGTAAACTTGGGGATATCCAGGCGAATCGATCGTGCGGCCGGGCCTTTACCGATCACGATATCGAGGGCAAAGTCCTCCATCGCGGGGTACAGGACCTCCTCGACCGAGCGGTTGAGGCGGTGGATCTCGTCGATAAACAGTACGTCACCCGGCTGCAAGTTAGTAAGAATGGCTGCCAGGTCGCCGGTGCGCGCGATGGCAGGGCCACTCGTGGTCTTGATCTGAGCGCCCAGCTCGTTGGCGATAACCGTAGCCAGCGTGGTCTTGCCCAGACCCGGAGGGCCCGAGAAGATCACGTGGTCGAGCGTCTCGCCACGGCTCTGCGCCGCTTCGATCAACACGCGCAGGCTCTGCTTGATATGCTCCTGGCCGCAGTAATCGTCCAGGCGCTGGGGGCGCAAAGTGCGATCGACATCGAGGTCCTCGGCCGTCAGCTCCGAGCCCACCATGCGTTCACCGTGCGCCATGGATGCCGCCGGCGAGTTGCCAGGCGTCGCCCACAGGTCCTGAGAGTCATCGGCTTCCCACATCACGCATCCATTCCGAGTCGCTTAAGCGCCGCGCCGAGCAGATCCTCGACACGCATATTCTGCCCATCATACCCGCTCAGGGCAACATCGGTCTCCTGCGGGCTAAAGCCCATGGAGAGGAGCGCCGCACGGGCGTCATCAATCGCCGAAGGAGCGGCGGCGGGAACCGGCATCGCAACCTGGCCGGGAATCACGTCGACCGGCACAAAGCCCTTATCCTTGGCAAAGGTGCTCTTGAGTTCCAGGATCAGGCGCTGAGCTGTCTTTTTGCCCACACCGGGTACCTTGGACATGCCCTTGTCGTCCTCGGCCATCACCAGCGAATACAGCTGCCCCACGGTATAGGTGGAAAGCACGGCGAGCGCCAAGCGCGGGCCAACGCCCGAGACGGACACGAGCCGGTCGAACATCGTGCGCTCATCCTTTGAGGAAAAACCGAAAAGTGTCATGGCGTCCTCGCGCACCTGCATACGCGTGTAGAGGCGGACCTCGCCGCCGGGCGTCGGCAACGTGGCCGCAGTGCTGCCCGAGATGCCGAGCTCAAAGCCAACGCCCGACACATCGACGACGGCCGAGCTCATCGTGGCCTCGACAAGCGTTCCGTGGAGCTGGGAAATCATCAGTATCCGGTTCCTCTCTGTTGATAGAACTCGCCACCGGTGAGTGCGCGGGTGCGGCTGAGGTTTACGTGGCAGATGGCGCAGGCCAGGGCATCGGCGGCATGGTCGGGATGCGGGTCGTGGTCGAGCTGTGTTAGCGTGCGTACCATGTAGGCGACCTGCCGCTTGTCCGCGGCGCCGGTGCCCACCACAGCCTGTTTGATCTGCATGGGCGTGTACTCGCCAATCTCGAGCGCGCACTCCGAAAGCGCCACGAGCGCGGCACCGCGGGCATGAGCCGTAGGGATGGCCGAACGAACGTTGGCGCCAAAGTAGATGCTCTCGACAGCAGCCGTGTCGGGTCGATAACGCTCGACGACATCCTTAAGGTCACGGGCGATATGCGACAGGCGCACCGCGAGCGGGCTGCCCGCGCTGGTCTCGATGCAACCGTAGGCACGGCAGCGAACCTCGCCACGCCGCTCCTCGATAATCCCCCA
>URKU01000149.1 GCA_900548515.1 uncultured Collinsella sp. | reverse complement strand
CTGCGCGAGGGCATTCGCAAGACCATGGAGCTCGTGCGCGGCGGCTACGCCATGACGCTCATCAACGAGCAGGCGCTCTACGCATTCCGCGATCCGCACGGCATTCGCCCGCTCGTGCTGGGCAAGCTGGTGGACGAGGGTTTGGACCAGGCCGATGCCGCATCCGTTTCGCAGCTGCCGTCGCAGGACGGCGCCGCGACGGTCGACTCCGCCGTCCATGTCACGCGCGCCGGCGGCTGGGTCGTTGCCTCCGAGACCTGCGCACTCGACATCGTGGGTGCCGAGTACGTCCGTGACGTCCGTCCCGGCGAGATCTTGCGCATCAGCGCCGAGGGTCTGGTATCCGAGCAGGGCGTGCCTGCAGCCGAAGAGCCCGCCAACTGCATCTTTGAGCAGGTCTACTTCGCCCGTCCCGACTCCATCATGAACGGCAAGAGCGTCTATGCCTGCCGTTATGACATGGGTCGTCAGCTGGCACACGAGGAGCCCGTCGAGGCCGACCTGGTCATCGGCGTGCCCGACTCCGGCCTGCCGCCCGCGGAGGGGTATTCGCACGAGAGCGGTATTCCCTTTGGCGAGGGCCTCATCAAGAACCGCTACGTGGGCCGTACGTTTATCGAGCCTACGCAGGAGTTGCGCGCCATGGGCGTGCGTATGAAACTCAACCCGCTGCGCGACAACATCGAGGGCAAGCGCCTGGTCGTCATCGACGACTCCATCGTGCGCGGCACCACCATGGTGCAGCTCGTCAAGATGCTGCGCAACGCTGGTGCCAAGGAGATTCACATCCGCATCAACTCGCCCGAGGTCATCTGGCCGTGCTTCTACGGCATCGATACCGACGTGCAGTCGCAGCTTATTAGCGCCAACAAGACGGTCGACGAGATTTGCGAGTACATCGGCGCCGATTCGCTGGCTTTCCTTTCGGTCGAGGGCCTGCTGAAGGTCATGCCCAAGGGCGGCTACTGCGATGCGTGCTTTACCGGCCGCTACCCCGTGGCGATTCCCGAGAGCTTTGGCCGCGATAAGTTTATGGAGGGCTTTAAGCCCCGCAACCTGGATAAGCCGCTGCACTTTGACGACGACGCCGTGGTCGAGAAATACGACGACCGCAGCTGGGAAGAGGAGCACGGCGAGGCCTAAAGCCTGCCATGTAGGGACAGGTTTATTCTGGTAGGTTTTACCTGCTGTTTTGTTGATATGACGGCGTGTGCTGTTATGGCACACGCCGAAATGAACGCAACTATGAGCACCGTTTGGCGCCCGCGCGGCGGACGGTAGTGGGAGAGGAAGGCTCAGATGAGCGACAGCAAGCATGTGACGTATGAGGATGCCGGCGTCGATACCGCTGAGGGCGGCCGCGCCGTCGACGCTATTAAGCAGATGGTCAAGGACACCAATCGCCCCGAGGTTATCGGCGGTATCGGTGGCTTTGGTGGCTTATTCTCGGCCGCCGCGCTTAAGGATATGGAAGACCCGATTCTGATTAGCGGTACCGACGGCGTGGGCACCAAGCTCGTGCTCGCCCAGATCATGGACCGTCACGAGACGGTGGGCCAGGACCTGGTCGCTATGTGCGTCAACGACATTCTGGCTTCGGGCGCCGAGCCGCTGTTTTTCCTGGACTACGTTGCCATCGGTCACATCGAGGCCGAGCACATGGCAAAGATCATCAAGGGCGTGGCCGATGGCTGCAAGCTCGCGGGCTGCGCGCTCGTGGGCGGCGAGATGGCCGAGCACCCCGGCGTCATGGCGCCTGCCGACTACGACCTCGCCGGCTTTACCGTGGGTGTCGTCGATCGTCCCAAGATGCTCGACCCCGCGAACGTCCGCCCCGGCGACGTGATTCTGGGCCTGCCTTCCACCGGTGTGCACTCCAACGGCTACTCGCTCGTGCGTAAGGTCATCGGCGTCGACGGTATTAAGCCGGGTACGCCCGAGGCCGCCGCTAAGGCCGAGGAGCTGAGCCGCCCGCTCGAGGAGCTTGGTGGTGCATCGCTGGCAGACGCTCTGCTGGCCCCCACGCGCATCTACGTCAAGCCGGTTCTTGAGCTGCTCCGCGGCGGCGCTCCGGTGCACGCCATCGCCCACATCACTGGCGGCGGTATTACCGAGAACCTCAACCGCGCGCTCGCCGACGACGTCGACGCCGTGGTCACCCGCAACGGTGCCGAGATGGGTTGGGACGTTCCGCCCGTCATCACCTATGTGTCGCGCCAGGCCGAGCTTGCGCCCAACGAGGCATGCAAGACCTTCAACATGGGTGTTGGCCTGTGCCTGATCGTCGCCCCCGAGGACGAGGCTGCGGTTACCGAGGCCCTGGTCGCGCTGGGCGAGAAGCCGTTCCGCGTGGGCGAGTGCGTCGAGGGTTCCGGTAAGGTCGTGTACTCCGATGAGCGCTAACGAGCAGATGGCTGCCGCCGAGGGCCTGGGCTTTGTGCCCTACACCCGTCCGACCGGCACCGATACGGCCGAGCCGCTCAAGATCGG
>URKU01000148.1 GCA_900548515.1 uncultured Collinsella sp. | reverse complement strand
GCCTGTTCCACTTGCTGACCGAGGGCCTGTCTGCCCTGTCCGAGCTGGGCGAGGTCATGCTCAGCGATCGTCTGCGCCAGATTTCGGTCCGCCCTGCGCCCAAGCTTTCGGTGCGTGCAACCGTCAAGAGTAACCTGCTCGACGTCGAACTGGGCGCGAGCGGCCTTTCGGCGGCAGACCTTGCCATCTATCTGGACTCCTACAAGCGCCACCAGACGTTTGCGCGCCTGACGTCCGGCGACATCGTACGCCTGGACGAGAGTGCCCGTGCCGCGTTTGGTCTTGCCGAGGACCTGGGCGTCGATGCCGTTGACCTGCTCGACGGCGTTTCGCTTCCCGCGTCGAGCACCCTGTTCGTCGATAGCATGCTTGCGCGCACACCCGCGCTCGAGGCCGATCGCGACGCGGCGTTCCGTCGCACCGTCGAGCGCTTGGATACGCTCGGCAAGATGGACTTTACGGTGCCGGTCTCGCTCAAGGCCACACTGCGCGGCTATCAGGTCGACGGCTACCAGTGGCTTGGCTCGCTCGAACACCTGGGCCTTGGCGGCATCTTGGCCGACGATATGGGCCTGGGCAAAACACTGCAGATGATTGCGCACATTCTGGCGCGCGTGGAGGCGGGGGATACCAAGCCCACGCTCGTGGTGTGCCCTGCGTCGCTTGTGTACAACTGGACCGCCGAGCTGGAGCGCTTTGCCCCGTCGCTCGATGTGTGCGCCATTGTGGGCGCCAAGGCTCAACGCCGCGTGCAAATTGCCGGCGTGGCCGAGCATAACGTGGTTGTAACGTCGTATGACCTCATGCGGCGCGATATCGACGAGTACGTCGAGCAGGACTTTGCCCGTGTGGTGCTCGATGAGGCCCAGTACATTAAAAATCCGCTCACGCAGGTGGCGCGCGCCGCCAAGCGCCTGCCTGCCGGCGTGCGCTTTGCCCTGACGGGCACGCCCATCGAAAACCGCTTGTCCGAGCTCTGGAGCATCTTCGACTTTTTGATGCCGGGCCTGCTTGGCACGCGCGAGTCGTTTGCCAAGCGCTTCGAAAGCCCGGTCGAGCACGCCGAGGGTGACAGCGCCGCTCGCCTGCAAGCGCTCGTGTCGCCGTTTGTGCTGCGTCGCGTCAAGGAAGACGTGGTGGCCGATTTGCCCGAAAAGATCGAGGACACCGTCGTGGCTCAGCTCACCGGCGAGCAGCGCAAACTGTACCTGGCAAACCAGGACCGCATCGCCCAGCAGGTGCAGCACCGCGAGGCATCCGAGTTTAAGAAAGACAAGCTCAAGGTGCTCGCCGAGCTCACCAAGCTGCGCCAGATCTGCTGCGACCCGCGTCTACACTACGAGGATTACAAGGCGGGGAGCGCCAAGCTCGATACGTGTATGGAGCTCGTGCACGGCGCGCTCGACGGCGGGCATCGCATCCTGTTGTTCAGCCAGTTTACGGGTATGCTCGATATCATCGGCAAGCGCTTGGCCAAGGAGGACATCGGCTTTCTTAAGCTTACGGGCGCATCGTCTAAGGAGAGCCGCGCCAAGATGGTTGCGCAGTTCCAGGCGGGCGAGGTGCCGGTGTTCTTGATTTCGCTCAAGGCGGGCGGCGTGGGTCTCAATTTGACGGCCGCCGACGTGGTCATCCACTACGACCCGTGGTGGAACGTGGCGGCACAGGACCAGGCGACCGACCGCGCCCACCGCATTGGCCAGCAGCACACCGTGACCGTGTACAAACTCATCGCCAAGGATACGATCGAGGAGCGCATTATGCAGATGCAGGAGTCCAAGCGCGATCTGGTCAACAGCGTGCTCGGCGGCGATGGTATCTCGTCGGCACTGTTTACGCGCGAGGATGTTCTGGCGCTGCTCGGTGGCGACGGTCGCTAGCCGCGCGCGGGGTGGGACTGCTGGAGCGGACAGGACGGTCGACGCATTTTGGCCCGACCGCTTGCCTGATCCGTTATGTGTTCATTTGCAATGCCGTGGATGGTTTGTCCGCCTTTGGGCATAAGAACCATCAAGAACATTGGCACATCAGCAAAGGAGAACATCATGGCGAAATTCTTTAAGGACCCCGACGGTAAGCTCATCGCTGCCCTTGGCGACGGCGTTGCGACCCCTGCCGGTTGCACGGAGCTGACCGCAAATACTGAGGACGCGGCGCACGAGAAGCACGTGCCCGTCGTCGAGACCGAGCGCGACGGTCACGTGATTCGCGCACGCGTTGGCTCGGTCGAGCACCCCAGCCTGCCCGAGCACTACATTGAGTGGATCGCCCTTGAGGCCGAGGGCCGTCTGGAGGTCCATTACCTCCAGCCCGGCATGAAGCCCGCGACGTTTTTCGCGGGCGGCTCCAAGACCGGTACCGTCTATGCCTACTGCAACCTGCACGGGCTGTGGTCCGCGACATTCTAGGAGCGCGTCCCCGCTCGGGGTATCATAGCTAGCATATGCACATGCAAGCGCCGACTGCATTATGCGGCCGGCGCTTTTACTACGATTTCGATGGTTTACGACGGAAAGGGCTGGGCCATGAAGCTCGCGCTTGCACAGATCGATATGCGCCTGGGTGA
>URKU01000147.1 GCA_900548515.1 uncultured Collinsella sp. | reverse complement strand
GGCTCTTATACAGATGCTCGTTGACTACTCGTGCCGAGGTAAAAGGATTGCCTCCGTGCGACAAGCCCGTGCAGCTGGTGTAGTTGATAGACCAGCAACGCTCCTGGACTTGCACCTTTGCCCCGTCAGCGTCCTCGACGTCCACGTTGCCGCGCGTGAGTTCGGTCGTTTTCTTCAGCGCATTATCGACCCAGATGAGCTTGTCGGTTCCCGAGAGCTTGTACTTGTCCTGGGCGTATACCTTGGTGCAATAGGGTTCTTTGGTGCCGGCGTCGTCGGTCTCCTCAAAGCCCCGCGCGTCTTGGACGAGACACATGGTAGTGCTGTCGGAGTGAGCCTTGGCCTTGTCATCCCATTCGGTAAGGTCGAGGCCCCACGTGTGGCCGCTTACACTGTTGCCGGCGAGCCTAAATCGACGCAGCAGGACGATCTTTCCGCGCACCTCGCCTAGCGTGGGGACGCGGCCCGATGTGTAGAACAGGCCGGGGTTCTCATCCATAACCTTGGCGAAAGCCGTCGTAATACCCTCATCGGTGGCCTCGTCATTGCCGCGCGACACGAGCATGATGAGCGCCTCTGTCGGGTTTTCCTTCAAAAACGTTGTGAAGTAGCCTATGACATCGGAAAGATGCAAAAAGTTCCCGTCTTTTTTAAACAGATAGAAACCTCCGTGGTCGATGCCGGGGTCATCGCCCTTTCCGAGTCGAATATCAAAATAGCGAATGCCTTCGAGCAACTGCGTGGGGATGTAATCCTGCTGGCATTTTACTTGCGAGGTTTGAGGCTCGGTGTCGTTGTCCACACTGCAGGTGCCCGAATCGTGCGTACCCGGGATGCTCAGCTCGTCGAGGAACTTGTTGTCGTGGACGTTGCCCATCCAACATGGCCCATCGACGTAGCTGCTATATGTCTTCCAGTCGAGGCTGCTAACCGTGGCATTGGTCTTGCCCATGTCGTAACCGATAAGTTCGAGCTCCCACGGAATGCTCTCACTCTTATGGCAGATCTTGTTGTTGTCCTGGTCTTTGCCGTTCGATTCTATTGCCAGGTATTTAATGGTTTTTTTCTTGTCGTTTTTCTCGACGGTGCGGTCTCGGATGATATAGGTTCCGTCTAACTGACGCTCGAACGCAAAAGCGCGGCTGGGCTTGTTGTCATACTCGCCGCCCCATACGTGGATGACCTTTCCTTCTTTGTCCGAGTCGTCGTCGACCGACCAAATGCTGTAGCCCGTCTTTTTATGCTCTTCGAAATTGAGCAAGGTACGGATGGCATACCAGTTTGCAATGATTGTATGCCCTGTTTCGTCTGTTTCGGTCACTACGTGCTCAAGGATGAGCTTGCTGGACGTGCCGTCGTTAAACAGGTGGCAGACGTTGCCGCGAACGTTGCCGTCTTGGTTGACGCTCGCGGTGCGAAAATAGCCCGCGGGGCGAAGGCGAATCACGAAATTACCGAGGTGCTCCGCCGGTTTGGGCGTGTCGTCTGCAAATGCCGCTCGCAGGGGAATGCCCGGCGCCGCGGTTTCGGGCAGGCTTGCAAGCGGCGACAGCGCCGCAAGTCCTAGGCCCAGTGCAAATGTTCGGCGGCTGATGACATGGTGTTCGGTCATAATTCCTCCATTCGCAGCGTGTGGATATGCGCCCGTTTTGGTCACTATACTGCCCGGATGTTAACGGGCGTCGACTAAATTGTCTGCACGGCGCTATAAATCGGCGGGCGGACGTACTGGGGTGCCTGTCCATTTTGTGCCGCCACCGCGCTTGGGGGGATGGTTTTGGTAACCGGCGCCCTCGCGTTCGTCGGTTACCGGCATACGAAAGGGAGGGCCGGTGATGCGACCCTCCCTTGGTACGAAGCGCTGGGTCACCGTCGCTTGCTTGCGCTGCGCCCATGTTTCCCGTTGCGCTCGCCAGCTGCCTAGCGCTTGATCTCGATATCGTCGAGCTTGACGTCCATGGCCTCGGTCTTGGCCTCGGCGATGTCATCGGCAAATTCCAGGGACTTCATCATGGTCTCGACGGCGTCCTTGTGCTCCTCGACGTTGTCGATGCGCACGTAGACGCTGCCGCCCTCAACGTCGGTGAAGTACTCGGTCGTTACGCCGCCCGAGTGCGTGAAGTAAGCGCTGCGCCAGGTCTTGCCGTTGTATTTAACAGAGTCGCTCTCGGTCCATCCGGAGTTGGCCTTCCACTTGGCCTCGTAGTCGAACAGCTCGTCAGCGTTCTTGTCGGGGTCGAAGACAGGGATGAAGCGATCGCTGGCGTGCTCGCTCTCGGTGAACTTAAACTGGGCTCTGTCAGCGGTATCGCCGGCGACGTCGGTGATTTCGACGCCCTCGGGGACCTCGACCTTAAACCAGATGAAGTCGGTCCTCATATCCAAGGCTGGCTTTTCCGCGCCGCCGCTACCGCCACTGCCGGCAGCGCCGCCGCTTCCGCCGCAGCCCACTAGGGCAACTGCGGCAAAGAGGCTCATGCAGAGGGTGAGAATCGCTAAGGCCTTCTTTTTCATGGTCGTGTCCTCCTCGATCTGTAACCGCCCATGGATTACCTGCCTTTACTGTACGCGCGAGCGGCTCGTTCGGGTGGGCCATGTGTCCCATTCTGGGGGCCGGATTTGCGCCGTTAAGTGGCAATATGC
>URKU01000146.1 GCA_900548515.1 uncultured Collinsella sp. | reverse complement strand
CGGCAGCCGAGCCGACTCACCCTCCAAATGTCCTATGCCACCACCCTACCCTCACGGGCGACCGTCCATGCACACCTTTCGGCACACGTATGAATACAGGCGGCGAGAGGAAGAGACAAGCTTGTGAGGCGATTATTGAACCCCGCCGATGCAAACAAAAAGCCGCCACAGACCGTAAGACCTGCGGCGGCTTCGCCTCAATTAATAGTTGAGCAAATACCTGAGCCTATCCCTCGATACGGCTCAAAAACTCACGCGTGCGCTGCTCGCGCGGATGGTCGATAACCTGCTCGGCGGGCCCCTCCTCGACAATACGACCGCCGTCCATAAAGACCACGCGATCGGCAACATCGCGCGCAAACTGCATTGCGTGGGTCACGATCACCATCGTCATATTCTGCGCCGCAAGGTCTTTAATGACACGCAGCACCTCGGCCGTCAGCTCGGGATCGAGTGCCGAGGTCGGCTCGTCAAAGAACAGGATCTCCGGGTCGAGCGCTAGGGCACGGGCAATACTCACGCGCTGTTGCTGACCGCCCGAAAGCTCACAAGGAACCTTGTTCTCGTTGCCCGTAAGCCCCATCTGCGCGATCAACTCGCACGCACGTGCCTCTGCCTGCTCGCGCGGGCGCTTAAGAACGCGGATCGGCGCATCGGTGATGTTTTTCATCACGGTATAGTGCGGGAACAGATTGTAGTTCTGAAACACCAGGCCAAATCGCGAGCGCGCCTGCCTGGGCACATCGCCCTTCGCATAGACCGCGCCCGAACCCGCATCCGTCGCAACGGCAAGGTCGCCAAACGAGAGCGAGCCTCCGTCGAGCGTCTCGAGCAGCGTGGCACACCGCAGCAGCGTGGACTTGCCGCCACCCGAAGGCCCGATAATCGCCACGACCTCTCCACGCTTTACCTCGAGCGAGATATCCTTGAGCACCTCATTGCCGCCAAACGCCTTACGTGCGTTTTCGATTTTCATCACTGAGTTAGTCATGATAATAGTCCAGCTTCTTTTCGGCGGCGCCCAGCAGCATCTCGACCACAAAGTTAAAGACCCAGTAAATCAGCGCCGCGATCGCAAACGGTACCATGCTCACCTGCGAGGCAACCAGGGCCTTGGCGGTCGAGAACATCTCGCCCACGCCAATGGCAAACGCCAGCGACGTGTCCTTGACCAGCGTGATAATCTCGTTGCCCATCGCCGGCAGAATACGCTTGGCGACCTGAGGCATCACGATATACAGAAACGTCTGCACGCGCGAATAGCCCAGCACCTCGGCAGCCTCGTATTGACCGCGCGGAATGGACTGCAAGCCCGAGCGATAGATCTCGGCAAAGTAACCGGCGTAGTTGATGATGAACGCCACGACGCACGCCGTCCACTTGGAATCGGGCGTGAGCGAAATGCCAAACACGTAGTACGGGGCAAAGTAGATGGCAAACATCTGCAGCATGAGCGGCGTACCGCGCATGACCGAAATGTAGATGCGCGCAATCCAGCGAAGCGGCGCGATTTTGCTCATGCGCATAAACGCCACGGGAATTCCCAGCGGAATCGACCCGAGCAGCGTCAACACAAACAGCTGCAAACTGACCAAGAACCCCTGGCCAAGCATCTGCATCATGACCTGAATAGACATTACTTGAGCACCCAATTATCGAAAGACAAACCATAGCTTGAATATTTATCGCAGAGGTCCTTGACCGTGCCGTCCTCGTAGAGCGCCTTGAGCGACTCGGCTACAGCATCGGCCGACTTGGTGTCGCCCTTCTTAAAGCCAACGGCGTAGTGCTCGCTGGACAGCGGCTCATCAAGCTGCGTATAGGCATCGGGCTTGGCGGCAAGCTGATACTGGGCAATCGAAAGATCGCACGCCACGGCATCGACCGCGCCGCTCTCGAGCTGCATAAAGGCCGTGTTGTACTCGCCGATCGTGTCGAGCGTGGCAAACGTCGCTGCCAGATCCTTCTGGTCACCCTCAAGCACGTCCTGCGCAGCGGAATCAGTCTGGGTAATCACAGTCTTGCCGGCAAGATCGTCCCAGCCCTTGATGCCCGCATCCTTCTTGACCACCAGCACCTGCTCGTTGAGCATGTACGGCTCGGAGAACGTGTAGTCGTCCTCACGGCCCTCCATGGTAAAGCCGTTCCAGATGCAGTTGATGGCGCCCGAGTTAAGCAGCGTATCCTTGGCATCCCAGTCGATGGCCTCGTATTTGACCTCCCAGCCCTGCTTATCGGCAACAGCCTTGGCAAGATCGAGATCAAAGCCGGTGTACTCGCCATCGTCGCCCACAAAGCCGTACGGAGGATAGGACTTATCAAAGCCCACCACGAGCTTCTTGGACTCCGCAGCGCCCTTCACATCCTTGGCCGCGGCAGAGCCAGCAGCGGAGCCCTTGCCGGCACCACCGCCGCAACCGACAAGACCAAGGCCAAGCACCGTAGCGAGCGAGCCGGCTAGACCAACAAACTGACGACGAGACATATCGGTGTTCATGGTATCCCCCCTTGATGGCACTTTAGTTAAGTAAAGTGATTCGTGTAACGTTCAGAATCATACACTTTAGCGTGATAGAGCACAAGGCGAGTTTGCCCGCCGCGTGAGGGGTGTGGGGGTTAAGTTTCCTGCTCTACAGTCCTGCTCACGACGGAGGCCACATTAAGTGGCCTCC
>URKU01000145.1 GCA_900548515.1 uncultured Collinsella sp. | reverse complement strand
CGCCGCCGCATGCTGGAGCTCTACGCTAGAGAAGAAGCCGAGGACGCCGACGGCAAGTAGCAAGGAATACCGGGATACGGG
Source organism: uncultured Collinsella sp. (assembly GCA_900548515.1). Lineage (GTDB taxonomy): Bacteria > Actinomycetota > Coriobacteriia > Coriobacteriales > Coriobacteriaceae > Collinsella. Next base: position 2,644 of record URKU01000145.1, on the reverse strand, counting down.
TTCCGTCTAAATAAAGGAAGGCGCGCTGCCTGCAATAGATGCAGACAGCGCGCCTTTTGCGTAGGGCTCTGTAGAAGGCTAGGGCAAAAGCCTGCGGCCCTTTAGGAGCGGGCGGCTCCGTCGACGGGGAGTACGGCGCCCGTGACGTAGGAGGACATGTCGCTCGCCAGGTAGACGAAGGCGTTGGCGACGTCCTCGGGCTCGCCCATGCGGCCGAGCGGAATGGTGGCGATGATGGGCTTGATGACCTCTTCGGGAAGGTTGGCGACCATATCGGTCTTGGTCACGCCGGGCGCGACAGCGTTGACGCGAATACCCATTGGGGCGAGCTCACGCGAGAGCGACTGAACCATGCCGTTGACGGCGAACTTGGACGTGGGATAGCCAACGCCGGAGGGCTGACCGTACTTGGCGACCATCGAGCTCGTGGTGGTGATGGTGCCGCCGTGACCGGCCTCGGTCATGATCTTGGCAGCGGCCTGGTGGCCGTTAAAGACGGCGACGACGTTGAGGTCCATGACCTTGGCGAACTCTTCGGCTGTGTACTCCAGAAGTGGCGAGCGCTGGGAGATGCCGGCGTTGTTGACGACCGTGTCCAGGCCGCCCATGTCGGCTGCTGCCTGGGTAAAGGCCTCGGTTACGGCCTCGAGCGAGGTGAGATCGCAGGAACGGCCCCAGACCTTGGCCTCGGGATAGGCTGCGGTCAGCTTCTCGACGGCGGCATCGGCGGTCTCCTGACGCGAGCCAAAGACCGTGACGGCGGCGCCTTCCTCAATAAAACGGCAGGCGATGGCGTAGCCGATACCGCGCGTGCCTCCGGTGATGATTGCTTTCTTACCCTCGAGCAACATGGTGCCTCCATTCTTCGGGGGTGTGGACATACGCAGCACAGCATAGTGGCGACCCAAAACGAGCACGTCCGCTTATCGGTGAACGGTACCCCCGGTTGTCAATGAGCGGTCAAGTTGTTCAAACGTAAGCCACGCCAATGCGCCCCCAGCTCGCAAACAAAAAGGGCTCCCGTCCAAGACCGGACGGGAGCCCCTCAACATATATGTCGTATACCGAAGACCGAACTAGTTGGCCATAACGCCTTCGGTCCAGGCCTCGACGTCCTCAATGCGCAGGACGTTGGCGACCTCGGCCACGCAGTCGACGCCTGCAAGCTCGGCGGCGGCAGCTTGGACGTCCTTCTCGAGCGCGCGGTGCGTTAGGAAGATGACCGAGCAGGTGTCGGTGACGCCCGACTTGCCATCCTCGACCTGATTGATGAGCGAGATCGAGATGTTGTGCTTGGCAAAGATATCGACCGTCTCGGACAGGGCGCCCACGCGGTCGGCGACCTTCAGGCGCACATAGTACTTGGTCTGGAGCTCGTCCATGGGCTTAAAGGCGAGGTTGTGGCCGTAGGGCTCGATCTCGGGCAGCGGTGCAACGCCGCGGCTGATCTGCTCGGACAGCGACAGGATATCGCCCACGACGGCGCTCGCGGTGGGGAAGGAGCCTGCGCCGGCACCGTAGAACATGGTCTCGCCCACAGCGTCGCCCACCACGTAAACGGCGTTCATGGCGCCGTTGACCTTAGCGAGCATGTGGTCGGCAGGGATCAGCGCGGGGTGCACGCGGACGTCGACGCCCGCATCGGTGTTGCGGGCGATGCCCAGCAGCTTAATGGTGTAGCCAAGCTCGCGGGCCTGGGCGATGTCCTCGGCGCCGATGGTGCGGATGCCTTGCTGGTAGACGTCGTCGGTGGTCACGCGGGTGCCAAAGCCGATGGAGGCGAGGATGGCCGTCTTGCTGGCGGCATCGAAGCCGTCGACGTCGGCGGACGGATCGGCCTCGGCATAGCCCTTGGCCTGGGCATCGGCGAGCACATCGGCGTAATCGGCGCCTTCGGCGTCCATACGCGACAGGATATAGTTGGTGGTGCCGTTGAGGATGCCGGCGATGGTCAGGATCTTGTTACCCACCAGGTCGTGCTCGAGTGTGCTGACGATGGGGATGCCGCCACCGCAGCTGGCCTCGCACTTAATCTGCACGCCGCACTCACGCGCCTTCTCGGCGAGCGTTTCGACATGACGGCCCAGCAGGGCCTTGTTGGCAGAGACGACGTGCTTGCCGTTCTCGAAGGCGGTGGTGAAGATCTCGGTCGCGGGGTGCTCGCCTCCGATGAGCTCGACGACGATATCGACGGCTGGGTCGGTGACGACATCATGCCAGTCACTCGTAAAGGCCTCGCGCTCAATACCGGCTGCTTCAGCCTGCTCCCAGGCAAGCGCACAGGCGCGGGTCAGCTTAAGGTCGATGCCGTAGGCGGCCAGGTACTCATCGTGGTGGCTCTTAATCAGGCGGGCCACGCCGCCGCCGACGGTTCCCAGACCGATGAGGCCGACGTTCACGGTGCGCAGGGGTTCGCTCATAGATAGCTCCTTCGTGCATCTTATGGATGGATTAACCGCTTAAAGGTTGAGTGCATTCTAGCGTGAACCGAGGGCGCGTGCTCGCCAGGCAACAGGAGTCGCACAAAACGGCACCCCCGAAACGCTGCGGAAACATTGGAAACATGCTCGCTACAAACGGAACTCCGTAACAAACTGTCAACGTTTGCGCCATAAGGTTTGCCCTGTACCGCAAGACGGCCGCA
>URKU01000144.1 GCA_900548515.1 uncultured Collinsella sp. | reverse complement strand
GCCAAAAGATGGCGGCGCTCACCTCACAGGGCATGGGCACCGATATTCGCGGCGCGCTCTATGGGCACATCAATAAGCTGAGCTATGCCGAGCTCGACCGCTTTGGCACGCCGTCGCTCATCACGCGCATCACCAACGACGTCAACCAGGTGCAGCTGGCCGTGGCGCTGGGCGTGCGCATGCTCATTCGCTGGCCCTTCCTGGCGGTGGGTTCCATGGTCGCGGCCCTCGCCATCGACCTTAAGCTCGGCATCATCTTCTTGATCTGCACGCCCGCCATCGGCCTGGTGTTCTGGTTTGTCATGGCGCGCTGCATCCCGTACTACAAACAGCTGCAGGCAAAGCTCGACCGTATCGCGCTTATCTGCCGCGAGGGCCTTTCGGGCGCCCGCGTGGTCCGCGCCTTTGTGCGCGAAGACCACGAGCGCGAGCGCTTTGCGCAGGCCGCCGACGATCAGGCGCATGTCGCCATCGCGGTGGGCAAGCTCTCGTCGATCCTCAACCCCGTCACGTTTTTGGTGATGAACCTGGGCGTGTGCGCCATCCTGTGGGTGGGCGGCATCCAGGTCAACGTGGGTGAGCTCACGCAGGGCCAGGTCATGGCGTTTGTGAACTACATGACGCAGACCCTCACCTCCATCGTGTACGTGGCCAATCTGGTCGTGGTCTTTACCAAAGCGAGCGCCAGCGCGTCGCGTATCAACGAGGTGCTCAATTGCGTGCCGAGCATTACGGACGAGGGTAACGAGCCGGTCGCGTTACCCCAGGCAAGCGCGGTGGGCAACGCCGCCCAGGTTCCCGCGCTCAGCTTTAACCACGCGAGCTTCTCCTTTGGCGCGGGCGCCGTCAACGCCGTCAACGACGTGACCCTGGAGCTGCCACTGGGCAAGACGCTCGGCATTATCGGCGGTACGGGTAGCGGCAAGTCCACGCTCGTCTCGCTCATTCCGCGCCTGTACGACGCGCGCGAGGGCAGCGTGAGTGTGATGGGCACCGACGTGCGCGCCTGGCCTCTTGACCAGCTGCGCCATGTGGTCGCGACCGTTCCGCAGCGTGCGTCGCTGGTGAGCGGTACCATCCGCTCCAACCTGACCTGGCGTGACGAGTCGGCAACCGACGAGGAACTCTGGGCTGCGCTCGACATGGCGCAGGCGAGCGAATTCGTGCGCAACAAGCCGCAAGGCCTGGATGCCCCGGTCGAGGCGGGCGGCAAGAACTTCAGTGGAGGCCAGCGCCAACGCCTGACCATTGCCCGCGCCCTGGTGGGCTCGCCGCAGATTCTCATCATGGACGACTCCGCTTCGGCGCTCGATTTTAAGACCGATGCGGCACTTCGCCATGCCATTCGCGAGCGCAGTGCGCGCGGTGCCGCCGAGGGCGGGCTGCCGCTGACCACCGTCATCGTGAGCCAGCGCGTCTCGACCGTGCGCGATGCCGACATGATCTGTGTGCTCGATCACGGTTCGGTTGCGGGCCTGGGTACGCACGACGAGCTGTACGCAAGCTGCCAGCTCTACCGCGAGATTTGCCAGTCGCAGCTCCGCCGTGAGGAGCTCGAGGGCCAGCAGGGGAGTGCGACGCCCGCGTCTGTCCCAAGTCCCGCGTCCGTCCCGGCTGCCCCGGCATCCACTTGCGCAAAGGAGGGCTGCTAAATGAATCCGTATACTTCTTCCGGTTCGGTCGCCACGATGACGGCCAACGTGTCCGGCAACGATAGCCTCAACGACCTGGGCGACGGCCCACGCCAGCCCGGCGACCCTGAGCGCTATCCCGTGGGCGCGGTGACCCGCCGCCTGATGGGCTACGTCTGTCCGCACCGTATTTCGTTTACGGCGTCGTTTGCGAGCGCCGCCATCTCGGTGATTCTGCAGCTCTACACGCCGATTCTCATCGGCGAGGGCATCGACCTGATCGTCGCCGCCGGTCAGGTGGACTTCGACGCGTTGCTGCCGCTCGTTACCAAACTCGCGCTCGTCGTGGTAGGTGCCGCGGCCTTCCAGTGGCTGCAGGGCTACTGCGTCAACCGCCTGTCCTACGAAACGGTGCGCGACATGCGCGTGGAGGCGAGCGATAAGCTCAGCCGCATGCCGCTCAGCTTTATCGACAGCCATGCCCACGGCGACCTTATGAGCCGCGTGGTCAACGACGTCGACCAGGTGGGCGACGGCCTGCTGCAGGGCTTCACGCAGCTCTTTACCGGCGTTATCACCATTGTTGGCACGCTCGCGTTTATGCTTTCCATTAACCTGGCCATGACGCTCGTGGTGGTGCTCGTCACGCCGCTTTCCATTTTTGCAGCCGGCGCTATTGCCAAGCTCTCCAACAAAAGCTTTACGGCACAGCAGCGTATTCAAGGGCAGCTCGGTGGTCATATCGAGGAGTACGTAGGCGAGCAGAAGCTTGTCGACGCCTTTGCCTATGGTCCCAACGCCCAACAGCGCTTCGATGCCCTCAATGCCGAGCTCTACACCGCGGGCGAGCGCGCGCAGTTTATGGGTTCGCTCTCCAACCCCGGCACGCGCTTTATCAATAACATCATCTATGCCGTGGTCGCTGTGATCGGCTGCGTGGGCGTGATCACGGGCGTGCCCGCGGCGCTTACGGTGGGCGGTGTGCAGATTTTCCTGTCCTATGCCAACCAGTACACCAAGCCGTTCAACGAGGTCACCAACGTCATTACGCAGATCCAGGCGGCGTATGCCTCGGCGCGCCGCATGTTTGCGCTGCTCGATGCGCGCGAGCAGGAGCCCGACG
>URKU01000143.1 GCA_900548515.1 uncultured Collinsella sp. | reverse complement strand
TCGATCGATAGCTGTCATAATGACTTCCTAAAAAGTTGTGTCTTTCGATCCGGTGGCAATTGTAGGTGAACTCGGTTGCTGTCGGATGATGATTCTGCCGTATCGCTACATGCGGCTCGGAGACCTTGTCAGGATGAGAAGCGTATGGTGCTCAAAATCGTTAGAACCGTCTGGCCGGTGATGCTTACCTATGTTGCAATAGGCGCGCCGTGCGGAATGATCATGGGGCAGACGGGAATGGAGCCCTGGATGGTCTTTGCCCTGAGCAGCACGTTTGTGACGGGCAGCGGCCAGTTTATGATCTGCAATCTTTGGCTGGCGGGCGTACCGGCACCTTCGATTATCGCGAGCGTTGCCGCCATCTCCTCGCGTTTTGCGCTTTACTCGGCATCGATCGCGCCGCATCTGACGGGTGCCTCGAAGCGTCAGACGCTGGCTGTTGCCGCGACACTTACCGAGGAGGCATATGGCATCTCGCTTGCCAAGTTGGTTGAAGGGGAGGATTGGGGCCCGCGCGAGTCCTTTGTGCTCAACGTGATCCTCATCGCAACATGGGGCGTTTCGTGTACGATGGGCGCCATCGTCGGCGCCGTTGTCGATGTTCCCACCGCCATTGCAGCCTTTGTCTGCACCTCGCTCTTTATCTGCCTGCTCTTTTCGCAGCGGCTGTCGCGCGGCAACGTTGTCGCGGCGGTTTCGGGCGCGGTGTCCGTCGCCGTATGCAAGTTCTTGGGCCTCGTGAATATTGCCGTGCCGGCAAGCGTCGTGGCCGGCATTGCCATTGCGTTGGCGTGCGATGCAGTATTTGACGGAAGAGGTGCCCGCGATGCCCGTTAACGAGTTCTTGGTTCTGTGGCTGTCGTCGTGGGCTGCTATCGCGTTCTTTCGCATCGCGCCGGCGTTCGCCTTGCGCGGGCGGACCCTGTCGCCCCGCATTACCGAGGCCCTGGGCTATATCCCGCCCGCTGCCTTTGCCGCGCTGGTCGCCAACGACTTGGTGAGCCCCGGCGCGTTCGACGCGGGACTCTGGCCTGCCTTGGTTCCCTGGATTGCGGCCGTCGGCGTCGTGGTCGTGGCGGTCAAGACAAAATCGATGCTGTGGTGCTGCGTCTCGGGCATCGTACTCTATATTGTCTTGAGCCTTATATAGGGGTGGCGTCGCGGGCGCCGAATCTCGTTCCATCCCAACTTGTCGGATTTTTCACCGAGCTGGTCTATTTCTTCTGGTACCATGGTCAAACTTTACTGTAGCAAAGCGTGACGTGGGCTTTTGTACCCCGTCAGCGGAAATGGGGGTTTCATGGCACAGGAAGCGACCGCCAACGAGCAAAAGAAATTCAAGGTCCCGCGTATCCCGGGCGACATCATGATCTATCCGATGATCGTCGGCCTTTTGCTCAATACCTTCTGCCCGCAGGTCTTTGAGGTCGGCGGCTTCTTTACGGCTGCCTGCCGCGGCGGCTCCAACACCATCGTTGCCGCGATCTTGCTGTTCGTGGGCGCCGGCATCAGCTTTAAGTCCACGCCGGGCGCCATCAAGACCGGCATCGTCGTGCTGATTCCCAAGCTGGTCGTCGCAGCGGCTCTCGGCCTAGGCGTGGCATATTTCTTTAACGACAACTTCCTGGGTCTGAGCTCCGTGTCTATCATCGGCGGCATTACGTTTTGCAACATGGCGCTCTATACGGGCATCATGGGCGAGTTCGGCGATGAGTCCGAGCAGGGCGCCGTCGGTATCCTGTTCTTTACGGCCGGCCCCGCCGTCACGATGATCATCCTTGGTGTTTCGGGTCTTGCCAACATCCCTGTTGGCACCATCATCGGATCCATCCTGCCGCTTGTTATCGGCATGGTCCTGGGCAACTTGTTCCCGTTTATCAAGAACCTGCTGGTTCCCGGCGCCAATCCCGCGATTGCTGTAATTGGTTTTCAGCTCGGTGCGTCCATGAGCCTTTCGAGCTTCATCGCCGGTGGCATTTCGGGCATCCTGCTGGGTCTCATCACGCTCTTTATCGTCGGTCCCATTACCTTTGCCTTTGAGCGTCTGTGTGGCGGCAACGGTAAGGCGGCTGTGGCATGTTCCACCATTGCCGGCACGGCCATGACCACGCCGGTCGCCCTCGCCGAGGTCGCTCCGCGCTATGCCGAGCTTGCGCCCACTGCGTATGCGCAGATCGCCACTGCCGTCATCATCACGGCAATCATGGCCCCGATTCTAACCGGCTGGGTCGATAAGAAGTTCTGCCAGGGCAAGGAAGACCTGTCGCCTGCCGGTGTCGAGGCCATCGAAGAGGCTGTCGCGACCGACATCGATGGCGAGTAGCAATCGATACCCATCAATGATTCCGGCGTGCAACTCGCGCCGTTTGAGCGCCCGAACGAGAGCTGTCTTGCAGTGACGTTCGGGCGCTCTGCTATTATTCCCCTTACCCCTGCGGAGTAGGGGGTGTTTGTTGCCCAGATTCGAATTGGGCGATTCTGGCCACTTGGATATTGAAGGGAGGGCGTCTAGTGGTAAAGGCACTCAAGATCGAGATATTCCTGCTGTGCATGATTATTCTTATCGGACTTGCCGTACGAAGCCGTCGCTCCCTGTTCTCGAGCACCCAGCAGCTTTTGTTTAGCATGCTGGGCTACACGTCTGCTGCCTACATTTTCTTCGATATGATCTGGACGCTCTCGGACGGCGTGAGCACTCCTGTAGGCATCACGGCCAACTGGATTTCCAACGCGGTTTCGTTTTCGCTGTTCGCCATCGCGTGCCTCATTTGGTTTTTCTATTCCGAGACGATGCAGGGCTC
>URKU01000142.1 GCA_900548515.1 uncultured Collinsella sp. | reverse complement strand
CGGTGGTGAGCAAGCGAATGAGCTCGGGAATGACCATGGTGGGGTGCGTGTCGTTGATCTGGACAACGGCGTAATCGGCCAGATCGTGCAGGTTGCTGCCGCGCTCGACGGCCTCGTCGATCAGGAGCTGGGCGGCGTTGCTCACCATGAAGTACTCCTGATAGATGCGAAGTAGGCGGCCCTGCTCGTCGGAATCGTCGGGGTAGAGGAACAAGGTGAGGTTCTTGGCGATCTCGGTCTTGTCGAAGTCGATGGAACTGCCGGGGACCAGGCCGTCGTCGACGCTCGCCAGGTCGAACAGGCGCAGGCGGTTCTTGGTGGACTGGCCGTAACCGGGCACATCGATGTTGACGAGCTTGGAGGTAACGGCAAAATCGCCGAACTCGACGGTGTAGGAGCGGTCATCGTCGACTAGGATGTCCTGCTCACCGAGCCACTCGTCGGGGACGGCCTTCTGCTGGTTGTCGACAAAGCGCTGACGGAACAGACCGTAGTGATAGTTGAGGCCCACGCCATCGCCGGTCAAGCCCAGCGTGGCGATGGAATCCAGGAAGCATGCGGCCAAGCGGCCCAGGCCGCCGTTGCCGAGTGACGGCTCGACCTCGAATTCCTCGATTTTGTTGAGGTCGTGGCCTGCGGCGGTGAGCTGGTCCTTAACCTCGTCGTAGATGCCGAGGTCGATCATGTTGTTGATGAGCAGCTTGCCGATCAAAAATTCGGCGGAAATGTAATAGAGCTTTTTCTTGCCGTTGTTGAGCGGGCGGGCGGCGGAGCGCTCCTGCACGAGTTTGACCAGTAGCTTGTAAATGCGACGGTCGTCGAGCTGCTCGAGCGAGGTGCCAAAAGACTGCTCGGCGAGTTCCATGAGGTTAATTTGGGGCATGTTTTCTCCTGTGATGGGTTGTTTCATGTCTGCAATTCATAAGAAGCCCGCGCGAGGGGATTGGGGTGGCCTCGCGCGGGAAAAGCAAGCGCGTCCGCACGGTGGGGAGGGGTCGGGCGCGGTAGCTCCTATTGAGGAAGCTCGATTTCGGCTTCCGACGGGATGCGGAAGTAGGTCTCGGTCCAGTCGGTGAGTTTGTGCTCGAGCTCGCGGGTGATGGCGCCGTCGAGCATGCGCCAGGTCCAGTTGCCGCCCAGCGTGGCAGGGGTGTTGATGCGCGCCTCGTTGCCCAAGTTGAGCAGATCCTGCATGGTGTAGATGCACGTGTCGCTCACGCTGGCGGCGATGGTGCGATTGAGTGCATCTGCCATGGGTTCGCCGGCCTGCTGATGGGTGTACAGGGCTGCCTGCTCGCGCTGACGCGGGGTGGCCGTTCCCTCAAACCAGCCGCGCGCCGTCTCGTTGTCGTGGGTGCCCACGTAGGCGACGGTGTTGGCGATGTAGTTATGCGGCAGGTAGTACGAGTTGGTGCCCTCAAAGGCAAACTGCAGGATCTTCATGCCGGGGAAGCCCGAGTTGTCGCGCATGTCGATGACGCCGGGGGTGAGGAAGCCCAGGTCCTCGGCGATGATGGGCAGCGTGCCGAGCTTTTCCTCGAGCGTCTTGAAGAACTTGAGGCCGGGACCCTGCGTCCACGAACCGTAGGACGAATCGGGTGAGGAGAACGGCACCTCCCAATAGGCCTCGAAGCCGCGGAAGTGATCCAGGCGGATGACGTCGTACATGTCGAGGGCGGCGCGAATGCGGCCCTCCCACCAGGAGAAGCCGTCGGACTCCATGGCGTCCCAGTCGTAGATGGGGTTGCCCCAGTACTGGCCGGTGGCCGAGAACTGGTCGGGCGGCGTGCCGGCGACGCTCACCGGATTGCCGGCGGCGTCGATCTTAAAGAGCTCAGGTGTCGCCCACATCTCGACGGAGTCACGCGAGACATAGATGGGCAGGTCGCCGATGATGAGAATGTCGCGCTCGTTGGCATAGGCCTTGAGGCGGCTCCACTGGCGATCGAAAAAGTACTGCGTCATCTGGTGGTAGAGCATATGCGCCGGATGGTCGGCGCAGACCTTGGCGGAAGCCTCGCCGCGGGTGCGGAGCTCCGCGGGCCACTCCCAAAACGCCTTGAGACCGCACTCCTCTTTGACGGTCATGAACTCACAGTAGGGGATGAGCCAGTCCTCGTTGGCTTGGATAAAGTCATCGAAATCGGCCGGCTTGTCGGCAGCAAAGCGCTCAGCGGCGCGGTCGAGAATCTGACGGCGGCCGTCAAAGATAGCACCGTAGTCGACATTGCTGGGGTCGGATCCCAGATACACGCCATCGATATCGCGCTGCTCCAGATACCCTGCCTCGATAAGCTCGGCAAAGTCGATAAAGTTGGGGTTGCCTGCGCGGGCCGAGAACGACTGATAGGGCGAATCGCCATAGCTGGTCGTCGTAAGGGGCAGAATCTGCCAGTAATGTTGTTTGCACGAGGCGAGAAAATCGACGAAGTCGTAGGCATTCCAGCCAAAGCCGCCGATTCCGTATGGTCCGGGCAGAGATGAGACGGGCATGAGGACGCCGCTTGCACGCTCCATGAATGCGCTCACCAACCTTCTTGTTGTGGGGTCGGCCTGCCGATGGGTGTGCAGTCCGCCTCCGATGTTCTGATTCGGTACGCCTATTGTAAAACATGTTGTTTAAACATGTACAGGCAAGATAAAAAAGTTGGTCGATTTTCGGCGAATGGTTACATGCCATGAAAAAGCCCCGACCTCACAACGTGAGATCGGGGCAAGAGCGGTATGTAGGTTTTTGCTACTCGGCGTCGGCGAAGCCGTTGGGGTTGTGGCTCTGCCAGTTCCAGCTATCGCGGCACATGTCCGCGATGTCGTACTGGGCCTTCCAGCCCATCATGCGCTCGGCCTTGGAGGCAT
>URKU01000141.1 GCA_900548515.1 uncultured Collinsella sp. | reverse complement strand
TCCAAGTACTTAGCTGATAAACGCCTGCAATTCTTCCGCCGTAGGACGCCTTGTGGGTCGCGCGCGCAGACATGGTGTAAGAGTGTCCTGAGGTCCGTCGCTGCAAGTCCCGATGTTACTCCTTCTTGAGGCCGCGCTTCTCGACTATCTCGTCCACTATCTCCCTGGCGCGCCGCCCGAGCGCGCGGCGCCTCCCCTCTGTCGGGGCCGGCCTGTCCGCGGGCTCGGCGAAGCCCTCGGCGGCCGAGGCCTCGGAGAACACGCGCTGCTGGGACCACTGCCCCTCGGTCTCCATGAGGCTCGCGCACGTCAGGCGCAGCATCGACTCCCTCGAGGGGAAGGACTGCACGACCCTGTAGCGGCGCTTGATCTCGCGGTTGGCGCGCTCCTGGACGTTGTTGGTGCGGAGCTTGGCCCAGTGCGCCCTGGGGAAGGCCGTGAACGCCGGCGCGGAGTCCTCGGCCTGCTCGAAGACCTCGCCGGCCCTGGCGGACACCGACGCCACCCAGGGCGCCGCCTCGGCCCACACGCAGCGCGCGAGGTCGGGGTCGTCCTGGTAGACCGCGGCGTGCACGAGGTCCCTGACGGCCGCCTTTGAGTCCTCGGGCCTGCCCGAGCAGGCGCTCTGGAGGTTGCGCTGCAGGTGCGTCACGCAGCGCTGCCAGGCGCAGCCCTGGAACAGGCGCGAGACGGCGGCCACGAGCCCGGCGTGGCTGTCGGAGACCACGAGGCGAACGCCGGCCAGCCCGCGCTCGCGCAGCCCGCCGAGGAATGCCGCCCAGGAGTCCTCGCTCTCGGTGTCGACCACGTCGCAGCCCAGGAAGTGCTTGCGCCCGTCGGCGCCCAGCCCGATCGCGGTCACGACGCCCTGCGAGACGACCGACGAGCCGACCCTGCAGCTCATGTAGGTGGCGTCGAGCCACAGGTAGCAGCACGGCGTGCCCGACAGGTCGCGGCGGCGGAACTCCGCCACCTCGGCGTCGAGGTCGGAGCAGAGGCTCGAGACCTCCGAGCTCGACAGCGAGGATATGCCCAGCCTGGACGCCACGCGCTCGACCTTGCGGGTGGACACGCCGCACACGTACATCTCCTGCACGATGGCGGCCACCGAGGTGTCGACGCGCGACCATCGCGCGAGCATGCCCTCGGGGTAGTAGGTGCCGTGCCTGAGCTTGGGTATCTCGAGCTCCACGTCGCCCACGGCGGTCTTGAGCGACCTGGGGCGGTAGCCGTTGCGGCTGTTCTCCCTGCCGTCGCTGCGCTCGTTGCGGCCCGCGCCGCACATCTGCTGGGCCTCGGAGTCCATCAGCGCGTTCATCACGCCGCCCAGCACCCTGCACGCGAACTCGCGCGCGTCGCCGCACTCCTGCCAAAGCCTCGCCGCCTCGAGGGCCTCGTCGCGGCCGAGGCGCAGTACACTCTCTTCTTGGGGCATCGCCTTTCCTTCCATTCGTCACCTTCATTACTCCAACGACGAATTCTAGGCGGTGTCCCCTCCCTTTCAAGAAAGAGAAGAGGCGGGGCATGCCCCGCCTCTTACACCACATCTCTGCGCGCTACCTCGCCACATCCCGATTACGTCTTAAAGTGGCGCAAAAAGCCGTGTGCTCTGCTTGATTTTGCTCAGGAATTATGCCTGAGGGGTAGTGGATTCGCCTTTCTCCGCCGTGCAGCGGCACGTGTAGGGCTCTCTGGCTCAGGCGCGAGTCGCTTCCCGTCTGAAAAAGTTCTTAAAACAGCTTTAAAGTTGCCTTTGGCCTACATTGACAGCGTACAATATGCATGTTTACCATGGCAAAAGCTAAATTTGGGGAGGGGGAGCGCACGGTGGAAGTGCTGGTTGTTGGCAATACCGTGTATGTCGATGACGACTTTTGTGCCAAGGCGTTTCCTGGTGACCATGTTCAGGTCGTGGCGGCCAACGAGGCGCGCCGCGACGGGTCGTCGCTCCATGCGTCTTGGAAAGAGCTGCTGCAGCACCTGGACCAGGCTTACGAATTCGACCGTGTGGTCTACCTCTCTACCTATCTCACGCCGCATACCGAGGCCGTTGGCGACATCGAGCTGCTGCGCTCCGTCTTTCGAGCTTGCATGGGTCGCCAGATTCAGCTGCTGTTTGTGACTGGTCCCATGGGAGCGGACGATGCGGTGGACGCTGCGGGGCAAAACGGCAAGGGCATCATTGCCCGTGCGGCCAACGACCTGTGCCGCTACTATGCGGTCCGCGACGGCATTCAGGCCAAGATCTTGCGCGTGCCGTATCTGTACACCGCCTCGCCCACGCTGGAAGACCCGATTTTGACCCCGCTGTTCGAGGCGTGCTCGCAAGGCTCTGCTGTCATGAGGGCTGGGGCGGACTCACCGCTCGGTGCCCTCTGCGCCGAGGAGCTGGCCGTTCTGGTGCGTCGCATCTTCGACAGCTGGGATGCCACATTCGAGGAACTCGAGGTTCCGGATAGCTTTGCCCACACCGTGGGAGACCTGGGCGAGGCGCTCAAGGGCTTGTTCCCGGGGCTCGACATTACCTACGACGGGGACGCCGTCGTCTCCATTGCTCCGAGCGATACCGTCCGCACGCGCTACGGGTGGTTCCAGCGCTATGACGTGCTGCGCGATCTTTCGACCATACACGCCCGCTGGGAGCAGACCCTCGCGGGCAAGCGCCATCCGCTGCGTGCCGCCATCGACCGCATGCGCGGGCGGACACTGCCCATCAAATGCCTGGAGACCGCGCTGGCCTGGGTGCTCTTTGAGGGCCTGGAGCTGGTGTTTTCGCAGTCTGCTCAGCTTAACGTGCTCGACTACCGCCTGCTGTACGTGGTACTGATCGGCACGCTGTATGGGCTCGATTTTGGCCTGGTTGCGGCGCTGCTGGCGTCGGTGGGTTTGGCCGCGAGCTACTTTA
>URKU01000140.1 GCA_900548515.1 uncultured Collinsella sp. | reverse complement strand
TGTAACATCTTGGCCGCTAAAAGTGGGCCTGGTGTTACAGATTTAGATTTTCGATTCGGGTGTCTTCTGTTTGTCTCAATCTGTAACAGATAGGGCCCTATTTGCCGAGTAGTTGTTACAGATTTAGATAAACGGGCGCCGCTGAGCATTTCATCTCGATCTGTAACATCTAGGATTAAAAATGGCTGCTAGATGTTACAGATCGAGATGGTAGTGCGCCTGGGCAGCGGCAGGCTGACACCTCAGTACCCTATCCCTCAATCACTCAGAAAATCTTATATATAGAGACTTAGATTTGTGTATAAGATCGCGCAAAGCTGGCAACAATACTTCTCGAACAACGTGAAGCCGCCCCGTAGGGCGGCCGCCCCAAGAGAGGTGATTCCATGAGAATCGATAAGCTAGCAATGACGTCGCGCGAGGCGCTGCAAACCGCCATGAGCACGGCTGCCGATGCGCAGGCCGGCGCGGTAGAGCCGATTCACCTGCTGTCTGCCCTGCTCGGTGCCGGCGAGCGCAATATCTCCGTGATCATCGAGCGCATCGGTACCGACCCGGCTCAGCTCGCACGCTCCACGCAGGATGCCATCGACCACGCGCCCAAGGTTTCGGGCGAGGGCCAGCATATGGGCCTGTCCAATGAGCTCGTCCGCGTCATCGAGAAGGCCGAGAAGAAGGCCACCAAGATGGGCGACAGCTTTGTGGTGACCGAGCATCTGCTGATGGCGCTCGCCGAGGACAAGGGCGAGGCGGGCCGCGTGCTGCGCGACGCCGGCGTGACCAAGGAGCGCATCGAGCAAGTCTACGAGGAGCTGCGCGGCGATGATCGCGTGACGTCTGCCGAGGACAAGACGCAGTTTGAGGCACTGGAACAGTACGGCCGCAATATATGCGACCTTGCCCGCGCCGGCAAGCTCGACCCGGTCATTGGCCGTACCGACGAGATCCGCCGTACCATTCAGGTCCTGTCCCGCCGCACCAAGAATAACCCTGTGCTCATCGGCGAGCCGGGCGTCGGCAAGACGGCCATCGTCGAGGGCATCGCCCAGCGTATCGTGGCCGGCGACGTGCCGAGCACCCTGCGCGACCGCGACCTTATCGAGCTCGACATGAGCGCGCTGGTTGCCGGCGCCAAGTACCGCGGCGAGTTCGAGGACCGCTTGAAGGCCGTGCTCAAGGAAGTGCAAAAAACTGAGGGCAAGGTCATCCTGTTCATCGATGAGCTCCACACCATCGTGGGCGCGGGTGCCACCGAGGGCTCCATGGACGCCGGCAACATCCTCAAGCCGGCGCTCGCTCGTGGCGACCTGCACGCGATCGGCGCGACCACGCTTGACGAATACCGCAAGTACATCGAGAAGGACGCGGCGCTCGCCCGTCGTTTCCAGACCGTTATGGTGAGCGAGCCTACCGTCGAGGACACCATCTCGATCCTGCGTGGCCTCAAGGAGAAGTACGAGATCTTCCACGGCGTGCATATCACCGATAGCGCGCTCGTGGCAGCTGCCGACCTCTCCGATCGCTACATCGCCGACCGCTTCCTGCCCGACAAGGCCATCGACCTGGTCGATGAGGCGGCAAGCCGCCTGCGCATGGAGCTCGACAGCATGCCGGTCGAGATCGATGCCACCACGCGTCAGCTCACCCAGCTGCAGATCGAGGAGCAGGCGCTCATGAAGGAGACCGACGACGCCTCCAAGGAGCGTCTGGAGGCCCTGCGCCAAGAGATTGCCGAGGTCCAAGAAAAGCTCAACGTGCAAAAGGCCGGCTGGCTCAACCAGAAGAACGCCATCGACCACGTGCAGGAGCTCAAGGGACAGCTCGACGAGGCCAAGAGCGAAGAGGAGCGTGCGACGCGCAACGGCGACCTGGGCCGTGCGTCCGAGCTGCGCTACTCCGTGATTCCGGGCCTGCAGCAGCAGATTCAGGATTCCGAGGCTGCGCTCGAGGCGCAAAAGCAGCAGGACGGCGAGGGCCTCAACGAGCAGGTGACCTCCGATGAGATCGCTGAGGTCGTGAGCGCTTGGACCGGCGTGCCCGTCTCCAAGATGATGCAGGGCGAGCTCGACAAGCTGAAGGGCTTGGAGGGCGAGCTGCATAAGCGCGTCATCGGCCAGGACGAGGCGGTCTCCGCTGTCGCCGCGGCCGTGCGTCGCAGCCGTGCGGGCCTCTCCGATCCGGACAAGCCCATCGGCAGCTTCTTCTTCCTGGGCCCCACCGGCGTGGGCAAGACCGAGCTCGCCAAGGCGCTTGCCGAGTGCCTGTTCGATGACGAGCGTGCGCTCGTGCGTATCGACATGTCCGAGTACATGGAGAAATTCAGCGTCCAGCGTCTGATCGGTGCGCCTCCGGGATACGTTGGCTACGACGAGGGCGGCCAGATCACCGAGGCCGTGCGCCGTCGTCCGTACTCCGTGATCTTGCTCGACGAGATGGAGAAGGCTCATCCGGACGTCTTCAACGTGCTGCTGCAGGTGCTTGACGACGGTCGTCTGACCGATGGCCAGGGTCGTCAGGTGTCCTTTAAGAACACGATTATCATCATGACGTCCAACGTGGGCTCCAAGGCCATCGCCGACCTGTCCGGTAAGGACGAGGAGGAGATGCGCCATCAGGTCGACGCCGCCATGGCTCAGACTTTCCGCCCTGAGTTCCTCAACCGTATCGACGACATCGTGGTGTTCCACCCGCTCGGCATGGCGCAGATCGAGAAAATCGTCGACATCCAGCTTGCCGACGTCCGCGCACGTCTGGCCAAGGAGCGCATGACGCTTGCCATCACCCCGGCGGCCAAGCAGATGCTCGCCGTGGGCGGTCTGGACCCGGTCTTTGGCGCCCGTCCGCTCAAGCGTCTGGTCCAGCGCGAGGTCGTGGATGCCATCGCGGCAGCCATCATCGACGGTACGGTGCGCGAGGGCGATCAGGTGACGGTCGATGTCGACAAGGACGGCGGCTTTACCGTCGTGTGCGA
>URKU01000139.1 GCA_900548515.1 uncultured Collinsella sp. | reverse complement strand
GAGGTCTCGCAGTTTAGCGTGCCCGGCTTTGACCAGGTCAGCGGCACCGTGTTGCAGTGGCCGCTTTCGGTGCTGCGACTGCGCTCGCACGGCCGCGCCCAGTTGCTCGACGCCGCCGAGAAGATTATTCTCGCCTGGCGCGAGTGGACCGATGAGTCGGTTGGCGTCATCGCACACACGGCCGACGGCGTGGCGCACAACACCGTGACGCCCGTCATCCGCCGCGTCGACTCTCGCGGAAATGCCGGCGGCGAGATTTACGAGGCCTACCTGGCGCTTCGCTGCAACATCACGACCGATGAGCATCCGCTGGGCGTGTTCCACCCGCATGCCGAGTACCACCACATTAAGAAGGAGAACATCGGCCTGATCGAGGTCATGGGCCTGGCCATTCTTCCGCCGCGCCTGGTTCCCGAGCTCGGCGCTGTCCGCGAGCACCTGCTGGCGGCCAAGGTCGATGCCAGCTACGACCTTGCCGACGCGCTCGAGAGCGATGACCTTTGTCGCAGCCACGCCGCATGGGCCGAGGACGTCTTTGCTCGCCGCGCCGACGAGCTTACGGCCGACAACGCCATCGATATCCTGCACGAGGAGGTCGGCGTGGTGTTTGGCCACGTGCTCGACAACGCCGGCGTCTTTAAGTGGGACGAAGCCGGCCGCGCCGCCCAGCAGCGCTTTATCGACTCGCTGTAGAGCACAGACCCGGACGCTCAACGGCAGCCCCCACGACATAGCCACCTACACGACAACGGCGCCCGCCGGCAACATCGCCGGCGGGTGCCGTTTTCTGATGCAAGGGTAGCTAATTTGCACCAAAACAAGGAGTGTTCCAAACTGCCGGCAGAGAAGGAGCGCCCCAGGTGCCGACCTAAACCCCACATTATTCGATGGAAAAACGTGGTTACCTCCCACATTATTCGATGGAAAAACGTGGTTTACTCCCACATTTTTCGATGGAAAGACCAAGACGGTCTTATACTAACCGTGATCGTTAGGAGGCAGTATGCAGCGACAGCTAATGGACGAACTCATCGCTTGGAAATCTAGGGCAAACCGCAAGCCCCTCCTGCTTAAGGGGGCCCGCCAGACGGGAAAAACCTGGCTTCTTAACGAATTCGCAGGCCAGCAGTATCAAAACGTCATCCGCTTTGACTTTATGCTCGAACCGGGCGCACGTTCGCTGTTCGACGGAAGCCTTGACCCCAAACGCATCATCTCCCAGATAGAGCTCCTGCGCGGCCAGACCATAACGCCGACAGACACGCTCATCATCTTCGACGAAATCCAAGAGGCACCGCGTGGCATCACCTCGCTCAAATACTTCAACGAGCTGGCGCCGGAATACCATATCGTGGCAGCCGGCTCCTATATGGGGCTCGCGCTCCGACGCGAAAACGAGTCGTTCCCCGTCGGCAAGATCGACCAGCTCACCATGCGCCCCATGGGGTTTGTCGAGTTCGTTCGTGCCGTCGATGGCGATCCGCTCGCAGATGCCATCCTTGCCGCAGACATGGACCTGCTGACAAACGTTTCCGAAAAGCTCGAGCGCCTGCTCAAGGAATACCTCGTTGTCGGTGGCATGCCAGAAGTTGTCTCCGCTTTCGCCGCCTCCCACGATTTCATCGAGGCCCGCAGGCTTCAGCAGCAAATCATCGAAGCTTATGAATCCGATTTTGGCAAGCATGCGCCAGCCCGCATCGTCGAGCGCATGAGGCTGGTTTGGAAATCCCTTCCCGGCCAGCTCGCAAAGGAAAACAAGAAGTTCGTCTACGGCGCGCTTCGTCCCGGGGCGCGCGCACGCGATTTTGAGGAAAGCCTCCAGTGGCTCATGGACTATGGAATCGTTCATAAGGTACCACGTGTTTCCGCCCTAAGAGCACCGCTCACAAGCTACGAGGATCTCTCGGGCTTCAAGCTGTTCTGCATCGACACCGGCATCCTCGGAGCACTCTCCGGCCTCACGCCAGCCATTGTTCTGAACGGGCCCGCTGTTTTTACGGAGTTCAAAGGCTCGCTGACCGAGCAATACGTCGCACAGGAGCTTTTACTCCAAGGCAAAACTCCCGCGTATTGGTCATCCTCCTCCGGCAATGCAGAGACTGACTTTGCCATCGACCATGCGGGGACCGTGCTTCCGCTCGAGGTCAAGGCGGCAGAGAACCTCAAAGCAAAGAGCCTGAGGATTGCCTGCGAGAAGTTCAAGCTCGAGCGCTGCGTGAGAACATCGTTAGCGGCATATAGAGACGAGGGCACGCTCGTCAACATTCCGCTCTGGGAGATTGGGCACATCGACAAGCTGGCATAGGCGCTGTGGAGGGGGGTACCCCGTAAGGAGTGTCCCAAACTGCCGGCAGAAAAGGAACGTCCCTATCTGCCGCATTCCCGAAGCAAGGCAACGCCGATGTTTTGGCAACGGCAGCGAGCGGGCCGCATTTGAGGCAAGGTGACGTGAAACGAAAGGGCGCTGACCTTCCGGTCGCGCCCTTGAAGTTGAACGTCAGATTGTCCAAATGCGGCCCGCGCAGCGCCGGCCGGTTACGGCGTTTGTAAAACGCCGTAACCCTAAAGCTCCGTGACCTCAACGCTGTCGTAGACCTCGTCCCAGCGATCCATGACCAGGTGACCGGTCTTGGGATCCATGGCGTTGAGCTTGCCGCAGGTATTGGCAGTCTTAAGTACGGTGATATCGTCGGCGCTGGCAGCAATAGCATGCGCAAAGCCGGCGATGGTCGAGTCGCCGGAACCCGTCGCGTTCACAGCGGCAATCGCGGGCGTCTTGGCGCGGAACGCACGACCCTCATGGAAGCCCACCGAGCCTGCGGCGCCCATCGAGACGACAACCCAGGGAATACCGGCAAAGCGGTCATCGGCGGCAAGCGCCTCGCGCAGGGCATCGACATCATCGGTCGTAAAGGACGTACCCAGCAGGCCGTTAATCTCGGTCAGGTTGGGCTTTACGAGCTCAGGCTTAGCGTCGGACTCCAGCGC
>URKU01000138.1 GCA_900548515.1 uncultured Collinsella sp. | reverse complement strand
GGATAAAGACCTCATAGATCTGACCGAGCTGCAGCATGTGCTCGAGCACCAGGTTCGGGGTGTTGGAGTGCACGTGGATCTTGTAGTCGGGATAGGCGCCCACGAGCAGCTCACAGTCGCCCATGGAGCCCAGGAACTTAAGGCACTCGTCCTCGTCAAAGGGAGCGTCGGCCTTAAAGAGGAACTCGTTGCAGTAGCGGAACTCCGAGCCCTCCCAGTCGTCGTTAGCCTCGATCTCAACACGGCCAAGAGCGGCATCGCGGGCAGAGCCGGCGGAATCAAACGTAGCGGAGAAATCCCCGACCACGGTGCTGCGGCCAAGGGCAGCGGCAACAAAGTTCTCCAAGAAGATGGCAAAGCCAAAGGCGCCGGAGTCGACCACGCCATTCTCCTTGAGGACGGGCAGCAGGTCGGGCGTACGGGCGACGGACTGGTAGGCCTCGACAACGATGGCGTCGAGCGCATCCTCGGCAGAGAACTTCTTCTTCTCGCACTCGTCTGCCTTCGTCGAAACATCACGCAGGACCGTGAGGATTGTGCCCTCGATGGGCTTACGAACAGCCTGGAAGGCAACCTTAACGGCGCGACGGAAGGCGAAGGCGATATTGGCGGACGTAATGGGCTCATCGGCAGAGACAAGGCCCTCGGCCACGCCGCGCAAGATCTGCGAGGTGATGACGCCGGAGTTGCCGCGAGCACCCATCAGGGAGCCGTGGGTAATGGCGCCAGCAATGGCCTCCATGTCGGCATCGGCGGGAAGGGCGGAAAGTTCCTTGGTCACCGAGGCGAGCGTGAGCGACATGTTGGTGCCGGTGTCACCGTCGGGTACGGGGAAGACGTTGAGCTTGTTGATCTCCTCGGCCTTTTCGGAAACGGCAGCCGCAGCGATCGGAAAACAGGTGCGAATGGTCTTTGCAATCATGAGTGGTGAAATCTCCGTATTCGGATGCTAGTTCAGACGGCTCTTGAGCGCGTCGATGTGAATGCCGATCTTAAGGCTGGCGGGATCGATTTGGGCGATCTCCTGCAGGGTGAAGGCGACGGAGCTCGAAAGATTGTGGCAGACGGACTTCATGTTGACGCCGTTCTCGAGCACGACGTGAAGGTCGACCGTAAGGCCGTTCTCGTCGGCGGAAACAAGCACGCCCTTGCGGAGGCGCTGGCCGGCAAGCAGGCGCACGCTCTCGGCGCCCTGCAGCTGTTCGGCCATACCGACGATGCCGTAGCACGTCATCGCGGCATAACCGGCAATATCGGCAATAACGTCGTTCGAGACGCTCAGGCTGCCGTTAATGGTCTCAGACACAAGAATCTCCTTTTCTGGTGCTCGCGGCACCATGTCGTGGGAGCAATCATTCCAACATTTTACAACGACCGCGCCATGTTAAGGCCACGGGGTTCGCGATTACATCCTCGACACGAAATGTTGATACGGTAACGTTCGCCACCGGCGATCGCGGCATGAAAAAACCCGCCGCATAAGCGACGGGTTTTAAAACCTGGCTCCCCGGGTAGGACTCGAACCTACAACAGCGCGGTTAACAGCCGCGTGCTCTACCATTGAGCTACCGAGGAATAGGTGCGTGCTCTCAAGCAACGAAGTTTATTATACGGACGAATGAGCGAAGGGCAAGAACTTTTTTAAGAAATTTTCTGCGGCCCCGCCCCCCGCCACCTGTCCCCCTTGCGCCAACCCCTTGGCAATCAAGAAAGCGCCGATGTCTTGGCAATGTCAGCGAGCGGGCGCCAGAGCGAACAAATTGGCATGAAAAGAGGACGGCATAGACCTTCTGGTCATGCCGTCCTCTTTGAATGACAAGTTGTCGCTCTGGTGCCCGCGCAGCGTCGGCCAGTTACGGCGTTTGGTAAAACGCCGTAACTACTAAGACTCGATGTAGTCCTTCAGCTTGCTCGAACGGCTGGGGTGGCGGAGCTTGGCCAGGGTCTTGGACTCGATCTGGCGGATACGCTCGCGTGTGACACCAAACTCGCGACCGACTTCCTCGAGCGTGCGGGGATGTCCGTCGACAAGGCCAAAGCGCAGCTCAATAACCTTGCGCTCACGATCGGCAAGCGAGTCGAGTACCTGGGTGAGCTGCTCCTGCAGCATGGAGAAGCTGGCGGCATCGGGCGGAACGATAGCCTGGGAGTCCTCGATGAAGTCGCCCAGCTGGGAATCCTCTTCCTCACCGATCGGGGTCTCGAGCGACACAGGCTCCTGCGAAATCTTCTGGATCTCGCGGACGCGGTCGGCGCTCATGTCCATCTCAGCACCGATCTCCTCAGGGGTCGGGTCGCGACCCAGATCCTGGAGGAGCTGGCGTTGCACGCGGACGAGCTTGTTGATGGTCTCGACCATGTGCACGGGAATACGGATGGTACGGGCCTGGTCGGCAATAGCGCGCGTAATGGCCTGACGGATCCACCACGTGGCGTACGTGGAGAACTTAAAGCCCTTCTGGTAGTCGAACTTCTCGACGGCGCGGATCAGACCGAGGTTGCCCTCCTGGATCAGATCCAGGAACAGCATGCCACGGCCGACATAGCGCTTGGCGATGGAGACGACCAGACGCAGGTTTGCGCTGATGAGCGCCTGCTTGGCCTCAAGACCAACGTTCTCGATACGCGTAAGACGACGCATCTCGGCGCGGGTGAGTTCAATCTCGCCTGCATCGGCAGCCTCGAGCTTCTCGGTAGCCTCGAGGCCGGCCTCGATCTTCATGGCCAGATCGACCTCTTCAGATGCGGTCAGCAGGTCGACCTTACCGATCTCCTTGAGGTACATACGAACCGGGTCGCCGGTCAGCATCACCGTGGAAGCATCGATGCCGCGCACGCGCGAACGCGAACGAGACGTGCGCACGGTACGCTTCTTCTTGCTCTTGGAAGAGCCCATCTCGGCATCGGCCTGGCGGGCCATCTTAAGCTCGTGATCGTCAAGCGAGCCGGAATCGTGCTCGTCATCGTCGAAATCGTCGGTATCGTTATCGTCATCGTCGACGCCCATCGGGGCGTCGTCGTTTCCGCTCGCGGAGATAATCTGGATGCCGCTGTTGCGCAGCGCGGAATACACCGCGTTGAGCTGCTCATCAGAAACATCGATATCCTTCAGGGCGACCTGAATCTCGTCCTCGGTTACCGAAG
>URKU01000137.1 GCA_900548515.1 uncultured Collinsella sp. | reverse complement strand
TCTATCCCAAATCTTGAGTATTTGTTCGACAGAACGGCCCCTGCCGGCTCCTGCTAGACTGGTAGATTCCCAACCGTCCATCCAGGAGCCGCAATGTCGCGCAAGTCCGCCTACAAGCAAGTACTTTCCATCGGCGCCGCCGTGGTGCTGGGGTTTGCGCTGTTCACAGGGTCGCTCGACGGAGCGCCCAAGTTGTTGTCGCCGCAAAGTGATGAACAGGCGGCAGCTCTGGCCGAAAAACAAAACGAAAGTCCCAGCCGCACCGACGACGAGGCGGACCTGGTCGATCGGCTCGAATCAGGAACGGCGAGCTCCCCGGACCCTCAAAACAGCCAGGACTCTGGCGATGGCTCCGATTCCGCCACAACCGACACCGGCGACGGCGCTTCCGCGGACAGCGCCGCCACCCCCATCGACGAGGTCGAAAACCCCGACCTCAACCGCGCCCGCGGTGTTTATCTCAGCAGCATTCCCGACTACGCCGGCAACCCCTACGTTGCCCTGCGCGCCGACAGCACGCACCCGCTCGGCACACCATCATTCACGCTCGATGAATACGAGCGCGCTACAGAAGAGGGTTGCTTTAAGAAGTTCTCCAAGCTTGACAGCCTGGGCCGCACCCGCAAAGCGCTCGCCTGCGTGGGCCCCGAATCACTCGGTCAAGGCGAGCGCGGCGATATCTCGCGTATCCATCCCGCTGGATGGCGCCAGCAGCGCTACGACTTTATTCCGGGCCAGAGCCTCTACAACCGCTGCCATCTCATCGCCTGGTCGCTCTGCGGCGAAAACGCCAACCGCAAGAATCTCCTCACCGGCACGCGTTATCTCAACGAGACAGGCATGCTGCCGTTTGAGGAGCAGATTCTCGGCTACATCCGCGAGACGGGCAACCACGTGCTCTATCGCGTCACACCCATGTATAACGAAGAGGAACTTGTCTGCCGCGGCGTGCGCCTTGAGGCGCAATCGGTCGAGGACCACGGCAAGACCCTCTGCTTCCACGTGTACTGCTACAACCTGCAGCCGCACGTGCAGATCGACTACGCCACCGGCCGCAACCAGGCATCCGGAGACTAGTGCCGACCGCACCGCCCGTAACCCAAAGATGATCTGTTTTCCTCCGTCCCCCAGGGATCAAAAAGGGCCGCCCTGGGTTACCCAGAGCGGTCCTTGCATCGGCATATATGTTGCAGGCAACGCCACACGCTACTTGGCGCGACCCTCCTCATAGCGCTCGACCAGCTTGGCCTGAACGTCATAGGGAACCTGCTCATAGCCAGCGGGCTTCATGGTAAAGTCACCCGTGCCGCGCGTGATAGAGCGCAGGCGCGTCGAGTAATCCGTCAGCTCGGCGAGAGGTGCCTGGGCGATGACCACGGTGTCGCCGCGTTCATCGGTCTCCATGCCCGTCACGCGACCGCGCGATGCCGAGATGTCACCCATCACGGCGCCGGCGTAGCTCTCGGGAATAGTCACCGTGATTTCCTCGATGGGCTCCAGCACCACCGGGTCGGCATCGGCGCATGCCTTGCGCAGGCCGATGCGAGCCGCCGCGCGGAACGCCATCTCGTTGGAGTCGACGCTGTGATACGAGCCGTCGTACACAGCCACGCGAATGCCCGTGAGCGGGTAGCCGGCAATGATGCCGTCCTTCATGGTCTCCTGGACACCCTTGTCCACGGCGGGGATCAGCGAGCGCGGAATGCGGCCGCCCACGACCTCATCCACAAACTCGTAGCCGTCGCTCGTGCCGTCGGGCCCAATAAGCGGCTCCACGCGCAGCCAGCAGTCGCCGTACTGACCGGCGCCACCGGTCTGCTTCTTGTGGCGACCCTGGGCGCTCGCCGTGCGGCGGATGGTCTCGCGATACGGAATGCGGATCGGCACGCTCTTGGCCACGACCTTGGTGCGATCCTCCAAACGGTTGAGCAGCACCGAAACCTGCGCCTCACCAACGGCGGAGATGATAGTCTGGCCCGTCTCCTCGTCACGATCGATGCTCATGGTCGGATCAGCCTTGCACGCCTTCTCGATAAACGTATAGAGCTTCTCTTCGTCGCCACGGTTCTCGGCCTCGATGGCAATGCGGTACTGCGAGTTGGGGAACTTAAACGCCGCAGCCTCGACCTTACCGGTAATGGAGAGCGTATCGCCCGTCTCGGCCGCCAGCTTGGGCGCCACGATGATGTCGCCGGCATAGGCGTGACCGACCTCGGTCATGTCGCGGCCGCACATCACATACAGGTGGGCCAGACGATCGCTCTTGCGGGTACGCGCGTTGATCAGCTCAAGACCCGGCTCAAGCGTACCCGTCAGCACCTTGATAAAGCTGATGCGACCCTGCTGCGGATCGGCCAGCGTCTTAAACACAAACGCCACCGGACGGTCATCGTCGCTCGAAATCTTGAGCGAATCACCGTCGATGAGCGGCATCTCGCCGTAGTCCGTCGGCGCCGGGAAGTACGTGGCGATGTCGTCCATCAGCGAGTTGACGCCCTGCTCCTTAATGCAATCGCCCGCAAAGACCGGCACAAAGATGCGCTCGGCGATCGCCTTCGACAGCAGGCCTTCGAGCTCCTCCTGCGTCAGCGTCTCCTCGCCTTCCAAGTACTTCATCATCAGTTCGTCGTCAGCCTCGGCCACCAGCTCGCACAGATGGTCATGGGCCTCCTCGGCCTGGGCACGATACTCCTCGGGAATCTCCGACTCAACGGCCTCGGCGCCGTTGCAATGGCGCGCCTTCATGCGCACCAGGTCGATGATGCCGTCAAAGTCCTCGCCCTCGCCCCAGGGAAGGGTCACGGCGCCCAGGCGCGTGCCAAAGCGCTCCTGCAGCAGGTCCATCGTGGTCGCAAAGCTGGCCTCGGGGCGCGACAGGCGGTTTACGAACACCGCACGCGCCAGGCGCAGGTCCTCGGCGGCATACCAGAGCTTAACCGTCGTAGGCTGCGGGCCAGCCTCGGCGTCGACCACAAACAGAGCCGTCTCGCAAACACTCATCGCGGCAAAGGCGTCGCCGATAAAATCGGGGTAGCACGGGGCATCGAGCACATTGATGCGCGCGCCCTTCCAGTCGATCGGTGCAATGGTCGTCGAGATGGAAAATGCACGCTTGACCTCTTCGGGGTCATAGTCGAGCGTGGGCTTGGTGCCGTCGTGGCCGCCCAGGCGGGCGGTCTTGCCAGAAAGGTGGAGCATGGCCTCGGCGAGTGAAGTCTTGCCCACCCCGCCTTGGCCTACGAGCACCACGTTCCTTACATTGCCGGTCTTGGGAGCACCCATGATGACCTCCTTGCAGGGCCGCGCGCATTGCGCGACGCCAACGGGGAGAGTTCGCGGTCGGTGCCATCCCGGGAGCAGCATGGTCGGCAGCCGAGCCGACTCACCCTCCAAATGTCCTATGCCACCACCCTACCCTCAC
>URKU01000136.1 GCA_900548515.1 uncultured Collinsella sp. | reverse complement strand
GAAGGGTCGGATGACTAATCATGAATAAAGCCGATTTGACGCGCTGGTCCTGGGTTGAGATTGACCGAGGGGCGCTTCGCCGCAACACGAGGGCTTACAAGAACCTGCTCGATCCACGTCAGCGACTGTGCTGCGTGGTCAAGGCCGATGCCTATGGACATGGTGCCGTCGAGTGCGCCAAAATCATGTATTCGGCCGGTGCCGACATGTTTGCCGTGGCGACGGTTAGTGAAGGCGTTGAGCTTCGACAGGGCGGGATCACAAAACCCATCCTGATCCTAAGCGAGCCGCCTATCGAGGCTATTCCCACACTGCTTGAGTTTGACATTATGCCTTCGGTCTATACGTCCGATTTCGCCCTTGCCTATGGCGAGTGCGCTGTCGCGGCAGGCAAGGTTGGCAAGTACCATCTAGCCATCGAGACGGGCATGAACCGCATCGGTGTTCACTACACGCAGGTGCTCGACTTTGTTCGTGGTATTAGCTTCCATCGCGGTATCCAGTGTGATGGCGTCTTTACGCACTTTGCAACGGCCGATGAGCCTGGCGGTTGGGACTACAAGCTGCAGTGCCAGCGCTTTACCGAGGCCGTTCAGGCCATTAAGGACGCGGGCTTTGAGTGCGGTATCGTGCACTGTGCCAATACGCCGTCCTCGATGCTCGATCCCTCGATGCATTTTGATATGATTCGCGCCGGCATCGGTCTATATGGCCTGCAGCCGTGCGAGCTGGGCAGCCGCGTGATGCAGCTGGACCCTGTCATGAGCGTTCATGCGCGCGTGACGCGTGTGTCACATCCTGCAATGGGCGAAGGCGTGGGCTACGGATTTACCTATCGCGTGCCGCGCACACGCGTTCAGATTTGCACGCTGCCGATTGGATATGCCGACGGTCTTTCGCGTACGCTCTCCAATCGCATGGACGTGCTGTATCGCGGTGAACGTGTGCGTCAGGTGGGTAACATCTGCATGGACCAGTTTATGGTCGCCATCCAGTCCAATCCGGCGCATGAGATTCCCGAGGCCGAGCATGGCGACGAGATGATCATTGCCGGCCGCGATGGTGATGCCGAGATCACCATGGACGAGATGGCTCGCCTGCGCGGCACGATTAACTACGAGGTTGCTTGCGGCTTTGGCATGCGTCTCGACAAGGTCTACGTGTAGGAGCCGCTATGGGTGTCATGCACATCCCCGGACATAGTCACCAGGCGCCGCGCGAGGTTGCACTCGAGGAGATTGAGGCTGTTTTAGGCGACTGCCATCTCTGCCAGCTCTATCAGTCGCGCCATAACATCGTGTTTGGCGTGGGAAACCCCCACGCCCGCGTCATGTTTATCGGCGAGGCGCCGGGGCGTAACGAGGATCTGCAAGGCGAACCGTTTGTGGGGGCGGCGGGCGAGGATCTCAACGGCATCCTGTCGCTGGCTGGCCTCAAGCGCGAAGACGTCTACATTGCCAACGTGCTTAAGTGTCGACCGCCGGGAAATCGCAATCCTCGGCCCGAGGAAGTGCTGGCCTGTTCACCGTTTTTGCGTGAGCAGATTCGAAGCATTTGGCCCGACATCATCGTGACGCTCGGTAACCCTGCGACGCACTTTGTGCTTAAGACCGAGATTGGCATCACCAAGCTGCGCGGCAGGTTCCATCAGATGGGGCATTTTGTGGTGATGCCCACGTTCCATCCGGCGGCGGCGCTGCGTAATCCGGCGTGGCAGGAGCTACTGGAGGAAGACTTTAAGATGCTGGGCGACTATCTGGAGCGGCATCCCGCGCCAGAGGGTGCCTCGGAATAATAAGGAGCATATATGTCCCTGGAGCGCCTGGGGGTAGGTATTTATAAAACGGTTTGCTCTACCGATACGGAGCATTTTGGCGAGCTGGTCGCGCCGTGCCTGGAAGATGGCGATGTGCTGATTTTGACCGGCGGCTTGGGTGTGGGCAAAACCCACTTTACCAAGGGCGTTTCGCGTGGTCTGGGCGACGGCCATATGGTCACGAGCCCCACATTCGCACTCATGGCCGTTCATGACCAGGGGCGTATTCCGCTGTTCCACTTTGACCTGTACCGTCTGGAGCATGCTTACGAGCTCGAGGATACGGGCATTTTCGATGTACTGGGCTATGAGGGTGCCTGTCTGTTGGAGTGGGGCGAACAGTTCCAGGACGAACTGACAGATGAGTATCTTTCGGTAACGCTTAAGCGTGATGAGAACGATAGCGACGTGCGAACGATAACGCTCGAGGCGCACGGCGAGCGCGCAGCGGAGCTTTTCGATTTGATTGATAAGGCTGTACAAGATGAGCTTGCATAACGATTACGCGCTGGTGGTGGCGCTCGATACTTCGACCGATATGCTTGCCTGCGCGGCAAGCTGGATTGATGGGCAGACGGGCGAGGCGGAGCTGGTGAGTGGCGACCATATGTGCCGTCGCCATGCCAATGTGGAGCTCGTGAATACCGTCGACAGCGTGCTTACTCAGGCTGGCATGGACCGTGCTGACGTGGGCAGTTACGTCGTCGGTCGCGGTCCGGGTTCGTTTACCGGCGTGCGTATCGGCATTTCTACCGCCAAGGGCTTGGCGCGCGGTGCCAACGTGCCGCTGCTGGGTGTGTCGACGCTCGATGCCTGCGCATGGACCGCGTGGAAGGCTGGCGTGCGTGGCAAGCTCGGCATTCTGGCCGATGCCATGCGCGGCGAGGTGTATCCGGCTTTGTATGTGCTGGGCGACGAGGGCCCCGAACGTCAGTTTGAGCGCGAGCACGTGGTCAAGGCTGCTGTGGCGCTTGATGAGTGGCGCCAAGCCGCGGACTGGGGCCAGGTTCAGCTGACTGGCGACGGTCTCGTGCGCTATGGCAAGCTGCTGGGCGAGGATGAGGTCGCTCGCTGCGTAGAGCGCGGCTTGTGGTGGCCTTCGGGCGAGGGCCTCCTCCTTGCACATGCCGCGGGTGACGGCGACCCGGCCCGCGTCCTTCCGATCTATACGCGCCTTTCTGATGCCGAGGAAAACGAGCGCAAACGCCTCGGTCTTGCCGAGAGCGCGCAGAGCGAAATTACGGGCGTTGCCGATGAGCTCGCCGGTCGCCATCTGCAATTCCGCCCCATGGGTGCGGCGGACGCCGAGGGCGCAAGTGCGCTGGAGGCCGCCTGCTTTGAAGGCGCTGGACACGAGGCGTGGACGCCGGGCATGTTTCTATCCGAGCTGGGCGAGGATGTTGCGGCGCCGCGCAGCTGGTGGGTGGCGCACGACGACGGTCAGCTGCTGGGGCTTGCCGGTGGCATGGTCGTGGACGGTGACGTGCAGATTCTGGATGTTGCCGTCGATCCGAAGCATCGCCGCGAGGGTATTGCCCGCAAGCTGCTGTCGCACGTGAGCTACGATGCCCAGATGCTCGGCTGCACCACGGCTTCGCTCGAGGTCGAGGACGGCAACG
>URKU01000135.1 GCA_900548515.1 uncultured Collinsella sp. | reverse complement strand
AGCGAATGCGCCCGATGTCCTGACGCTGCAGCTCGCAGGTGAGCAGCGCGCCAAAATCCTTGCCGGAGAAATCGTCGATGCCGAGCGTCTGGGCAAAATCGTTGCCGGAGCCCACGGGCAGGACGGCAAGAGCGGGGCGGGCGTCCTCCTTTTGCGTCATAAGCCCGTTGACGACCTCGTGAATCACGCCGTCGCCGCCAAGGGCGATAACGGTGCGATAGTCCTGAGCCTGTGCGGCCAGCTCCTTGGCGTGTCCCATACGCTCGGTCAACACCAGGTCAAACTGGGATGCGCGTGCGGTCATGTCCAAAAAGCGCTGCAGGTGCTCGGCAACTTCGCGCGCCACACCCGACTGGGCGGCTGGGTTGGCGATGATGAGCGTGCGACCAAAATCAGTTGCGTGCATGGGGCGACTCCCGGCGTGTGACATGGCAGTGCGGTCGCGTTCAGGTCGAATTGCCCCTGATTGTGGCTGCACGGCGATTATTACATCTACTCTATCAGGTCGTTGTGGCGCTCGATAGCATCCGCTACCGTACCGCCCTCATCCACAATAAGCGAACGGCGCTTGGGAGAGATGATGCGCTGGGCAGGGTACACGCCGCGGTGCCCGCCGGTTAAGTAGCTGATAAAGGCCACGATGACAAAGAACCCGGCGGCCGTGCCGTGGAACAGGTCGATGGCCATCATGCAGGTGGTGATGGGCACGTTGAGGCCGGCGCAGAACACTCCGAGCATGCCGAGAGCCGCCAGAAAACTGGGGTCGAGCCCGGTAAGGCAACCGATCCAGCCACCGAGTGCCGCGCCGATGCCAAACAGGGGCGTGACCTCGCCGCCTTGGAAGCCCGCGCCCAGGGTAAGCGCTGTGACGACCAACTTGATGGCTGCGTCCGCCAGGGTGGTGTTGCCGGCAAATCCGGCGCCGGAAAGCCACGTGGAAAGGCCGGCGTAGTCCCAGGCGTCGAGGAGGGCATAGGCGGCCAAAACCACGAGTGCGCCTATGAGTGCGCGAACGAGGTAGTTGGTGATAAAGCGGCCGTACAGGCTCTTGACGGTTCGAACCGACCAGGCAAAGAGACGTGCGGTGAGACCAAAGATGATGGCGCTGATGACTACGATGACGACCGTTTTGGGCGTCATGGCGGGAACGCTGGCGATGACATTCGCTTCGTACTCGGTACCCAGAGCGAGTGATGTAAAGTAGCCGGTAAACGAGGCGACCAGGCAGTAGATGCCTGCGGTGTAGTCGATCTTGCCGATAAAGCACATCTCCATGCCAAAGAAAGCTCCGGCAAGGGGCGAACCGAATACGGCGCCAAAGGCCGACGAGATGCCGGCGAGCATGAGGTCGTGGTGGTCATGCTTTTTGAGGTGGGCGAGGCTCGAGATGTTGCTGGCGATGGTGCCGCCAATCTGCACCGCGGCTCCCTCGCGACCGGCCGATCCGCCCGTTAGGTGCGTGAGCGTGGAACAGACGAAGGTGAGGACGGCCATGCGCATATGGATGAGGCGTGTGCCCAGGGCGGAGTCGATGACCAGGTTGTTGCCACGCTTGGCGGCAAGGCCGTGGTTTTTGTACACCCATGCGGTGGCAACGCCCACAACGGGAAGCAGCGCGTAAATCCATGCATGGTGTTCGCGATAGTCGGTCGCGATATTCAACGAGGCCAAAAACGCCCAAGCGGCAACGCCCATGGCGAGCGAGACGATGACGACGAGCACGAGCAACTTGGCGCTCGCGAGTAGGTTGCGGGCGTTGCGGCGCGTGTCGGCAGCCAAGAGATGCTCAGAGCGGGTGAGCTGATGCCTGCCTGCCGCGATAACGTCGTTCAGAGAGAAAAAACCGCCTTCGTCGAGCGGCTGGGAATGATCCTGCGCTTCGTTTGCGCTTTCGGGTTTGTCGTTATGAGCCATACGTTCCTCTTTTAGGTTGCAACGCAAGCATTATAAAACGCGGTAAACGCGACGAGCCGGTGGGTTGGTTTCCATTCTGTTTCGCGGCCTGCAACTGACAGGTGTATTTGCGGGTGCAGGCCGAGTCGCGGTCGTGCGTCGGGGGATTATACTGAGACAAGCATAAAGAATCGGCGCCCCTGTTGTGCGCCGTGGCATTAAGAGGTGCATATGGCAGAGAAACTCATTCCGCTGGAGGACGCGCAGTCGATTGTTCTGTCGCACGTTGCTCCGACCGATCTCGTCGAGATTCCCGTGTGGCAGGCCGCCGGTCTTCCCTTGGCCGAGGACGCGGTGGCCGATATCGACATCTCGCCGTTTGCCAACAGCGCCATGGACGGGTATGCCGTGCGCTCGGCGGACTTGGCGCAGGCATCTGGCGAGGCGCCGGTGACGCTCGATGTTATCGGACATGAGGCCGCGGGTCATGTGTTTGGGGACGCAATCGGCGCGGGCGAGACGGTCCGCATCATGACGGGCGCGCCGGTGCCCGAGGGTGCCGATGCCGTGGTGAAGTACGAGATCGTCGATGTGCTCGACGGTGACGGCAACGAGGGCTCGCGTGTGAGGTTTTTGGCGCCGGCCAAGGTGGGGAAGAACGTTCGCTCTGCCGCCGAGGAGGCCCATGCCGGCGAAGTCGTGATGCGTGCTGGCGAGGTTGTGACTCCGGCCGGCGCCGGCCTGCTGGCAAGCGCCGGTTACGCGAGCGTGAAGGTCCATGCCGCTCCGCGCGTGGGCATTATCTCGCTGGGCACGGAGCTGGTCGCGCCGGGTGAGCTGCCGGCGCGCGGGCAGATTCGCGACTCCAACTCCTCGGCGCTGATGGCCGAGGCGCTCGATGCCGGCGCCGAGCCCGTGTTCTACGGTATTGCGCCCGACGATGAGCAGGCGATTGGCGAGCTGGTGCATCGCGCCACGCGAGAGTGCGATTTTGTCATTACGAGCGGCGGCGCCTCGGCGGGCGATTACGACTACGTGACGGCGCTCGTCCGGCGCGAGGGCGTGGTGCTGTTCGATCGCATCTCGATGCGTCCGGGCAAGGCCATCACGTTTGGCTTGCTCGGGGGCAAGCCCTACCTAGGGCTTTCAGGCAATCCGGCCGCGGCGTATGTGGGCTTTGAGATGCTCGCCCGTCCGGCGATTCGCAAGATGCGCGGCTTTGCCGAGGGCGTGCGTCCCGTGCAGCAGGCGACGCTCACGCACGGCGTGAAAAAGCGCCAGGACCGACGCTTCTTCGATCGCGCCACGGTTTTGCGCGACCCCGAGACCAGTGAGCTGTTGGTGACCGAGGCCAAGACGCAGAATTCGGCGCTGCTCGGCACGATGCAGCGGTCCAACTGCCTGCTGCGTATTGACGAAGGACCGTGCGAGCTCAAGGCGGGCGACGTCGTGGATGTCGTGCGTGTCGACCTGCCCGAGGGCACGGTGTTGTAGGAGGAAGACTATGGAGTTGAAGATTTCGATCGTGACGTGCTCGGATACGCGCGATCTTGCTCAGGACGAGGCTGGAGCCGCACTCGAGGAACTTATCGAGGCGCAGGGCTGGACGGTCGTCTCACATGTGGTCGTGCGCGACGACGCCAGCGAGATCGGTGATGCCATTGTGGAAGCTGCCGATGAGTGCCACGCCAACGTCGTCCTCACCTGTGGCGGCACGGGACTTTCGATGCGCGACGTGACGCCCGAGGCGACGCGTGCCGTCTGCGACCGCGATGTGCCGGGTATTGCAGAGGC
>URKU01000134.1 GCA_900548515.1 uncultured Collinsella sp. | reverse complement strand
AGACTGCAGCATCAGGTTCAAAAACAGCGAGATCGCAGCGGAGCTCTTAGACGAAGTCAGCTACAAGGGAAAGCCAGATGCCGCGTCAACAGACGGAACATCTCCATCACTTGCGGTGAAATAGGGACTGTTTTTGGCTTATAAGCCGCAAATCAATCCCTATTTCACCGCAACTTAGAAGTGAGTGGCTAGCTCAGTGGGCCCTGAAATAACTCTTGATGCGAACCCATTCTTACCAGTCGAATCACCGGATTGGTTTTATGCGGCAGGTAGAGAACGACCACGTCGACCAGGCCATCGGAAAGATGAAAATCGATGTGACCGTTGTAATTGCCGCCCGGGTTGGAGAGCTCGTGGGCACCGTACTCTGCCGGAAGCACGCCGTGTGCCGCAAGCTCGGCAACTGCCGCCTTAAACTCGGTTTTTAGCTGCGGGTGGCTCTGCATCGCTCGCTTATAGTCGGCCTTAAACTGAGCTTCGACCTTAATCTCAAACATCGCCTAGTCCTCATCGAGGAACGACATCAGCTCATCGACGTTATCGAATGACGGACTATCGTCCGTCAAAATCCCCAGCTCATGGGCCTCGGCGATCACCATGGCACGCCTCGTCGCCTCGTTGGGTACCTCCGGCCGCCCCACAATCTCAAACGGAATCTTCCGCTGGTTCACAAGCTGCCGAACGGCAAGGTTGAGATACGAATTAAGGCTCAGACCAACCGAATCTAAAAACTCAGTCGCTTGCTCCTTAAGCCCCTCCTCGATGCGGACTGTCGTGGGCTTAATCGTTGCAGTAGACATACGCGACCTCCTCGCCCTCGTCTTTTGCATCAGTATACCCAAAATAAATGGCAATCTGATGTTAGATAGCATCAGATTGCCATGCATATTCATGTCGCGGCAGCCACGATCGACCTACATCAGCCCACTCAGGGCTACGTCGACGGCTTCGTTGAGGTCATCGGTGATGTGCACGAGTTCGGGATCGAGCGGGCTGATCATGCCGGCGTCCATCACCGGGCCGTTGAGCCAGTCGAACAGGCCCTGCCAGTACTCGCTGCCCACCAGCACGAGTGGCATGCGCTTGACCTTGTGCGTCTGCACCAGCGTGAGCACCTCGAACATCTCGTCGAGCGTGCCAAACCCGCCGGGGAACACGATGGCCCCCGAGCTGTATTTGACGAACATGGTCTTGCGCACAAAGAAGTAACGAAAGTCCATGCCGAGGTTCACGTATTTGTTGAGCCCCTGCTCGTGCGGCAGCTCAATACCCAGACCAACCGACTTGCCGTTGACGCTCGCCGCTCCCCTGTTGGCCGCCTCCATGATGCCGGGGCCGCCGCCGGTGATAACCGCCACGCCGCGCTGAGCGATCTTGCGGCCGACGGTGCGCGCCGCCTTGTAGACCGGGTCCGTCTTGGGCGTGCGGGCGCTACCGAAGATGGTCACTGCAGGGCCAAGCTCGGCAAGCGCGCCAAAGCCATCGACAAACTCGGCCTGAATGCGCAGCACGCGCCAGGGATCGGCATGCAGCCAGTCAGTCGAATCTTCGGGCGCCAGCAGGTTGGCGTAGGTGTTGTCCTTGGGAATCATGGGGCCGCGCATGACCACGGGGCCGCGGCGGTACGTCTCGTCGTAGGCAGGCTCGCCCTCGACGTTCTCATTCTTAATCATGGGTACTCCTATCGAGAAAAAGAAAACGGGCGGGGTCGACGCCATGCGTCAAACACCCGCCCGAGCATCAACTATTCGGTATGGTACCCACGATGCATCAAGCACTTGCAAGCTATCGGTCAGCGGTCGCGCAGCCGGTGTCAGCGAATGCGACGACCGACTGGCGCTCGACCATTGCCGTTGTCCACGCTCTGCAAGCGTATCTGTCGCCCTTAGTAATCCACCGCCGCAGGGCTGTTCATCCAGTCGCTCACGAACGCACCGTAACGGCCCTCGATAATGGCCTGGCGAGCACGCTGCATAAGGTTGAGCAGGTAGTAGATGTTGTGCATCGACAGCAAAATGCCGCCGAGCATCTCCTTCTGCGTGACCATGTGGCGGATGAGCGCGCGGCTGTAGCCGCCCGTGCACACCGGGCAGGTGCAGGTGGGATCGATGGGGCCATCGTCGTGCGCAAAGCGAGCGTTGCGGAAGTTGAGGCGACCCTCGCTGGAGAACGCCGTACCCATGCGGCCGGTGCGCGTCGGCAGCACGCAGTCGAACATGTCGATGCCCACACCCACACCGCGCACGAGGGTGGTCGGGTTGCCGACGCCCATCAGGTAGCGCGGCTTGTGCTTGGGCATGTACTCGCTTACGAGTGGTGCCAGGGTCTCGAACATGGTCTCGTGGTCCTCGCCCACCGAGTAGCCGCCAATGCCGTAACCGGGGAAGTCGCCGCACTCCTCCAGATGGCGCAGCGAGCGCAGGCGCAGATCTAGGTGCATGCCGCCCTGAACAATGCCAAAGAGCGCCTGGTCGTCGCGGGTATGCGCCTTATAGCAGCGCTCGGCCCACATGCTCGACAGCTCAACGGCGCGCTCAACGTAGGCGCGCGTGGCGGGATAGCCCGGGCACTGGTCGAGCTGCATGCAGATGTCGGAACCGAGCTTCATGGCGATTTCCATGTTGTCCTCGGGCGTCCAGAACACATGGCGGCCGTCATAGTCGTTGACGATAAAGCGCACGCCCTCGTCGGTGAGCTTGACGGCATCGTTGTGGCTGAACACCTGGAAGCCGCCCGAATCGGTGAGGATAGGGCCGTGCCAGTTCATAAACTTGTGCAGGCCGCCCAGCTCGGCGATGGTGTCCTCGCCGGGACGCATGGACAGGTGATAGGTATTGGCAAGCACGATCTGGGCGCCGAGCTGTTTGACGGTCTCGGTAGGAATGCCCTTGACGTTTGCCTTTGTGCCCACGGGCATAAAAATCGGCGTCTCGATGTCGCCGTGCGGGGTGTGCAGCACGCCGGCACGCGCATGCGTCGTCGGATCCTCGGCGATCAGATCGAATTTAAAAAGGCTCTGGTCCATAAACTGGAACTCCTTGGTTGCGGTTCATACGCAAACCATTATACGGGCAACCCGCAAGAAGCACCGACTCGACAGAAACTGGCGTATTAAACAACTAGTCGTTAGGGACATTCTTAAACGACTACATCCAACAGCCAAGGTAACGCCGATGTTATGGCACCGACAGACACTATGACCCAATCCGAGGGCACTAAAAAGACAGGAGCCCCCGCTCGTGACCGCGGGTCGGGGCTGCGACAATGATGTTGAAGTGCCATAGGCGCAGCCGCGCCGCAACGAGGTTGGGAGGCTCCCATGCCAAAGTATTCTACCGCGTTCGGGATGGACGTCCACCTGAGGTCGACCACCGTCTGCGCCCTCGACGCGGACACCGGCGAGGCCGTGACGAGGAGGTTCCCCGGCAACCCCTGGGGCGAGATCGCCGGGTGGATGGATGGGTTCCCTGGGCCGTCGCTCGCGGCCTACGAGAGCGGCTACCTCGGCTTCGCCCCGCAAAGGGAGCTCGCCGGGCTCGGCGTCGAGTGCGCCGTCGCCGCGGTCTCGAAGATCCCCAGGTCGGCCGCCGACTCGGCCTCCAAGAACGACAGGAACGACGCCGCCAGGATGGCCAAGGCGATACTCGCCCACGACATCTCCCCCGTATGGGTCCCCTCCCCCGAGGTCGAAGGCATCAGCGAGACCGATGCCGACGGCGTGCGCTCCGGCATCCTCTACGATTGGCTCGCGGAGGTTTCCAAGTACACCGGATGGACCTATGAGTTTGTGGACGGCGATGTCCAAAGTCTCATGAAA
>URKU01000133.1 GCA_900548515.1 uncultured Collinsella sp. | reverse complement strand
TCCAAGTACTTAGCTGATAAACGCCTGCAATTCTTCCGCCGTAGGACGCCTTGTGTCCAAATCGCCTTCTGATGGCATGAAATCGCTGTTACTAAATTGGTAACAGTACTCATATTTGCTATTTTTTGTCCACGGGCCCTTGGATGACAGTGAGATTTTATGCCTTCGGGGTTCGAATCCCGGCGTATGGGTAGCAAAAAGCCCGCCACCACGGGGGTAACGGGCTTCTCGATTTAAATGGTGCCCCCAGCGGGATGTCCGCGTGCGGCTGGCGCCGCCCGCTTTCGCTGCGTCGCTCCGCTCCTTGCGTGCTGCGCTGGAAAACGCTTGCGCGTTTCCTCAGCTCCGCACCCTGCCGGGTTCGAATCCCGGCGTTGGAGAAGAAAAAAAAGCCCGTCACCGCAAGGGTAACGGGCTTTGCATTTCAAATGGTGCCCCCAGCGGGATTCGAACCCGCGATATCCACCTTGAAAGGGTGGCGTCCTTGGCCGCTAGACGATGGGGACAGCGGGAAAGAGTATAGCAGACTTTTTTAGCCGTTCACATATCGTTGGCAAACTGGAAAACCACCACAAAGGTGCCCCACAAAGGTGCCTGTCCCCTTTGTGGTAGTGGGGCGTTAGGGGAGGAGCTTCATGGCGGCGTCGTGAGCGGTGTGCTCGTAGGTGTCGTCGAGGGGCTTGAGCGGCAGCAGGGCGGCGGCCTGCGCATCGCCGCGGCGCTCGAGGGCGTGCGCGATCAGCCAGTCGGCGAGCTCGGGGTTCTTGGGTAGTGCCGGCCCGTGCAGGTACGTGCCGATGACGCCCTTGTAGATGAGGCCCTCAAAGCCATCGTCGCCGTTGTTGCCGGTGCCCGCGACGACGGACGTTCCGAGCGGCGTGGCCTCTGTATCGAGCAGGGTGCGGCCGCCATGGTTCTCGAATCCCACAAAGGGCTCGGGTGCCAGGTCGGTCTTAACGGCGACGTTGCCGATCAGGCGGTCGGAGCCGCGTACGGTTTCGGCGGCAATGACGCCCAGACCCTCGATGCGATCCTCGCCCATATAGTACGAACGGCCGAGCAGCTGATAGCTGCCACAGATGGCAAGCAGCGAGCCGCCATCCTTAACATAGGCCGCGACCTTGTCTTTTTGGGCGAGCAGCTCGTGTGCCACAGCTAGCTGGTCGCGGTCGGAGCCGCCACCCATCATGACGATATCGGCATCGGTCAAATCAAGCGTTTCGCCCATACGGACCTCGTCTACACGCACGGGAATGCCACGCCAGGCGCAGCGGCGTTCGAGCGCGATAACATTGCCGCCGTCGCCGTAGAGGTTAAGGGCATCGGGGTACAGATAGACGATGCGCAGCGGGCGCGAAAGCTCGACCGGCGCAATATCGGTGGGGACAGCGCTACCATCGGCGCACGGTGCAGCGTGGGCGGCAACCGTGGCCGCATCGGTGCCTTTGAGTCCGTCGAGTTCTTTGACCAGCGGCGGGAAGGCCGTGTAGTTGGCGACGGCGCAGAAGGTGTCATCGGCGGCCTCGTCTGCCACGGCGCCGATCGCCTGCGCGACGTCCGAGATAATCGCGGCATCGATGCCGGCGTACTTGAGGCGTACCTGCATGTCGTGCGCACGCGTGCCTCCGGCAAAGGCGACAAGACCCGGCGCGTCGGCGATGCGCTCGAAGTCGACATCGTAGATCCACGAGACATCGTGGCCGTCGGCATCGTTATCGTTTAGGAAGAAGGCACAGAGCCTGCCACCTGCCGTTTTAATGGACTGGATCTGGCGATCGAAGCCCACGGGATTCTTGGCCAGGTTGGCCTCGACGGTGCGGCCGGCAATATCCCAACGGCCCATGCGACCACCTGCTGGCACGTAGGCGTCGAGCGTGGGCTGCAGATGTGCCGCGTCCACGCCCAGCTCGTGGGCGGCGAAGAAGGCTGCGGCTACGTTGTAGACCATGTACAGGCCGTTGTAGCGTGTGGCGATGTGTACGGCAGCCGCGTTGGCCTCGGGTCCAAAGGCCAGGTCAAAGCCGTAGCCGTCGCAGCCGAGCTCAACGCCCGTCACGCGACGGACAAGCCCGGGGCGACCCCAGCCGCACGAAGGGCAATGATAGGCGCCCAGCTGTCCGTACTGCACATAGTCGTATTCCAGCGGGGCGTTGCACTGCGAGCAAAAACGCGAGTCGCTAATGCGGTCGGACTCGGTGCCCGTGGCGCCGTCGATGCCAAAGGCGATGCTCGTGTTGGGGACGCGCGCGGCGATCGAGGCGCACAGCGGATCGTCGGCGTTGTAGATGAGCGTTGTCGTCGGAGAGAGCTCCAACGCATGGGCGATGACGTCTTGGGTATGGTCGATCTCGCCGTAGCGGTCTAGCTGGTCGCGGAACAGGTTGAGCAGCACAAAGTACGTCGGCTTGAGCTTGGGCAGAACGCGTACGGTGTAGAGCTCGTCGCACTCAAAGACGCCCACGCGCTTGCCGCTGCTGGCGTGCTTAAGGCCGCCGCGGGCCTCGAGCAGAGCACCCACCACGCCAGGCTCCATATTGTTGCCGGCACGGTTGCACACCACGGTAGCGCCGCTGGCAGCAACGGCGTCAGCGATGAGGTTGGAGGTGGTGGTCTTGCCATTAGTACCGGTAATCACCACGCTGCGGTCGACAAGGCCGGCGAGGTCGCTCAGCAACTCGGGGTCGATCTTCATGGCGATGCGGCCGGGGAGTACGCCGCCCTGGCGCTTAAGGATAGAGCGCAGCCCCCAGCGGGCGATATCGCTCGAGGTGCAGGCGAGAGATGAGCGGAAGTTCATGAAGTCGTTCCTAACGTGAATGACATGGTCGGGGCGATCGCGTCGCTAAAAGCCGTAGCGGCGCGCAAATTCCTGGGCGAGCTGCGATACATCTTCGCAGGCGTTGGCCCAGGGGGCAAAGTCGGGGGTGTCCGAGATAATGCCGTCGGCCTCCCAAACTGCCTGGTGCGAAAGGTCCCAGGGGTCGCGCGGCTCGGGTCGGCAGGGAAGATACGGCGTCTGGTACATGGGGTTCAGCAAGAAGAACGCGCCACCCTCGCAACGGTTAGCGAACTCACGCAGCGCGCGCGTCGCCGGGCGCATCTTGTTTGTTTTGAACAGCAGAATCGTGCGGGCGAGCAGGTACCAAGGAGAGTTTTCGAGTGCGTCTGCCCCCATCTGTTCCTCGAGCTGATGCGCCAGGGCAAAAAAGCCGTCTTGGTCTTCCAAGCGGGCGAGGGCGAGCAACACGGTGCCTGCGGCCCGAGTGGGATAGCCTTCTGCTTTAAGGACGCGGCGGGCGTAGTTGGCAGCAGCGCGGTAGCGGGCGCTCGCCATGCACAGCTGCGAGATGGCCTCGAGCGTGTGGAGCCACCCGATAAGGGCCGGCTCGCTCACGGTAAGGTCCGCTGCGGTGACACCGTCGGCCAAAACATTATTGGCCCAGTAGTGCGGGGCCTCCATATCAAACCCGGGCACGCTCTGTTGCAGGTAGTCGGCCGTGCTCGTCTCGAGCTTCATCAGGTCGCCCAGGCAGGCGTCAACGGGCGTGTCCGCTAGGATGATGGCGAGTAGCTGGGCATCGACGGCCAGCGCATCGATGCGGACGATCTTGAGCAGCTCATCACGCATATCGTCGAACAGGCGGTTGCGCGTCTGCTCAAATTCCTCGTCGCTGCCCATGTCCTCGATGCGATGGAGCTCGTCGAGCAGGTGGCGATGAACACCGGCATAGGACAGCAGCGCCTGAGCATGCTCGGACTGCGCATACTTTTGGGGATTCGCACTAATGTCGTTATGGACAAGCTCGCGTGCTGCATCGGTGAGCTCGGGGTGCGACGCCAGATAGGTGCGCTCCAAGTAGGCGGGGATGTAGACGCTCGGATCCATTAGAGGTCCCCTCCCTTAAATGGAAGCCCCTGCTCGGCTGCACGCAGGATGCGCTCGTCGATCTGGGAGCGCACGATGTCGTTGGTGGCGACCCAGGCGGCAAAGCTGGCGTTGTCGGGCGCGCCCAGGCCCTCCTGTAGCACCGGCGTCGCCTCGGACAGGGCAAGGACGAGCTCATCGGTGGAGCCCACGCCCACGTTGACGCGGGCATAGACGCCATCGGGAAACTCGGTTTGGAAGTAGAGCG
>URKU01000132.1 GCA_900548515.1 uncultured Collinsella sp. | reverse complement strand
CCGGCCTCAACGAGCGCCACCGTACGGTTCTGATAGGCATGCTCGGCAAGCGTGTGGATAAAGGTGCTCATGAACGGGAAGATCTCGCCCTGATAGGTGATGGAGGCGAGCACCAGACGGTCATAGCGGAACGCATCCTCAACGGCCTCGGCCATGTCGTCGCGAGCCAGGTCAAAGACGGAAACCTTCTGGCCGCGAGCCTCGAGCGCAGTTGCAAGCTCCTCAACGGCAGCCTTCAGATGGCCATACACGCTCGCATAGGCGATCGTGATGCCCTCGTCCTCGGGCTGATAGCTCGACCAGGTGTTATAGGTGTCGAGGTAATAGCCCAGGTTCTCGGTCAGTACGGGGCCGTGGAGCGGACAGATGATCTGGATATCCAGATCGGCGGCCTTCTTGAGCACGGTCTGCACGAATTTGCCGAACTTACCGACGATGCCAAAGTAGTAGCGGCGAGCCTCGCAAGCCCACCCCTCGGGATCCTCGATGTCGTTGGCGCCAAACTTGCCAAAGCCGTCGGCACTAAAGAGCACCTTGTCGGTGGACTCGTAGGAGAAGATCACCTCGGGCCAGTGAACGTTGGGGGCGCCGATAAAGGTCAGGCTGTGGCCGCCCAGGTCGAGCACGTCGCCCTCTTTGACGACCATCTTGCGCTCGGGGTAGTCGGTGCCAAAGTAGTTGACCATCATGCGGAAGGCGCCCATGCTGGCCACAATCTGTGCCTGGGGATAGCGCTCCATAAAGGCGGCGATACCGGCGGAGTGATCGGGCTCCATGTGATGGACAACCAGGTAGTCGGGCGTACGGCCATCGAGCACGGCCTCGAGGTTGCCGAGCCACTCGTCAACAAAACCGCCGTCGACTGAATCGGCGACAGCGATCTTTTCGCCCAAGATAACGTAGCTGTTGTATGCCATACCGTTCTCGGACACGTCGTACTGGCCCTCGAACAGGTCAATGTCGTGATCGTCGACACCGATGTAGCGGATATCCTTGGTGATCTCCATCAGGCAAAGCCTCCTAGATAGACAAAAGAACCCGTCTATCATAACACTCGCCTTCATAGCCACGGCTATCCGTCAGCATCCATACCGATTGTTATTGAAATGCAATAAATCGCCGTTTACCTGCACAAACTATGCGCGCGGTATCGCCGTGCTATGTCGAATAATGAGTTGGCCGGGAATACGAATGGCAACGGTTTTGCCCGCCGTACCCGCCTCGGGAACCGCATGCTCGAACACCTCGCGTCCGCGCTGATGTAGATCGAATCGCACGGTCGTGAGCTCGTTGTGTGCCACAAAATCATCGAGCGAATCGTCGACGCCCACCACGCTCACGTCCTCGGGCACGCGCAGGCCGCTATCACGCAGCGCGGCAATCGCGCCATTTGCCATCTGATCGTTTGCCGCATAGATCGCCGTCATGGTGCGGTCGTGCTCGGCCAGGTACCTGCCGGCCTCGTAGCCGCTGTTGGCAGACCAGTCGCCCTCGAGCGACTCTGCCGGCTCGATGTGTTTACGCTCGAGCGCATCCTGCCAACCGGCGCGACGAAATTGCTCGTCGACCGAGAACGACGGGCCGCCAATATAGCGAATCTGCTCGTGTCCCAGCTCAAACAGGTGATCCATAAGCAAGAGCGAGCAGCCGTAATGATCGGAGTCGACCGTGGTCACCCGCGGGTGCGCGTACATGGTAACGATGACCGTGCCAATGCCCGGCAGTGGATCAAACGTCTCAAAATCGGGCGCCATGCGGCTCATGCCGATGATGATGCCGTCCACCGGCAATGCGGCCATACGACGCGTGGCCTCGGCAAGCGAAAACTCCTCGGTCTTGGACATCTCGACCAGCGTGATGGCGCAATTATGCTCGCGAGCAGCGCTGGCGATGCCGTCAATCATTGAGAGGTTGCCAAACTTGGTGACATCGTTGACGCACAGGCCGACCGAATGGTAACGGCCGTCACGCAGCGAGCGACCGGCATAACTCGGACGAAAGCCGAGCTCTTGCATAGCGGCCTGCACGCGCTGGCGCGTCTGCTCGTTAACGTTGGACAAGCCGTTGGCGACGCGCGAAACCGTCTGCTGCGAAACGCCGGCAGCGCGGGCGACGTCGGCCATGGAGACCGGACGCGTACCTGTATCGTTGGACGGGCACCTTGCCACAGGATCACCTTCACCCTTGCGAGATCTGAATAGCGTGAATGCCGGCCCGGGCAGGAGTTTAGCCCGCGCCGAGACCCGCTATCGTCGGACGCATGTTAACGTACTCTACTTTTTCAATCCGCATCTCTTCTGCTTTATAAGTCCATACGGCAATACCGTTCACGGCTGAATTTCTACCGATTACCAGATTCTCAAAAAGTGACAAGAGTTGTGTTATGAGTACGTTAACATAGCCCGTAACGTGCGGCATCGTGAACACTTGGTTCATGCCGCTTCAAGTTGTTAACGTACTCATAACGGCGCAAAACTTACCCGTACGCGCCAAGGAAAGGACTCCGATGACCACCCCCGACGAAAAGACACTCGCCACGCTCACCAAGCTGTTCGAGGAGGAGTTTGGGCCCATCGGCGATCGCCAGGTGCTCTATGTGCACGCGCCCGGCCGCTCCGAGATCAGTGGCAACCACACCGACCACGAGGGCGGCCACGTCATCGCCGGCTCGCTCGATGTCGCTGTCGACGGCATCGCCGTGGCAACCGACTCCAACAAGGTCCGCGTCGCCGACGAGGGCTATCCCACGTTTGAGATCACGCTCGACACGCTGGGTATTCAAGAGTCCGAGAAGGGCACGTCTGCGAGCC
The DNA here is from genome assembly GCA_900548515.1 of uncultured Collinsella sp. Lineage (GTDB taxonomy): Bacteria > Actinomycetota > Coriobacteriia > Coriobacteriales > Coriobacteriaceae > Collinsella. The sequence continues at coordinate 1,323 of URKU01000132.1, read as the reverse complement.
TCGTCCGCGGCATGGCCCACGAAATCGCTGCTCTGGGCGTTGAGCCCCAGGGCTTTGACTTCGCCTTCACCTGCTCTGTCCCCTCGGGCGGCGGCCTTTCGAGCTCTGCTGCTGTCGAGGCGGCATACGGTCGCGCCATGGAGACGCTCTGGGGCGCACCCGCCATCGAGCCCGTCGCGCTCGCCCAGATGAGCCAGCGCACCGAGAACAACTACTATGGCAAGCCCTGCGGTCTGATGGACCAGGCCGCTGTGTGCCTGGGCGGCCTTGCCTACATGGACTTTGAGGACCAGGCTCAGCCTAAAACCCAGAAGCTCGAACTCAACTTTGAGGATCACGGCTATGCGCTCGTGCTCGTTAAGGTTGGTGCCGACCACGTGGCCGCCACCGACGATTACGCTGCCGTTCCGCGCGAGATGCAAGACGTCGCCGCCGAGTTTGGCAAGGTACGCCTGTGCGAGGTCGATGTTGCCGATTTTGACGCCAAGCTCCCCGAGCTGCGTGCCAAACTGGGCGACCGTGCCTGTCTGCGCGCCGTTCACTACTGGTACGAAAACGGCCTGGTCGACAAGCGCTGGGCAGCGCTCAACGCCGGCGACATCGATCAGTTCCTGGTCCTGACGCGCGAGTCCGGCGCCAGCTCTGCCATGTACCTGCAGAATGTCGTTGCCAAGCTGGGCTCCGAGCAGCCCTCCATGTATGCGCTGGCGCTGGCCGAGCACGTGCTCGACGGCCGCGGCGCCGTCCGTATCCACGGTGGCGGCTTTGGTGGCACCATCCAGGCCTTCGTGCCGCTCGACCTGGTCGACACCTTCATTGCCAAGATGAACGGCTGGCTGGGCGAGGGCTCTGCCCGCCACTACGCAATTTCTGACAAGGGGGCTTACGCGGCATGGCTGTAATGACTGATGTGCGCGAGGCCGCGCAGGGCCTCATCGAATATGCCATCCACCGATCGATGATCGGACAGGACGACCGCATCTGGGCCTACAACACCATTCTGGAGTGCATCGGCGCCACTGGCCCCGCACTCGACATGGCCTGGGCGCTCCAGGTCGAGAAACTCTCGCTCGTTCACCCCGATACCCTGCCCGACTTTGACCTTGAAGGTACACTTGCCGCGCTTTCCGAGGCTGCCGTTGCCAACGGCGCCGCCGAGGACACGGCGTCGGGCCGCGACCGCATCGCCATGCGCATTATGGGTGTGCTCATGCCGAGACCTTCGGTTGTAAACGAGGAGTTCAACGGCCGCATGGGCGTCAACGAGCCCCGCGCCGCGACCGACTGGTTCTACGGTCTGTGCTGCGACGCCGGCTACGTGCG
>URKU01000131.1 GCA_900548515.1 uncultured Collinsella sp. | reverse complement strand
TTAAGCAGCTCTTCGTTAACAGCCACAGGGGCTCCTTTCTCACAATAACGCGGGCACGCCCGCGGACAGGGGCTATGTTACTACAGCCATGTACCCGCTTAGGCGCCAGCCATGCGTGCGGACACGACTTTCACGAGCAGTCAATTTGAGACGGGGTTCTTTGACCTGCATTCGTCGTCAGATAGCGACAACGCATATCACTTCTGAGCCTGTCCCCCGGTACCAATCTGGACATCGACGATGACCTGGCGGTAGCTGATGCCGCAGGAGTCGAGAATGCGGCGGCTGATACGGCCGTCATCGGTGTCGGCATACTTATTGTCCAGGTAGACGACCTCGCCCACGCCCACCTGCGCCAGGATCTTGGCGCAGTCGTGGCACGGGAACAGCGTAACGTAGACCGTGGAACCCTCAAGGTCTTTGAGCGAGCCACGGTAGTTGAGCACGGCGTTTGCCTCGGCATGCACCACGTAGTTGTGCTTGTCCTGCAACGGGTCATCGCTCGTTCCCCACGGGAAAAAGTCATCGTTGAGTGCCGAGGGCGTGCCGTTGTAGCCCACCGAAAGGATGCGGTGGTTGGTGCTGGCGATGCACGCGCCCACCTGCGTGTTGGGGTCCTTACTGCGGCGCTGCGCGGCGATGGCCACGCTCATAAAGAACTCATCCCAGCTAATAACGTCGCGGCGCTTGCCCGACGCGGTTTGATGAAGATCGTCCGACATGGCAGACACCTCCGAAATCGCAATAGTTTGACCCATTGTAGCAGGTGGAAGGTGGAGACGTTTTGTCCCATCGCCCCCATCGCTACGCGCGGCGGGGCTTTTGGTTGATGTGGTAGAGCTCGGCGAGACCCCGCAACGTCAGCGCATCGTCGACCGTCAGGCTATGGCCGACAAGGGCCGCAAGCGCCTCGGCATCGTCGCCGGTAATGACGATGGGCACGCTGCCCTCCCCCGCGGCCTTGGTCGCACGCATCTCGGCAAGCACCATGTCGAGCATGCCGTCGATGCGCGCCACCTCGCCCAAAACCACACCCGAGCGCATGGCCTCGCGCGTGTTGCGGCCGATGACGTGTGTTGGCGCCGAGGGCTCAACCTGGGGCAGGCGCGCTGCTGCCGCCGAAAGCGAGCGGGCGCCGAGGGCCAGGCCCGGCGCGATAACGCCGCCGACAAAGGTACCATGCGCGTCGATGACCTCGATATTGGTCGTGGTGCCCAGGTCAATCACGATGCACGGCGAGCCGTAGACGGCGCGGGCAGCCACGGCGTCGGCGATGCGGTCGGGACCGATCTCGGCCGGGTCATCGTAGTGCACGGGCATGCCGGTCTTAAGTCCCGGCCCCACCGTGAGCACGCGCCCCGTGCAGGTACGGGAAAGTGCCGCCTTCCACGGGCGCTCGAGCGCCGGGACCACGCAGCTCAGCACAGCAGCCGTGGGCACAAGCGCGCCGGGCATGCCCGCATCAGCCGCCAGCGCGGCCATGACTTGAGCGAGACGCATACGCGCTTCGTCTGCCGTAATGCTCGACGGCGTCGTGATCTCGCACGTCGCAAGCGGGCACTCCTGCGCCGCGGCCGAATCCTCGGCAAACAGGCCAAAGCGAATGAACGTGTTGCCCACGTCGACCGTCAATATATATGCGCACCCATTAAGCATCGTCGGCGCTCCTTTCGTCTGCCCAGCAGTATATCGCCTACCTAAACCAGTCATCCCAAAATGACTTGCTTGCGGCTATACTGGTGCGCGGTCGCGCGCGAGCTCACGCGGCGGCCCTTGGTAACCCGACTTCCCGCGCCGTATCCGTAACGGCGCTCCTGGGGGAAGCGGATATACGCAAAGGAGTTTTATATGAGCAATCCCTCGAACCGCGCTTCGATGCGCGGGCAACTCACGCTGCGTGGCGTCGTCATCGGCGTCCTTGGCTGCGTGATCATCACGGCAAGCTCGGCCTACACCGCCCTCAAGATGGGCGCCCTCCCCTGGCCGATCATTTTCGCTGCCGTCATTTCGCTGTTCTTCCTGAAACTCATGGGCAACGCCAGCCTCAACGAGGCCAACGTCACCCACACCATCATGTCCGCAGGCGCCATGGTCGCCGGCGGTCTGGCGTTTACCATCCCGGGCGCCTGGATGCTGGGCTATGCCGACCAGATCAGCTGGCTCGACATGTTTATCGTGGCGCTCGCCGGCACCATCTTGGGCCTTCTGGCGACAGCGCTCATCCACCGTCACTTTATCGTGGACGCCGCGCTCGAGTTCCCCACCGGTAACGCCGCAGCTCAGACCCTGCGCGCTACCGAGGCCGGCGGCAAGACCGGCAAGCAGCTCTTTGGCTCCATGGCCATCGCCGGCATCTACAGCGTGCTTCGCGACGCCCTGGGCGTGGTACCCAGTATGCTGTGCACGCTCAATATCCCCGGCGTGACCTTTGCCATCTACAACTCGCCCATGCTGCTCTCCGTCGGCTTTTTGGTGGGCTTCGCCCCCGTCGCGTTCTGGTTTGCCGGCGCGCTGCTGGGCAATTTTGGCATCATCGTCGGCGGCACCGCTGCCGGTCTGTTTGACGTTATGACCGCACAGGGCATCGTCAAGTCCCTGGGTATGGGCCTCATGATGGGCTTTGGCGTCGCCGTCGTACTCAAGGACATCCTGCCGCAGGTCGCCGGTATCGTCCGCGGCCTCGCCGCCGACAGCTCCACCGACACCGACGAGCAGTCGCTCATCTCGGGCTCCCTTAAGCTCGACGCCGGCATCATCGGCCTGGGCGCCGCCGCCATCGCCGTGATCGTCGCCATCGCGCTCGACCTTGGTCCCGTTCCAGCCGTCATCGTCACGCTGTTCACCTTTGTCACCACCATCATGAGTGCGCAGAGCTGCGGGCAGACGGGTATCGACCCCATGGAGATCTTCGGCCTCATCGTCATGCTCATCGTTGCCGCCTTCGCACAGCTCGCTCAGGTCAAACTGTTCTTTATCGCCGGCATCGTAGCCGTGGCGTGCGGCCTTGCGGGCGACGTCATGAACGACTTTAAGGCCGGCGCCGTGCTGGGCACCAACCCGCGCGCACAGTGGGTCGGTCAGGCCATCGGCGGCATCGTGGGCGCCCTGGTCGCCGCCGCCGTCATGGTCGCGCTCGTCACCGCCTATGGTCCGGACGCCTTTGGTCCCGACAAGAGCTTCGTTGCCGCGCAGGCAAGTGTGGTCGCCACCATGGTCTCGGGCATCCCGAGCGTACCGTGGTTCGCAGGCGGCTTTATCGCCGGCATCGTCATGTACTGGCTCGGCATTCCGGCCATGATGATCGGCCTGGGCGTGTACCTGCCGTTCTACATGTCGCTCACGGCCTTCCTGGGCTCCTGCGTTAAGCTCGCCTACGACAAGTGGGCCGCTCACCGCGACGCCGAGGCCGGTCTTTCGGACGAGGAGAGGGCTGCCAAGGACGCCGCCTTCCAGGAACAGGGCCTGGTTGTCGCCAGCGGCCTGCTGGGCGGCGAGTCTATCGTCGGCGTTATCCTGGCGTTTATCTCTGTTGGCCTGAGCCTGCTGGGCTAAACCAAACAACAACGCACCCGTGCAGAGCGCGGGGTCGGAGACCATCCGGCCCCGCGCTTTTTGTCTATTTGACCCCTTAGATCCTCACACCATTTTTAGTCATGCCGACTGACCTGCCTTCCAGGTCACCAAGCCTCGTCTGACACCTCACTCAGCGCGGTGTAGAGTAAAGACGATAGACATGAGGAGCGACTCGGAAGCCAGACGAGGTAAGCATGGAACTCGATAAACAACAGATCAAGCGGCTGCGCGAGCGTCATCATCGTCGTCACGGTATACGCCCTGCACACAGCGAGGCCATGGAGAATGCCACCCGTTTCCTTAAGCAGGCATTCAACATTCGCGAGGGACGCGCGCCCTATCACGTGATTCGCAAGCGCTTTGTAAACGGGGCGCGCCTGACTGGCTCGCACTTATGCATCCTGATCATTGCCATGTTGATCGCGAGCATCGGCCTCGATATCGACTCGGATATCGCCATTGTAGGCGCCATGCTCATCTGCCCGCTCATGGGCTCGGTCCTTGCCATGGCATACGGCATCGCCACGCTCGACCGCGAGATTGCCGTCGAGGCCGTCGCCAGCCTCGCGCTTCAGATGGCCTTTTGCCTGGTCACGTCCACGTTGTACTTTAAGCTCTCGCCCCTTGGCA
>URKU01000130.1 GCA_900548515.1 uncultured Collinsella sp. | reverse complement strand
CTCAAGGAGCACTACAAGGGCAAGATCCTGCTGCCCAAGAGCTTTGTCACCGGCAACCACATCGACGAGGTCCAAGGTGTCTACGTGCCGTTTTGGCTCTACGGCGCCCGCGTTGACGGCGAAGTATACTTTGACGCGACCAACGAGACCGTGACCGAGGAATCCGATCGCACCGTCACGACCACCGACCACTACGATGCCTATCGCAAGGGCAATATCTCGTTTAAGCGCGTGCCCGTCGACGGATCGTCCAAGATGCCCGACGGCCACATGGACGCCATCGAGCCGTTTGACTACGACGCACTGCGTCCGTTCTCAGTCGCATATATGCCCGGCTACATCGCCAACCGTTACGACGAGGACTGCGAGACCTGCAAGGCGCGCGCCGAGCGCCGTATGGAAGAAAGCACGATCTCGGCCCTGCGCGAGACCGTCGTCGACGAATACGACGATGCCACGGTCGAAAGCAAGCAGCTCGACTACACCTGGGAAGACAGCGACTACGCCCTGTTCCCCGTCTGGATGCTCTCCACCTCGTGGAACGGCAAGAGCTACCTGTTTGCCATGAACGGTCAGACCGGCCGCTTGGTCGGCGAGCTCCCCTGCTCCAAGCCCAAGCTCGCCATCGCCTCGGTGCTGTTCTTTATGATCGGATTTATCCTCTCCCAGATTCTCTTTATGGGGGAATACGCCTTCGATCCGGATTACCTCGCCTTTGATATCGAGGGCATCCTCATCAACGTCATCGCGCCGCTGACCATCGTGATTATCGGAGACGTGCTGCTGGTGGGCCAGCTCAAGACGGCCAACGAGGCCACCCACGCCGATTGCTACTGTGGCGAGCTCGACCTGACCGAGAAGCACGACACCTTCAGCCACACCGAGACCACCGTCGTCATGAAGGACTACAAGGACGACTAACCATCCTGACCAATACCACCCGGCCTTTGACGAGAAAGGAAGATCACCATGGGACTCTTGAAAGCTGGATTGGGAGCTGCCGGCGGCGTCATGGCCGACCAGTGGAAGGAATTTATCTACTGCGAATCGATGCCCGCTGACGTCTTGGCCTGCAAGGGCAGCAAGCGCACCGGCGGCCGCAGCTCCAACACGCGCGGCGAGGACAACGTCATCTCCAACGGCTCGGTCATCGCCGTCAACGACGGCCAGGGCATGCTCGTGGTGCAAAACGGCAAGATTATCGAGGTTGCGCTGGAGCCTGGCGAGTTCGTCTTTGACACCGGCAGCGAGCCGAGCGTCTTTAGCGGCAACCTGGGCGACTCCATCAAGGAGACCTTCGCCAATATCGGCAGCCGCTTTACCTTTGGCGGCGACGCGGGCAAGGACCAGCGCGTCTACTTCATCAACACCAAGGAGATCATCGGCAACAAGTACGGCACCGCCTCACCCGTGCCCTTCCGCGTGGTCGATAACAACATCGGCTTGGACGTTGACATCTCCGTGCGCTGCAACGGCGAGTATTCGTACCGCATCACCAACCCGCTGCTGTTCTACACCAACGTATGCGGCAACGTGACCGATAGCTACACGCGCGACAAGATCGACAGCCAGCTTAAGTCCGAGCTGCTCACCGCCCTGCAGCCCGCCTTTGCCAAGATCTCGGAGATGGGCATCCGCTACAGCGCCATCCCCGGCCACACCACCGAGCTCGCCCGTGCGCTCAACGAGGTCCTCTCTGCCGACTGGCGCGACCTGCGTGGTGTCGAGATTGTGAGCTTTGGCGTCAACTCCATCGCCGCCTCGCAAGAAGACGAGCAGATGATCAAGGACCTGCAGAAAGCCGCGGTCATGCGCGATCCCACCATGGCAGCCGCCAACATTGCCAGCGCCCAGAGCGACGCAATGCGCGCGGCAGCCGCCAACCCCAACGGCGCGATGGCAGGCTTTATGGGCATGGGCATGGCAGGTGGCATGGGCGGCATGAACGCCAGCCAGCTGTTCGCCGCCGGCCAGGCACAGCAGCAGACTGCCCCGCAGCCGGCTCCGACTCCCGCACCGGCACCCGCTGCCGCACCTGCGACCGGCGCATGGACCTGCAGCTGCGGCGCCACCAACACCGGCAAGTTCTGCTCCGAGTGCGGTAGTCCCGCACCCGCCCCGGCACCGGCCAAGTGGTTCTGCCCCAACTGCGGCAGCGAAAACGGCGGCAAGTTCTGCAGCAACTGCGGAACGCCCCGGCCCTAGCCCCTCTATCTGGTAATTGGCGGGGGATCCGCCACCCCCGCATTTGCTTCTATGGGTTTTCACACAAGAAGGAGGACACCATGAAGACAACGTTCAAAAAGTCCGTACTCGCATTTCTGACATGCGTCCTGGCGCTCGCCTTTGCCCTGACGGGCTGCAGCAGCGGCGGCAAAGACCCCAAGGCCAACTTCGTCGGCAGCTGGGAACTCTCGGGTGGAACCGTGGATGGCGAAGAGCTGACCGATGAGTACATGAAGATGCTCGAGGATTGGGGTGTCCACTGCGTCCTGATTCTCGATGAGGACGGTACAGGCGCCCTCGACCTGTTCCTTGAAGTCGTCGACCTTAAATGGGAGGCAAAGGACGCCACCACCGTAACCATCACCGCCGAAGATGAGTCGCACGACATGAAGCTCAAGGACGGCAAACTCATCCTCGAAGAAGATGACGGCAATCTTGTCTTTACCAAGTCCGATAAGGACCTGTCCGGTACGGTGAAGAAGGATCGCGAAGCGGCCGAGAAGGAAGAGGAGATCGATGAGGCCGTCGAAGACGACGATGTCCAGAACGTCGAAATCTCCCCCGCCGTCACCGTCGCCGATGACGATCTGTGCACCATCACCATCACCGAGAAATTCAAGGACGACTGGGGCGACATCGGCTTTGTCGTCAACATCACCAACAAGAGCGACAAGGACCTGACCTTCTACGCTCCTTCCGGCAAGACCAACGTCAACGGCACTATGAAGGAAGCCTGGTTCTCGGCTCACCTGATGCCCGGCACCAACGCCACCGAAGAGTTCACCTTCTCGAACGGCACACTCGATAGCCTTGACGACCTCGTCAACACGACCATCGGCATCGATGCCTACCTGACCGATTCCTACGAGGACGTCGCCTCCTACAGCGCAACCATCGCGTAACGGCAGACACCGATAGCCGCGGATTGGCGGACACATCCGCGCACATGCCAGACGGGGCCGCAGGAGTTGATCCTGCGGCCCCGCCGCTTTATGCCGATGCGTAACGAGCGCTAGCGCTCCATGTTGGGAACGATGCTGCCCTCCGTTACTGCGCGCACGGCCAAGCGCATGATGTTGTCGTAGCCGGTCTTATTGAGAATCTCCGAGATGCGGCGTTTGATGGTGCCCTCGCTCATAAACAGCTCGGCCGCGATCTCGCGGCGGCTTTTACCCTCGCAGGCAAGGCGCAAGATCGACAGCTCGACATCGTCGAGTGCCGCCGTACCCGAAAAAATGCTTTCGGGCGGCTTGGGAAACGTGCAATAGCCCGCCAGCGTGGAGCGCATCACGGCGAACAGCTCGTCGATACCGACGTTCTTGTACACAAAGCTATCGACGCCCGCCTCGCGGGCCTGATCGACAAAGGTGATCTCGGGCATGCCGGTCATGATAATGATGCGACACTCGGGCAGCTGCTCCTTGATGCGCGCCGCCGCCACGATGCCGTTGGAATCATGCTCGGTGCATACGTCCATCAGTATCATGTCCGGACGCTCCTTGAGCGCGACACCCAAGGCCTCGGAGGCATCGGCGATGGCGGAAACAACGGTCATATCGGGCTGGTCGCCAACGGAGCGCGCCAGGCTCTCGCGCAGGATGGCCTGGTCTTCGACGATTAACACGCGGATCATGAGCGTCTCCTTTGAGCCGTGGCGGTGGCATTGAGCGGAATGGATACCGCAAGCGTAAAGGGCGGGGCGGCGTGGATCTCCAGGCTTCCGCCCAAATCTTGTGCGACATGCCTCATACCAGGGATACCCGTTCCCTCGCGATACGATACGGGGGCCGGGGACCCGTCGTTAGAAATCGTCATGCGCGCGATGCCGTCAGCATCCGCCCCCTCCTGCCACAGACGCACGTAGACCCGATGCGCCTGCGCGTGCTTGGTGGCATTGGTCGAGGCCTCGCGAATAATCTGCAAAAATGCGGTGGCGACACGCGCGTCCTCAGGCAGCGCGCCCTCAACATCGATCTGCACACTCACCAGGCCAAAAGCATGGACGATATC
>URKU01000129.1 GCA_900548515.1 uncultured Collinsella sp. | reverse complement strand
AACTGCGGGAATGGCCTATTTGCTCAATGTGTTCGGCTGAGATCGGAAATCAACCGTTATTTACTCGATAAGCGTAGCGAAATATGCGATTAACGGTAAATTGAACTCATTTAGTGGGAAATCAATTTGTATAACGCCAGCGAAAAATGTAGCTAAATAAAGCGTCAAGAAAAAAGCGGACCCCTCGCCGGCATGTGGTTTCATGCCGGCGAGGGGTCCGGGCTGCACGGGCCGTCTAAGAGTAATGGCTACTTCTTTCGACGGTGAATCACGTTAATGGCATAGCCGACGAGCATGGCCAAAACGATGACGATAAAGCCAAGGATGGGGTTGTCGTTCACGGGGGTCCTCCTATTTTCCGAGCGGCGAGAATTCGTCGACGATGATATCAAGGCATTGCGGTAGCGCGCGGGCGCCAAAGACGCCGGAGTTGCTGGAGATGATCTCGCCATCAAACTGCATGCCGAGCGATGGCGTGCAGGTAATCTTGGCTTCTTTGGTCTGGATGATCTTAAACTGCGGGCGGCCGAGTACCTTGCCGGCGGGGTCGAGCGCGGCGGTGATTACCGTGGGGAGCAACTGCACCGTGCGCACGGGCTCAATAACGACGATGTCGACCATGCCGTCGTTCATACGGCAGTTGGGGAACAGGTTGATGTCGTTTTGGATGACAGACGTGTTGCCCGCCATGCAGCAGATGCCGTCGAGCTCCTCAACAATGCCATCATGCTCAATGGTAAAGTGCGCCACCGTGGGGTTGGGCGTGGCGAGAGCGGAGAGGAAGTAGGCGATCTCGCCGATGTCGTTTTTGGTGGGGGCGGCCTTCATCATGATCTCGGCGTCAAAGCCCGAACCGGCGATGATGATAAAGCCATGGCGCTTTTCGTTGCCGTTCTCGTCGAGCCAAAAGAGCTCGCCCATGTCTACTTTGACCGTGCGGCCGGCGCGACATGCCTTGGCAAGCGCCGCTGCCTCGGGGGCATTGCCGATGTTGTTAAAGAACAGGCAGGCCGTGCCGGAGGGGAAAACGAGCGTGGGGACGCCGCAGCCGCGCATCTGGTCGAGCACGTTGGAGACGGTGCCGTCGCCGCCCGAGACGACCACGCGGTCGAACTCGCGAACGTCTGCCACGGCGTCCTCGGGCTCCATGCCATCGCCGATAAAGCGCATCACGACTTCGTCGCCGCCCTGTGCAAGGGCGTGCGTGAATGCGTAGATTTCATCTGAGCTGGGGCCCGATGCCGGGTTGTGGATGATAAGGCAGCGCATACTTACGTTCCCGTTCTGTGACTAACCGAGTATAGTTGTAAGGCAATGCCGATATCCTACCCGTGTTTTTCGGGCCTAACCTTATTCGATGGGTTGATATGTACATTTCCACACATCAGGCTCTACTCGACTTTTGCCAGCGCGCCCGTGAGTTCGACGCGATTGCCGTCGATACCGAGTTTTTGCGCGAGCGCACGTTCCATCCGCGTCTGTGTTTGGTTCAGATTGCCACCCCTGCCGAGAGTGTAGCGGTCGATCCCCTGGTAATCGACGACCTATCGCCGCTGGCCGAGCTTATGGCCGACGAGAGCGTGACCAAGGTCTTCCACGCCTGCTCGCAGGATATGGAGGTCATGCTCCATACCGTAGGCGTGCTGCCGCGTCCGATTTTTGACACGCAGGTGGCCGCCGCCTTTTTGGGCGAGCGTCAGCAGATTTCCTACGGCGCGCTCGTGCAGACGTTTTGCGGCGTCTCATTGCCCAAGACCGAGTCACTGACCGACTGGTCGCGTCGCCCGCTGACCGATAAGCAGATTGAGTACGCGATCGATGACGTCAAGTATCTGATCGTCGCCTATACCGAGATGATGAGCCGCCTGCGCGAGCTGGGCCGCGTGGACTGGGTGCTCGACGAGCTGCGCCCGCTGGCTGACGAGTCGCACTATCGCGCCGATCGCCACGAGGCGTTCCGCAAGGTCAAACGCATCAACTCGTGCAGTCGTCACCAGCTGGGTATCGCGCGCGAGCTCGCCGCCTGGCGTGAGGACCGCGCCGAGCGCCGCAACATCCCGCGCAAATGGGTCATGTCCGACGACACGCTGCTTGCGCTCGTTAAACGCAATCCCGTGCGCGTTGAGGAGTTCCGCAGCATTCGCGGTACCGATCAGTTGGGGGAGCGCGACGTGGACGGTGCGCTCATGGCCATCAAGCGCGGCGCAAGCTGCCCGCACGATCGCCTGCCGCTCATGGTGCGCGGGCATCGCCAGATCTCTCCGGAGTTGGAGAGCGTGACGGATCTCATGTACGCGCTCATCCGCCTGGTTGCCGAACGCTCGGGAGTGGCGACCTCGGTCATTGCCTCGCGCGATGACCTGGCCGACTACATTGAGCATCCCGAGCAGAGCCCCTTGCGCGAAGGCTGGCGCTTTGAGCTTGTGGGCTCGCGCCTGGACGATCTGCTCTCGGGCAACATGGGGTTGACGGTCAAAGATGGCAAAATTGAATTGCTGTAAGGAAGCCTAGCCGCTTGAGTGGGTAGAATGCCTCCAACGTGTAACTCGATTCGGAGGAATTCGCATGCCTTATTACTATGGATACGGCTTTGGCATCGACCCGCTGTACCTGCTGGTTGTTCTTGTCTGCACGGTGATTGGCCTTGCCGCACAGAACTATATCAACTCGACGTACAAAACCTGGTCCAAGGTTCGCTCGGACGGCGACACGGGCGCCACGGTCGCTCGCCGCATGCTCGACGCCAACGGCTGCAACGCCGTGGGTATCAAGGGTGTCGCCGGCGAGCTCACCGACCATTACAACCCACAGGACAATAACCTGTATCTCTCGGATGCCAACCGTTCGGGCGGGTCGGTCGCAAGCGTTGCCGTCGCCTGCCACGAGGCGGGCCATGCCGCCCAGCGTCAAAGCGGTTACGCCATGATGAAGGTTCGCACCGCCCTCGTGCCGGTCGTCAACTTTACCCAGAACACCTGGACCATCGTGTTGCTCTTGGGCCTGTTTATGAACATCGCGGGACTCACGACCCTCGCACTGATCTTCTTCTCGTTTAGCGTGCTGTTCCAACTGGTTACGCTGCCGGTCGAGATTGATGCCAGCCGCCGCGCCGTGGCGTACATCGAGCAGTCGGGCATGAGCTCCAAGCAGGTCAATGGTGCCAAGAAGGTCCTGACGGCAGCCGCGCTTACCTATGTTGCTGCAGCGCTCACTTCGATCATTCAGCTGCTCTACCTGATGGCTCGCTACAACAGAAACTCCAACCGATAACAAATTGGCTTGACAGGCGCCGCGGAGATTTGTGTCCCCGCGGCGCTGTACTATGTGTTGGACTTGAATTTGCGCAGGGCCGGAGCCCTTGTGCACGATAACGAAAGGAGGCTGCGTGGCAGGCTGGAATCTGACCGGCAATGCCGTTTCCGCCGAGTTCGACGGTTCGGACGAGCAGGAGCGTAAGGAACTCAGCGTGAGCCAGGCGGTGGAGATCGCCGCCGGCGCGCTCGATGCCATTCCGCAGCTGAGCGTTTTGGGCGAAGTCACGGGCTTCCGTGGCCCCAATGCCCGAAGCGGCCACTGCTACTTTCAGATCAAGGACGACTCGGCGGCCGTCGACTGCATCATCTGGAAGGGTGCCTATCTCAAGCGCACGTTCGATCTGCGCGACGGCATGCAGGTGAGCTTTAAGGGCAGCTTCAATCTTTATAAGGCCACGGGCCGCATGAGCTTTGTCGCTCGCTCATTCTCGCTGGCGGGGGAGGGTCTGCTGCGTCAACAAGTGGCGCAACTGGCCGAAAAGCTGCGTCGCGAGGGCCTGATGGACGAAGCGCGCAAGCGCCGTATTCCGGTGTTCTGCTCCCGCGTGGCGGTCGTCACCTCGCTTTCGGGTGCCGTAATCGACGACGTCAAGCGCACATTGCGTCGTCGCAACCCGCTCGTCGAGCTCGTCTGCGTGGGCGCCAAGGTTCAAGGTGAGGGTGCGCCGGCTGAGCTCATTGAGGGCTTGCGCCGCGCCGCCGCCATCACGCCGGCGCCCGACTGTATTTTGCTGGTGCGCGGCGGCGGCTCCTTTGAGGACCTTATGACCTTTAACGACGAAGAGCTTGCTCGCGCGGTGGCGGCCTGTCCCGTGCCTGTGGTGACCGGTATTGGCCATGAGCCCGATACCTCGATCTGCGATATGGTGAGCGACCGTCGTGCCTCCACGCCCACGGCAGCGGCAGAATCGGTGGCGCCGGCTATGACGGAGTTGGCCGACGTGCTCGAGGCGCGCCATCAGCGTCTGGGCGCCGCGATGGCTTCGATGATCGGGTCGAATCAGGT
>URKU01000128.1 GCA_900548515.1 uncultured Collinsella sp. | reverse complement strand
TATCGGTTTGGCAGGGCCTATTGCTCGAGTCCAGAGCGTGTGATCGGTTTTCTGGACCGAGGCTGCACGGCGCCTGTGCGTGCCGATCTGTATGGATATGCCGATTGCCTGAGTAGGGTAGTTGCCGGGTGGAATCTCGACCGCCTTTCGGTCTTCTTTGATTTGCTCGAGGCCCATGGGTGCGCTGAGGTCCCGCTTTGTTTCGGCACTGCAGAGCCAGATGTCTCGCCTGACGATGGCATGTGGACGGCGCTGTATCTGTCCGGTTTCCTGACGACGGATATGATTGAGGAGCCGGAGCATGGTGGTCGTCTCCGTGCTCTGCGGTTGCCCAATAATGAGCTTCGCCAGGCCTTGCGTCTGGTGATTATTGAGTGGTTTGAGTGTGCTGCCGAGGACGTTCGAGACGTCGATGCGTTTCGAGACGGGTTGTGCCGTGGGGACGAGGGTGCGGTGAGACAGGCGCTAGACCGCATCCTGGGAGATGCGGGAATCGGTGCGACCGACCCAGATGCGTCGCTGTCATATTACCTGCTCTTGCAGGGGCTCTGCTTTGGATTGCCGGGCTATGCCAATCCTGCCTCGAGGCGAAAGTGCGGCACGGATCGCTGGGACATCCAGGTTTTTCCTACGGGCGCCGTGTTCGACATAGCCGATACGATCGGTATGCTCGATGAACGTCCGTTGATAACGATTAACATGATGTATGACCCCGGAGTGGATGCGTTGGGCCTAGAGCTGCTGGCCGTGCAGTCGCTACTCGACATAGAGCGCGGCGGCATCGACGAAATCCGTGTGCCGCGACCCGGCGTTGGCCGCATGCGCTGGGGGTTCGGTTTTGACGGGCAGCGTGTGTCCGTGGTGTGCCAGCGGTTATAGGGGATGGCGAAAGCCCTTTACTACTCGGTGTCCTTCATGGGCGGCATGGGCTTCCAGTCGGGGTCCTTGACGATCTTGCGGGCGTCTTTCATGCCACGGCGCAGCGCCGGAATACCGGTCTTAAAGCACTTGTCAACGGCGGCCAGGCGAATGAACTCCTTGCAGAAGGTCGCGGCGTTGCCCAGACGGAACAGCACGGGATGATAGTCGCCGTAAATTTGCATGTAGCGGGCCAGATAACCGCGGTTGCGCATGATGTAGTAGCGGTTGGTGTCGCTCGTAGAGTTGAGCTGGCGCTTGCCGGCGATGTCCCAGTTAGAGACGGCACGGGCGCGCTTGAGCACCACGTCGGCGACCACGGCGGCGGGGAAGTGCTGGCTGGCTACGTAGCCGTAGCAGGCATCGTCGCCGTAGATAAAGAAGCGCGCGTCGGGCAGGCCAATCTTGTCGACCACGCGGCGCGAGAACATGCCGCCCTCAAAGCACAGTTGGTTCATGGCACGGTAGCCCTCGGGGCCCAAGTCCCACTTGGCGATGGGGTTAGGGATGCCGAGTGAAAGGATGAGCTGGTACTGCCAAAAGAAGGCTCCGCCGTCAAAGTCCAGGCGCGAACCCTGGATGACATCGTAGCGGTCAGTCCACTTGGCAAGACGCTCGATGCCTTCGGGGATGACGAGCACGTCGTCGTCCATCACCCAGAACCATTGGGCGCCCAGGTCGTAGGCGCATTTAGTGCCGGCGGAGAAGCCGCCCGCACCGCCGCCGTTTTCGAGCTGCGGGGCGTAGATGACACGGTCGGTGCCGCCCTGCGCGTCGGGTTGCTCGGTGTCGATGCCCCACAGGTTGGCCAGGCGCTCGTTGAATGCGGAGCACATGGCCTCGGTCTCGCGCGAATTTTCGTTATCGACAATCACGATGCGCCAGGGCGCTGCCGTGAGCTCGGTCATGGAGTCGAACAAGTTGGCCAGGAGTTCCTGGCGCTTGTACGTTACGACGACGATGGCGAGCTTGTCGATGGGAGCGGGAAGGGTTGAAGGCATGGGGCAATATATCCTTTCACGCGCGGCGGGCGAGCGCTGCGCGGAAGCTATCGAATACGTCCTTGGGACTGTCCTATTGTAAAGGCTTGGCGCACCTTGGCGGCAAGCTTTGAATAAAACGCAGGAACCTGCCACGGCTGTAGCGGCTTTGGCGTCTGACGGCAGCGTGTCTATTGCCGCTTGAGCTTGCGAGCGATAAGGCTTCTGGCTGCATCGATGATGAGGAGCGCTAAGGCAAAGACGATGCTAATGACGGTACCCGTGACGATACATATAGCTGCCGGGCTGTTTTGGCTGACCAGTATGTTTGCGAGCAACGTATTGAAGACGGGACGCCACAGGCTACTGGTGAGCGACTGCATCACATAGAAACCGAGCGTGGCGGTCGATAAGGTGACGATGACACCCGCAGTCCGCGGATTGCCTGGGGCACTGCGTCGGGTTGCCGCAAAGAGCAGGGAGGCGGCAGCGAGGGCAAACGAGATCAGCGAGGTCGATTTGTAGGAGAGGACTGCCATCGCCGTGAGGTTGCCGGTGTAGGAGAGTGCTCCTTCCAGGATGGTGGCGAGCACCAAAACCGCTGCGAGCGACCGCATGCCCAAGGCGCCCGCCCTGTCCGAATCCATGACATCGGTTACGTCGCGGAGCAGCCCGCCGATCAAAAACGCGATTACGTACGTGGCAGCGCTCATGAGCTTCTGCAGCCAAGAAAACTCACCGCCGCTTGTCGCACTCATGGCGGCTAAATACCCGTTAACAACAAATGCGAGGATGCCAACGGCGATGACCGTCGTCGTGTAGGTTTTCTGGGGGAGTCGACTCTTAGCCAGTCCAAACCATGGCGCCATGAAGACCGTGGCGGCATAGACCCAGATAAACTCAAGGCCTAGCGTGTACCAGTACTGCGTGTTGAGGGTAACGTCGGGAATGGGGGAGACGACCGTGGACCACGCGAGCGCCACGAGGCAATAAAACGCAGTGGGCATAACGACCTTGCCCAGGCGCTGCGCCGTCCGTTGCATTTGCGACTTCCACGTTGCCCCACCGTCCCAAGCACTCGCGGCCGAGGCGATGAGAAAATAGCCCGAGATCATAAAGAAGACCTCGTTGGCCCAGCAGCCAAGCAGGTTAATAAAACCGAGCACGCCGGAATAGGGGGACATCGCAAGTGGGGCATATTCCACGGCGCCGACGCAGACGGCTTGGAAGGTCCACTGAAAGGTGTGGAACACCGCGATGCCGGCGACCGCGACCAAACGCAGTGCTTCGATGGGTATGTTGCGTGCGGCTTTGGGCTGCATGACGTCCTTTCTTATCGGTTTGCCTCTGCGAGCTCCATAGATTATATAAACGCCCGCTAGCGCGCTGACCCTTTGATACCATGAAACGACAGGTATTTCCTAAGGAGCACATTTGTCTACTAACGCCTCTGGCAGCCCTGTTCTGTCGCTGCTTATTCCCATTTACAATGTTCAGCGCTACCTGCGCGAGTGCCTCGATTCCGCCCTGGCGCAGACGCTCAAGGACATCGAGATCATCTGCATTAACGACGGGTCGACCGACAACTCGCCGGCGATTATCCGCGAGTATATGGAGCGCGATGGGCGCGTCAAGATGATCGACAAGGCCAACAGCGGCTACGGCGACTCGATGAACCACGGTCTGGAGATGGCGCGTGGCAAGTACGTGGGCATCTTGGAGTCCGATGACTTTATGGCGTCCGACGCACTCGAAAAGCTTGTCTCGGCCGCCGATAGCAATAATGCCGACTTCGCGAAGGCGAACTTTGATTTCTACTGGTCTAAGCCCGAGGAGCGCCGTTCGCTGCACGAGATGTTTAGACCTCAGGATTGCGGCAAGCCGGTGCACCCGAGCGATACGACGCAGTTCTTTAAGCAAAAGCCGTCGATTTGGTCGGCCGTGTACCGTCGCGATTTTCTTGAGCGCAACGGCATTACGTTCCTGCCGACTCCGGGGGCATCCTTTCAGGACACGTCATTCGCTTTTAAGGTGATCGCGTGCGCCGATAAGGCTGTTTACCTGCATGATGCCGTGTTGTCGTATCGCCAGGACAACGAGAATTCCTCGGTCAATTCTTCGGCTAAGGTCTTTTGCGTCAATACCGAGTATGCCGAGATCGAGCGTTGGATTCGAGAGGATTATGCCCGCGACCACGCAAGCGGCGATGTCGCGCGCATGCTCAAGTTCAATCAGCTCATTAAGTACGATTCGTATATGTGGAACTACGTGCGTCTGGCGCCTAAGTTCTATAAGGAGTTCCTGGCTCAGATGGCCAAGGAATTTCAGGCGGCCTTGGACGCCGGGGACTTTTCGCTTGACGACCTCAAGCCGTGGAAGCGCGCAAATCTCGCTGCCATCCTCAAAGATCCTGAGGGCTGGGTTGACGAGCATCCGAGTTT
>URKU01000127.1 GCA_900548515.1 uncultured Collinsella sp. | reverse complement strand
CCCACGTTGACGCGGGCATAGACGCCATCGGGAAACTCGGTTTGGAAGTAGAGCGCCTCGGCTGCGTGCGGGCACGAGCGCGCAAGGATGCGCAGGTAGTGTTCGGCGCCCTCGTAATCCAGCTCGCGCCAGGCAGCGCTCATCAGCGCGATGAGCGTCCACGGGTCCAAGTTGCGTTCCGCATCCTTGGGACGACGGCGCAGCGGCGTGTTGGCAAGATAGGGGACGGAGTGGGCAGAGCGAAAGCGCTTGAGCTCCTCAGCGGGGTATTCGAGCTTTGCCATGGCGAGCATTGCGGTGTGGCGGACGCCGGCAGGATCGTTGGGCGCAAAGTCCAAGCTGCGATTTGCGGCTTCGAGCGACATGCGGTAGCGGCCGCTAATGAGCGCGCGCGATGCCAAGGCGGCAAGCCAGCGCAGGTAGGGACGGCGGGTCAGGTCGCCTGCGGCCTCGCGCTCGTAGGGGTCCTGCGCCGAGGCAATCTTGAGCGCCAGATCGTGCTCCACCTCGTCGCACTTGGACACCAGATATTGCACGTATTCCTCGTTGGATTCGGCGGTGAGCGCCGTCAGCATGCGCTGGGCATCCCAGTTGGCCGGATCGAGCGCGGCTGCCTCGCGGAGCATGTTCTCGGCCGCGGCTTCTTCTTGCTCAGCTTGGGCATCGTCGGGGATAAAGGGGATGCGGTAGTCGACAGCCTCGACCACCTTGGCAATGAGGTGCCCAGCTCGGTCGCGGTCGTGCACGATGAGCGGCGCGGGGTTGCGGGTGAATTGCTCCATTAGACGCTCGACGGCGGGGCCGTCAGTGAGCGGGATATTGTCGCGGCGCAAGGCCTCAAGAACGAGGCGATGGCAATCCTCTTGAATGGGATCGAATGCCATGGGGCCTCCTTTGCTGCAGTTAGGGTTCAAATATCTTTATATAAGGTTCTAGTTTACCCGCATGTGGCACACCGGGGGTGCCGCACTTGGACTTGCACCTTTGCACCACGAAGACGGATGTCGCACAAATGTCGGCACCTTGGACGACCGAGTGGTATCACGGTGCCGCAAACGGTCGATTTTTGGCGGCGAACGGGGCGCATTTTGGAGGGGCACAGCCCTGCCCGGGATATGTGGTCAACCTTGATAAAACGTTTGCCCAGCTCGGGAGTATGGATACCGCACAAGGGTCTTCAGGGATAGAAAAAACGTTTCATCATTGTTGGCTTTAGGTGAATAACTGACCAACCAGAACGGTAAAATAGTGTTTGTCTGAGCGTTGAGACGTTTAGACACCGCGCATTGTCATCGCCGGCAACGCGCAAAACGGTCCTAACGGAGCCAATCGGGTGCTCCGTTATATACGCAAGTCTAAGAGGGGCTTGTTTAGGAGGCACAGTATGGGACGTTTTACCAATCCTCGCGATCTGTACTTTGGTGAGGGCGCTCGCCACGAGGTGAAGAACCTCAAGGGCAAGAAGGCCATTATCGTTTCTGGCGGCAGCTCTATGCGCCGCGGCGGGTTCCTGCAGGACGTCGAGAACGACCTTAAGGAAGGCGGTTTCGAGGTCAAGCTGTTCGAGGGCGTCGAGTCCGACCCGTCCATCGAGACGGTCATGAAGGGCGCCGAGGCCATGCGCGAGTTCGAGCCCGACTGGATTATCGCCATCGGTGGCGGCTCGCCCATCGATGCCGCTAAGGCCATGTGGGTCTTCTACGAGTATCCCGAGGAGTCCTTCGATAACATCATCCAGCCGTTCAGCTTCCCCGAGCTGCGTCAGAAGGCTCATTTCTGCGCCATCTCCTCTACCTCCGGCACCGCTACCGAGGTCACCGCGTTCTCCGTCATTACCGACTACGCCAAGGGCATCAAGTACCCGCTGGCCGACTTCAACATCACCCCTGATGTCGCCATCGTCGACCCCGAGCTCACCTACACCATGCCCGCCAAGCTGTGCGCTCACACCGGCATGGATGCTCTGACCCACTGCATGGAGGCCTACGTTTCCACCTGCGCCTCTATGTTCACCGACGCCAATGCTCTGCACGGCATCCGCGAGATCGTCGAGTGGCTGCCCAAGTCCTATGCTGGCGACCATGAGGCCCGTCAGCACATGCACGAGGCTCAGTGCATCGCCGGTATCGCCTTCTCCTCGGGCCTGCTCGGCATCGTTCACTCCATGGCTCACAAGACCGGTGCTGCCTTCGAGAACGGCCACATCATCCACGGTGCCGCTAACGCCATGTACCTGGGCAAGGTCATCCAGTGGAACTCCAAGGATCCCCGTGCTGCCGAGCGTTACGCTTACGTGGCCAAGGAGATCCTGCACCTTCCCGGCGAGACCAACGAGGAGCTCATCGCTGCACTCGTCCAGAAGATTCGCGACCTCAACGACCAGCTCAACATTCCGCAGTCCATCAAGGATTACGCGAATGGTGGCGTGAAGGTCGACGCCGAGAACCCGCAGATGGTTTCCGAGGAGGAGTTCCTCGCCAAGCTGCCCGAGATCGCCGCGAACGCCGAGCAGGACGCCTGCACGCCCGAGAACCCGCGTGAGACCAAGGCTGCCGACTTCGAGAAGATCCTCAAGGCCTGCTACTACGACACCGATATCGATTTCTAATCGACTCTTGTTATCGTAACGAGGGGCTCCGCACGTATCTGTACGGAGCCCCTTTCTTTTTTAGAGAATGGGATAGTTATGGCTGCAATTTTCAATAGCCCCAGCAAGTACATCCAGGGTCCGGACGAGCTCGCCAAGCTCGGCTCTTACGTTGAGCCGCTCGGCGCTAAGGCCCTCGTCATCGTGACGCCTTCGGGCAAGAAGCGCGTCGGTGCCAAGATCGAGGGCGGTTTTACCGAGGCTAAGGCCGAGCTGCTGTTTGAGGACTTTAACGGCGAGTGCTCCAAGGGCGAGGTCGATCGCCTGGTTGCGCTCGCTCGCGACAACGGTTGCGACATCATCGTCGGCGTCGGTGGCGGCAAGATCCTCGACACCGCGAAGGCCGTCGCCTATTACCTGGAGTCCCCGGTTATCATTTGCCCCACCATTGCTTCGACCGATGCCCCGTGTTCGGCGCTTTCGGTGCTCTATACCGATGACGGCCAGTTCGACAAATACCTCTTCCTTAAGGCAAACCCCAATATCGTCCTTATGGATACGACGGTTATCGCGGCGAGCCCGGTGCGCCTGACGGTTTCCGGTATGGGCGATGCGCTCGCAACCTATTTCGAGGCTCAGGCGACGCACGATGCCGACGGCGGCACCTGCGCCGGCGGCAAGGGCGGAATGGCCGGTCTGGCGCTCGCCAAGCTCTGCTACGAGACGATTATGGCCGATGGCGTCAAGGCCAAGGTCGCGCTGGAGAAGGGCGCGCTCACGCCTGCCGTCGAGCACATCATTGAGGCCAATACGCTGCTTTCGGGCATTGGCTTTGAGAGCTCGGGCCTTGCCGCTGCTCATGCCATCCACAATGGTCTGACGATGCTGCCCGAGTGCCACGGCATGTATCACGGCGAGAAGGTCGCCTTCGGCACTATCGTCCAGCTGGTACTCGAGGATGCCCCGACCGAGAAGCTCGAGGAAGTCTTGGGCTTCTGCATTGAGCTTGGCCTGCCGGTCACGATGAAGGAACTTGGCGTTGCCGAGCTTACGCGCGAGCAGGCCATGATTGTTGCCGAGGCCGCGTGCGCGCCCGAGGACACCATGTGCAATATGCCGTTTGAGGTGACGCCCGAGATGGTCGCAAACGCCATCCTGGGTGCCGACGCACTGGGTCATTATTACCTTATGGATGAGTAAACTAAGGTAAGGAAGGGGCAAAGCCGACAGATGGCTTTGCCCCTTTTTTGCTATGGTGCAAAGTGGCCTGTCTCCAATGCACAAGTTGGTGCAGAGGGCAGGTTACTTTGCGCCAATCGTTGTTTGATGAAGGGCGGATTCTCGTATGGCGCTCCCATGGTTTATGGCGGTCCGGGCCGGTATGTTCAGGGGCCGGGAGAGCTCTCGCGTCAAGGCAGATTTCTGTCATGGCTGGGGTGCTCCGCCTATGTCCTGTTTGACCAAGGCACCGAGGATCGACTGTGCAAACAGATCGTCGATGGATTTCTGGGCGAAGATCTAAGCGAGCCGTTCTTTAAGATTTATGACGGTCCGTGCAGCGAGATTTCCGATGTCGACCTGCAAGGTGTTGCAAATGCGGTCTTTAGTAACGAGCGTAACATGGCCAACGAGCAGGCCAAGGTGACCAAACAGAAGCTCGTGCAGCTCATGTGCGAGGCATAGCTTGGCGCTTGATCGACCTTGTGCAATCGGGGCGGCGATAAGCCATGGGCTATTTGCCGCAAAGATGCGCCGCGTGTAATTTGCCCGAGGCGTGGGCCGATAGCGTATCATTATCTCTTGCTTGTTTGCACTGCTCAGGGAGGGGCCGCGCATGGCGCAGGAACACGATCTGTTTGATGACATTATCGAGATCAGCAAGGGTTTCGACTTTCTTAAAAACCCGCTTGGCGG
>URKU01000126.1 GCA_900548515.1 uncultured Collinsella sp. | reverse complement strand
CTTGATACCGCATACCGAAGTCTCGCACTTTTCTGTGGCAAAGTGCGCTATAGGAGGGAGCCGGCGACTTTGTATTTGGTCCCGAAAATTGGCTTTGACCTGCTGGTTTTATAGAGATGAAAAAGCCGGGCTCCCCTATTGGGGAAGCCCGGCAGTGCGTGTTGAAACCGTGAAGAGGCGTCTCTCCTAGCGCATAGGAGACGCCACCCCTAGCAATAACTAGCTATTAAGCTTGTTAATGTCGTCGTCGGTGATGGTGTCTTCCTGGCTGGACGATTTGTCTTCGGAGGATGCGGTCTCATTGTTGGAATCGGAGGACTCGCTGCCGGAGGATGCGGAGCCAGACGACTGAAGGTTGACACCAGATACTGTCTTAGTGGTGAGGTCGTAGGGCATCGTGCCATACCAGACGCAGTGGACTGCCTCGAGCGTACCGTCGACCGTGATGGCGTCAAGGGCATCGCTCACGGCACGGCACAGTTCGTCATTGGACGAGGCGCCCGCAACACCAAGCGTCGAGGGCGCCTCGAGCGCACCGACATAGGAGATCTCGCTCATCAGGCGTGCAAGGTAGCCGCCGGCCGTGGAGTCGCAGATCACATAGTCGACTTCGCCGGACTCGAGCGCCTCAAAGCACTCGTTGATGTTGGGGTAGGTCTTTTGGTTGGCGGTGATGCTCTGCTTAGCAAGCGCCTCCTGCGAGGCCGAGGACATCTGGACACCCAGAGTAGACGTGTTAAGGGTATCGGTGGAAACGCTTAGCGACCCACCATCGCTGGTTCTACCGAACACGGAAGCGGCGTCGTACAGGCAGGTGCCGAGCGAGCTAACGTCCCCGTCCGTGGAGTTGATCTCGCCGATAAAGATATCAGCCTTTTTGTCGCCGAGCACGGAACCTGCCGAGGACGCATCGACAAAGGCGACCTTAAGGCCCATGCGGCTTGCGAGGGCGCGGGCAGCGTCGACTGCATACCCCGTGAGCTCGCCGTCGGCGCCCTGCATGGCCTGCGGCGCATCGGAGGTATCGAGGGCAACCGTCAGGGTACCGGGAGTGACCAGGGCATCATCCGACACCGTGGGCGTGACGGTCTCGTACTCGATCTGGTCGATCGTGGGAGTCGTGAACGTAGACAGCGGGTTGAACGCGCATCCGCTCAGGCCCAAAACGGCGATGACCGCTGCGGTCCCAGCACCTAACCGAGCCGCGTGCATCAAGCTGCCCCTCACCATGTCCACTACCCTGCCTTCTGTGTCGTATACGATCCGTGCGTTGCGCGGAATATCAGATTGTTCCCACCAGCTGACCTGGTATTTGACCCCACACTTGCGCACCGGGGCGTTTGCTCGGGAGGCCGTAGCCACCTTCACGACTGGCCCGCTCGCCCGCGAGGCGGTATTGCCCCAAAGAAAGTAGAACGGACGGTGCGGCTTACATCTAGGACGCGCCATGATCGCGCCGCGCGCACGCGGTCGCTTACGTGGATCCCTTTGACCGCGTCTGTCTTGGACTAGGACGGGCATTTCGTCCGTCCGCAACCACAGCCTGGTAGGAACGTAGCGCATTATAGCTAAGTTCAAGCTAAAGTTTAAGGTTAGGGGCGTCATTCGCACCGTGAGCACAGATTTTGCAGGTCGAAGCGGACCATTCGTGCCCCCATGAAGCCCGGAGCTCCCCTACGGGGAGCTCCGGGGCACCCGTCTCAGGGTGCCGTGGCCAAAAAATAGCAAATATGAGTACTGTTACCAATTTTGTAACAGGCAATTTTGGCCTCTCGGACAGATTTTGCGCTTAGTGTCGCCAATCTGATGCTTAGTTATTCTACGTTTGTTTATTATCTTCTTTCTTTACGCCGCCTCCGAGTCCTAAATTCTTTGATTTTGCTGTTACTGATTTAGTGACAGTACTCATATTTGCCATTTTTTGGCCAGGGCATATGATTAACCCCCTATTTTTGACGCGAATTATACCGGCTTAAGCCCAAAACACGCCCGCAGCGTGTTAAGCAACGCCTCTTGCTTCTTCCTGCGGGCATCGACACGATTCCGGTACCGCTTTCGCATACGCTGGTGGATGCGCCATGCGAGCGCTTCCATCGCTTCCATGTCACAGAGCATTTCGTTGTTGACCGTCGCGACCTCGATTCCCATAGTAATCAAGCCCGTGTTGCGTTTTTCATCATGGATACGTCCCCTCAGGGAGGAATGACCCAGCTCACCGTTGTATTCCAGGTCAAACCGGGCTGCTTCCTGATACGCATCGCAAACTGCATACGGCATCCCCGAGATTGCCTGCGCGCGGTCATCGAACTCAATCTTGTAGTCGGTCTTAAAGGGACCGCAGGCAAATCCGCCATAGGAAAACGGAAGCGAAAACAGAGCGAGCATGATGCACTCCATGGGCGAGCGCAGGTTTTCTGACAAGTAGGGACACAGACGCTGCAGTTGTTTGGCCGCATTCCCCTTGCATACCGCGAGGTAATCTGCCAGACGATCGGGCGTCAGCACCGGCTCAACCTCAAAGTAGCCCACGTCTGCTGGCTGGTCCTTGTCCTTTGCAAGTTTATTCGTAACGGGCGAGGTGTAGGGAGGCAGATACTTCCCGCGGTCACTCAGTGAAATCTTAGAGCACAGCTCCTGGGCCAGGGCAAATGCCTGGATACAGCCGACCTCGCGGGCGACGACAACACAAAGGGCCTCGGGAGATAGACTGTACACCCCCGGTTCCGCCTCTAGAATCGAGCCGGCGGGCAACCCGGAGCATACGGACCAGCCCACGCCAGGCATGCGGCGGCGCTGCGCCGCAGATCCCACCAGCAAGCAAAGATCTTCTTGCACCTCGCCGCTTGCGGCCCCAATCCGCACCAAGTCGGAAAGATAGATGTCCTCGGTCGAGGGCGACGACGTGCGCAGCACACGGCGCTCTTCATCGGGATTGAGGTCCCTCCAGCTGATGTAACCCATTTTTCGGCGCTCGGCGCGCATCATGCGTAGCGCCGAGGCGCCTGTTAGGATTACGGAAGCCGCCAGCTGTTCGTCTGTCGGCTCGTTGCGCCGCTCAATCTTCACTGCCACAAAACCACCCCTACCAAACGCGTGCGATAGCGAGGCCATCAACGGCCACGGCACCGGCGCGCTTGAGTTCCGCCGAAGCCGCTGCCATCGTCGCACCCGTGGTGATAACGTCGTCGATAAGCAGCAAGCGGCGGCCGTGCACGTCCTCAACCGTCTCGTACATGCCTTGGGCACGCTCGCGGCGCTCCTCACGACCGAGTTCGCGCTGGTCGCCATGCCCGTACTTAACGAGAGCATCGAGCAGGGGAACACCCGACAGCTCGCAAAATGGGCGCGCAATAGCCTCCATATGATCAAAACCACGCCGCCGAAACGCTGCCGCCGTCGCAGGCACAAACACCACCGCATCCGCACCGGACAGCACGCCTCCGTAGCGATCGGGCGCTACGACCTGGGCATGCAGGGCGGTGTCGTAGAGCAGCTCCGCCAGATACGGAGCCAGACGTCGCTCGCCCGCATCCTTGTACGCTTTAATGATGCGCGGCAGCGGATGCGCATAGACGGCGCACGCCAGGCAGCGGTCGAGCGCCTCCGCCATTGCCGAGGACGTACCCTCGACCGAACACTCAGTGCACAGCAAATCCCCAAACGGGGCGCCGCATCGGGTGCAGCTATGACGTGGGTCGATGAGCGTGAGCGCGGCCAGGCAGTCTTGGCAAATAAGCGCACCGGCGCGCTCGCAGCCGGCACATCGTGTTGGCGACAATGCCTCGAGCGCCTCGCGTGCCGCCCACTCGGCAAACGGTAGCAATTCGTCCGCAAACGGTAGGGCGCCGGCACCCTGCAGGCGGCTCAATATGTTCAGATGACTCTTCAAGACACAACCCTCCCTACATTCGGTCGCAGGGAGGGTTGTTGATTCGGCGCTATGATACCCCGATGCGCTCGGGGCAAGGCGGGCCAAATCCGCTCGCGGGCGTTATTCGCCGGCGGGCGGTTGTGGTGCGGACGAAGACGGGGTCGAGCCCTCGCCACCATCCTGGCGCGGCTTGCGGGAACGGCGACGGCGACGGCGCTTTTGACCCTGGTCGGCCGAGCCCTCGCCACCGCGATCCTCGCGCGGCTCGCGCTCGTCGCGAGCGGCGCCACGCGAAGCCTTGGCAGCCGCTCCCCCGCCATCTCCGGGACGACGGCGCGTGACCTTGACCTCGCCATCCGAGACCTGATCGGCCACGGAGGGCACTGAGGGCTTCTGTTGCGCGCCCGAGGAATGGCGACGTCGCGGACGCGGCGCGCGCTCCTCCTCGCCACGTGACTTGCCGCCCTTGTCGGCAGGCGCATCGGAGGCCGAGGCGCCCTTGGAAGCGGCATCAGCCTCGCGAGCAGCTGCGGCGCGGAAGGCGTCCTCGCGCTCCTCGCTCGACAGATGACGGCGGCGACGTCGTGTGGGGTTCATGCCACCGCCGCGATTCTGCTGCTGGGGTTGCTGAACCTCGCGCTCGCGAGAGGCGTTCTTGCCCGCGGCTGCAGCCTCGGTAGC
>URKU01000125.1 GCA_900548515.1 uncultured Collinsella sp. | reverse complement strand
GGCAGGGCATGACCAGAAGGTCAATGCCCTGCCTTTTTCATGCCAACTTGTTCGCTCTGGACGTCGCTCGCTGACGTTGATTCAACCAGCGATGCCGACTACACCCCTTGCACCAAAAATCGCCCCGTTCTCGGTTGAGGACGGGGCGATTCGTCTTTTAGGGTTGTGCAGCCAGGCTTATGCGAAGTGGGCGACGAGTTCCTGGAGGACGTCGGTCATCTTGACGAGCGAGCTGACTGGGACAAACTCGTTGACGCCGTGGTAGCAGTAGCCGCCCGTGGAAAGGTTGGGGCAGGGCAGGCCGCGGAACGACAGCTGCGCACCGTCGGTACCACCGCGAATCGGCAGTACCTGGGGCTCAATGCCGCAGGCAAGGTAGGCTTCCTTGGCGACATCGATAAGCTCGGGGTAGTCACGCACGATCTCGGCCATGTTGCGGTACTGCTGCTTGATCTCGACCGTCACGAGTTCCTCGCCCAGGCGCTGGTTGAGCAGGGCTGCGGCAGATTCAATCAGCGCGAGCTTCTGCTGGAACTTTGCCGCGTCGTGGTCGCGAACGATATAGCGCGCCGTAGCGTGGTCGACGGTTGCAGACACGCCCTCAAGATGATAGAAGCCCTCGTAGCCCTCGGTGTATTCCGGGCGCTGCGCATAAGGGAGCAGCGCGTTAAAGTCGCAGAACAGATTGCCCGCGTTGACCATGCGGCCCTTGGCGTCACCGGGATGGATGGACTGGCCCTCAAAGCGAACGGTTGCCTCGGCGGCGTTAAAGCACTCCCACTCCAGCTCGCCAACGGGACCGCCATCGACCGTGTAGGCGTACTTGCAGTCAAAGGCCTCGATATCCAACAGCTCGGCGCCGTGACCGATCTCCTCGTCCGGGCAAAAACAAATGCCGAGTGCGGGGTGGGGCAGCGAGGGGTCCTGAGCGATACGCGCGACAAGTGCCATGATCTCGGCGACGCCGGCCTTGTCGTCAGCGCCCAGCAGTGTGGTGCCGTCACTGCAGACCAAGTCCTCACCCACAAGGTCGTTCAAGGCGGGAAGCTTGGCGGTGCTCATGGCCACGGGCTTGCCGTCAACGGTACCGCAGACCAGGTCGCCGCCTTCGTAGTGCACAATGTGCGGCTTCACGCCGGCGCCCGGCGCAACCTCGGTGGTGTCGAGGTGTGCGATCAGACCCAGGGCGGGCTTGTTCTCCGCGCCCGCGCTCGCAGGAATATGCGCGCACACGTATGCATGCTCGGTCACATGGGCATCGACCGCGCCGAGCTCGCGCAGCTCCTCGGCCAGGATGTTGGCAAGGTCAAACTGAACGGTGCTCGAAGGCACCTGGTCGCAGTTTGCGTCCTCGGATTGCGTGTTGATTTGGACGTAGCGCAAAAAGCGTTCGAGGACGTCGGGGTTCGTGGTTTTGTTTTCCATAAAGACCGCTCCAATCTTGGTCGTCGTGTGCAACAAGAACTCTAGCACGGTATGCCACGGCATACCGCGACACTTGGATGGGGTAGAATCAGCCTTTGAACGCAGAAGGGACGGAAGGTCATGGATACGACAAATAGCTCGCGCGAGCTGCACCTAACGGTGGCGAACGAAGACTACTTGGAGTGCATGGTTCGCATCGAAAGCGAAGAAGGGGAGACCAATGGCGTGCGATCGGTCGACATCGCGCAGCGTCTTGGTGTCTCCAAGGCATCGGTCAATAAGGCAGTTTCGGCGCTTAAGGCGTCCGAGCTTGTCGAGCAATCGCATTACGGCAAGGTCATCCTGACCGACCGTGGTCGCGAGGTCGGCACGGCTATTTGGTACCGTCATCGCCTTATTCGCACGTTTTTGGTCCAGGAGCTCGGCGTCGATTTTGAGCGGGCCGATTCCGAGGCGTGCATGATGGAACATGCGCTTTCCGAGGACACGATGAGCCGCTGGCTAGCCTATCTCGAAAAACAAGGAATCAGCGTCGAGGAATAGCGAAACACATATATGGATACGAGTTATTACAACCGTCCCGGCGGCGAGGAACTTATGCGCCGCATGTCGAGTGAGACCCTGTTGACGCAGGGCCCCATGGGCAGCGTGCTGATGAGTGAATACGATGCCGCCGACATCCCACCGGCGTTTTGGAATCTTGCCGAGCCGCAGACTGTTTCTCGTATCCATCGCCTGTATGTCGCCGCCGGTGCGCAGGCGCTCATTACCAATACCTTTCAGGCATCAAGCTACGCCCTCAAGCAAGATCAGATTACGCCGTCCGTGGCTGAGGTCAATCGCGGTGCCGTCGACGATGCGCGCCAGGCGCACCCTCAGCTGCTGCTGGGCTCGATGGGCCCGATCGGCATTGAGTGGTTTGCCGAAGACTCTACCGAGTATCGAGAAATACGAGGCATTTCGCGAGAGCAGGCATACGCCCTGCTCAATGCTGGTGTTGACGGTCTGCTTATCGAGACGGTGACATCTATCCGTAATTTGCAGCCCATGCTTGCCGGCGCCCAGGATGCCGCCGACGGCATGCCTGTTTTGGTGAGTTTTGTCGTTGACGATAAAGGCGACCTGCTAGGCGATGGTCTCAACATCGAGGCTGCCGTTTTGTACGCCGAAAAGCACGGTGCAAACTCGGTTGGCGTTAACTGCTGTTCACTTGCGGCCGCGAACGTGGCAGTGCCCAGGATGGTTGCATCGGCGACTACGCCCGTCACGGTACGCCCCAACGTGGGCGATCCGGTTCAAACTCAGGATGGCCCTGTGTGGCGCGAGAACCCCGAAGCCTTCGCGCGCGCTTGCATCGAATGGAGGCATGCCGGTGCCGCAATGGTGGGCAGTTGCTGTGGAACCACGGCGATCACCACGGCGGCGATGGCCGAGGCGCTCGATATATAAAGGTCAAAACCGCTCCATACGGGGCGGTTTTTTTATTGCTTGCACATCGTCGGTGGCATTTGCCCAAATGGTGAATGCCGGTTTTGGCGGGTTGCTGGGCGAGCGCTGAGGGTATACCTCATGCGTACCATGATCCAAACACTGTGAGGTGTCTGCGCGTGTGCGCGATAATTCATTTTGGAACTGACGGTTGGCGCGCCCGCGTCGACGACGACTTTACCGCCGACAACGTTGCCCGCATTGCCGATGCCGTCGGCGAGTTGTGGCAAAAGACCAATCCCGGCAAAACAGTATATATAGGGTTCGACACCCGGCCGCAGGCGCGCGAGTTCGCTGAGCTTGCGGCAGGCGTGCTTGCGGCTCACGGATTGGACGCAGCGCTCGCATCTCGGCCTGTCCCGACCCCCGCCCTCACGTGGGCGGCGGCGTATGACGGCGAGGCCTGCGGTGCGCTCATGGTGACGGGGTCCCATCATCCGCAGGGGTATCTGTGCCTTAAACTACGCATGGGAGATGGCTCGACGGCCAATCAAGATGTCATCGAAGAGCTCGAAGAGACCATGGCCCCCGAGCCGATGGGGATCGAGGAACGCTATCGCACCGCGGATATTATTCCTGACTATATGCAGGCGGTGGCATCGTTTGTCGATGCCGAGGCCATTCGAGCCGCTCGCCTGCGTGTGGTAGTTGACCCCATGGGCGGCGCGGCTCAGGGATATCTTGCCGACCTGCTGCGGGAGCTAGGCGTCGAGGTGCACGAGATTCATGCCGGACAGTCGTCCGATCAAGAGGACATTTGCCCCGACCCTGTTGAGCCATGGGTGGACGCTTGCGAGCGTGCGGTTGTCGAGGACGGGGCGTGCGCGGGTCTGGTGACCGACGGCGATGCCGATCGTATCGGCGCGGTCGACGAACGCGGTAGATATATACATCCGCATCAAATCATGGCGCTTGTTTTGGGCGACCTCGTTCAATTTCGCAATTTGAAGGGGCGTGTCGTCGTCAATCTCTCGTGCTCGACGCTCGTGCGCCGCATTGCTGAGGCGCTTGGCTGTCGCGTGACCGTTAAGCCGGTCGGTTTCAAATTTATAGCTGCAGAGATGAAGAAAGGCGGCGTCCTCATGGGAGGCGAGGAGGCCGGCGGTATCGGCATCGCCGCGCATATGCCCGAGCGCGATGGAATCCTTGCTTGTCTGATTCTGTGTGAGCTTATGGCAAAGACGGGCGCGCCCTTGGGCGTTTTGGTCGATCAGCTCGAGGCCAGTTTTGGTAAGACGAGCTATGGGCGTCGCGATTTGCGCCTTGAGGCAGAAGACGCCGAATCGCTGCGAACGCTGCTTCCTGGCATGAATCCCAAATCGATTTGCGGCAAGGCGCCGCAGGCTGTAAGCCATATGGATGGTTTGCGTTTGGCATTCGAGGATGACACCTGGCTGCTGATCCGCCCCAGCGGGACCGAACCGGTGGTTCGCGTATACGCCGAGGGGTTCTCGGTGGAGGAGCGCGATGAGTTGCTCGATGCCGGCTGTGCCTTGGCTAAGGGAGCCTATCAGCTTTAGCCATATGACGCTTCACTATAAAGAGACCCTCGGTGAGTGGTGGGGAACGGCCGGCAAACGTAAGCTGAGTTTTAATATGTGTAGGAAATGTGTACGCCCAGATTCCCGCCCGCGGGGGCCCTCCGGTCT
>URKU01000124.1 GCA_900548515.1 uncultured Collinsella sp. | reverse complement strand
TGGCCCTCGCCAAGCGTCGCGGCCAGCGTCGCGGCCTTTCGTGGGGCGTCACCAAGGCCGAGAAAGATGAGTACGTTGAGCTGCTCAAGCGCCTGGACCTTGGTCTGGACACGCGTCTCAACGCCAAGGTCGGCCTGCT
Organism: uncultured Collinsella sp.; assembly: GCA_900548515.1. Taxonomy (GTDB): domain Bacteria; phylum Actinomycetota; class Coriobacteriia; order Coriobacteriales; family Coriobacteriaceae; genus Collinsella. The sequence continues at coordinate 4,439 of URKU01000124.1, read as the reverse complement.
CTCGGGCGGCCAGCGCCAGGCACTCACCCTGCTGATGGCCACGCTCACCAAGCCGCGTCTGCTGCTGCTCGACGAGCACACGGCGGCCCTCGACCCCAAGACGGCCTCTAAGGTGCTCAACCTGACCGAGGAGATCGTCGACGAGAACCGCCTGACCACGCTCATGGTCACGCACAACATGAACGACGCCATCCGTCTGGGCAACCGTCTGATCATGATGCACGAGGGCCATGTGATCTACGACGTGGCGGGCGACGAGAAGAAGTCGCTCACCGTGGCCGACCTGCTGCAGAAGTTCGAGGAGGTCTCGGGCGGCGAGCTCGCCAACGACCGCATGCTACTAAGCTAACGACTTAGAAAACCACCACAAAGGGGACAGGCACCTTTGTGGTGGTTTTTGTTAAGGACTAAGGAGACTGGCATGAAAAGATTCGTCCCCCGCCTTGCGTTAGCCGCCGCGTTGTTTGCCGGCGCGCTCGCAGGCATCCCAAGTCTCGCCTTCGCGGGAAACCTGCCCGCCGCTATTGACGGCTCTGTGACCGTCATGCACACCAACGATATCCACGGCAGCTACAAGTACAGCTACAACGAAAGCAAGGGCACCGGCACCGTCGGCTTCGACGGACTGGCGGTCCTCTATAGCGCCCAGGGCGACGCCCCCGATCTTTTGCTCGATGCGGGCGACACCTTCCACGGACAGTCCTTCGCCACCATGAGCGAGGGCAAGAGCATCGCCGAGCTCATGGACACCTTCTACGCCGACGGCTACGACGCGACCACGCCGGGCAACCACGATTGGAGCTATGGCGCGGACAAACTCCGCACCATGACCGGTTACAGCACCACCGGCACACCCTTCGCCATGCTTTGCGCGAATGCAACGTCCTCGAACGGTGTATGGAGCTCGAGCATCACGAAGACGCTCAACCGCACCTGGGAGGACAGTGAAAGTCACTCAACGTTCGCCTACCAGATCAAGGTCGGCGTTGTAGGAGCCATGGATGAGTCGCTAGGTTCCTCGCTGCGCGCGGACCTGGTCGCGGGTACCAGCTTCTCGAGTGCCGCGAACGCCATCAATGCCGAGGCAGAGCAGCTGCGCAAGGAGGGCTGCGATGTTGTTGTTTGTATCGCGCACACGCTCGACGCCAAGACCTTTGCCACGCGGCTCCGTGGCGTCGATGCCCTTATCGCAGGCCACGAGCACATCAACCTTAACGAGAAGGTGACGGGAGCCGACGGCAAGACAATCCACGTTGTCGAGGCGGGCAGCGCCTTTGCCGAAGTGGGACTGCTTTCCGTCCCCTACGAGTACGACACCAAGGGCACCGAAAGCACCGACGATGACACGGTGGCGGTATACGCAGACAAAAGCGACGAGAAGCTCTATACCGCCAAGGACGTAAACGTTCTTTTGACCGACACCAACAAGGGCTCCACCTATCAGAGCATCCTTGATGAGGTCCACGACAACAAGATCAAGCCGCTCGACGATGCCTTTAGCGCCGCATCGAGCGAGGTGCTCGGCACGAGCTCTACCAATTATTTCTACGGCGAGAACGCATCTGGCACGCACGGCTGGGAGATGGTGCGCACCACCGATTTCCGCCCTAGCAAGGAGGGCGACACCACCAAGGCCCAGACCATCGGACATGTGATCTGCGGCTCCTATCTTGACCTGACGGGCGCGGACCTTGCCATCGAGAACGCGGGCGGCATCCGCGGCGGCATCGCTGCGGGCGATGTGACCGCCGGCAACGTCATCGCTATCTCGCCCTACGGCAACACCGTGGAGACCTGGACCATGACCGGTGCGGACTTCCTGGCAGCGCTCGAGCACTCGCTGCAGATCAGCGACGAGTGCAATCACAGCTACGAGCTTCAGCAAGCCTACGTAGCGGCCGGCCACACCGAGCAGGAGGCGCAAGACATGTACAAGTGGCGCGACGACTCCGGCAGCGTCCTTTCCTTCGGCGGAATCAACGTGACAATCGATTGGACGCAGCCCGAAGGCACGCGCATTGTGAGTGCCGCACTTGCCAAGGACGGCAGCACGCTCGATCCCACCAAGACCTATACCGTCGCCACCAACAACTACATCATTACCAACACGACCGACTTCCCCACCTTCGCACACGCCACCAAGCGCACCGAGTGGGGCACGTGTGAGGCGGCGCTGAGGGCGCTGATTGGGCAAAACGGCTGGGAGAGCAAGATGGCCGGACTCGCCGGCACCATCAGCTTCGGCTCCGCAGCCGTGGACCCCACGCCCACACCGGCCCCGACGCCTAAGCCCTCGCCTAAGACGGACACGACGACTACGAAGGTCATCACCAAGAAGACGACCGGCAAGCTCGCCGCAACGGGAGACCGCACGCTGGCAGTAGTTGGCACGTGCCTTATCGGCGGCATCATCGTCATCATGCTCGGCATTATCTGGAAGCGTCGACGCTAAGCTACACCGCCGGGCCTTGCAGCCCCGCCGCGTAAACCTTATATCGAGCACAGAAGCCCGTCCGAATTTGATCGGACGGGCTTCTTGGTGGGTATCATGGTTGGATAATCATGAGGAGGTTTCCCTACATGGAATTGTTTGAGCCAATTCTTCATTTCTTTGCACAACGATGGGTCCACAACATCATCTGGGCCGGTATCTTGGCCATCGGCACCGCCGTTGCCGCCAAAATCGCGTCCAAGACCCTGCACCACCTGCTTAACCGCGATGATAACCCGCTCCCAGCATCGAGCATCTTCATCAACATCACACGCGCCGTCATCTGGATGATCGGCGGCAGCTTTATCCTCGACAACTGTTTTGGCATTAATGCAAACGCCCTCGTCGCCGCTCTTGGCGTCGGCGGCATCGCCATCTCGCTCGGCTTTCAGGACACGCTGTCGAACCTTATCGGCGGTATGCAGGTGACCTTTATGGGCATTATCAAACCCGGCGACAATATCGAGGTCGGCGGCGTGTCGGGCGTGGTCCAAGATATCACCTGGCGTCACACAACCATCGAGGACGCCTGCGGGCAGACCATCATTGTGCCCAACTCCAACATCTCCAAGAACACGCTCGTGCATCTGATGCCCTTTGGGCGCGTGGCCGTGCCCGTTGCCGTAAAGGACACGTCTAAGTGGGCTTCCCTTGACGCGCTGGCAGACGAGCTCACGAGCGCAACCAAAACGGCCGTCTCGCCCATCTCTGGCTTTGACAAGGAGCCGTACGTGCTCTTTAGCGAGATCGGCGACTTTGGCGTTAAGGGCAAAATCATCTTTATCGTCAGCGACGATAGCACCACTTTTACGGCAGCCGACGCCTGCATTCGTGCCATCGCCCCCATCATCGCCTAAACCACCACAAAGGGGACAGGCACCTTTGTGGTGGTTTCGCATCGTGGTACCATGGTTCATATCGTTGTTTAAACGACTAAGGGAGCAACATTATGGAAGAGGCCTATCGTCAAGCACGCAAGCGCGGCGAGCAAGGACGTCGACGCGCCATTAGCCAAAGCGAGCATCCATACCTTACGGACCTCGATAGCTTGGTTGCTCAGCTCCCCTTAGGTCAGCGAGAGAATGTCGGCCTGCGGGATATTCCGCTCGAAATGGTCGTCGGCACGGTCACCAAGGGCCGTCAGTCCGCCTTTTCGTGTAACTTTATGCCCCTGCTTCCGTTTAGCACCGAGTTCGCCCGCAAGTGGTCCAACCTCTACGACATCCAGGTGACCGAGGGCTATCGCGACCCCGTCATCGTCACCGAGTTCATGCATCGGTTCTATGTCCAAGAAGGCAACAAACGCGTCAGTGTCCTCAAATTCCTAGACGCCCCGACGGTTTCGGCCAAGGTCACCCGTCTCTACCCCGGCACATGGGATTCCGTCGAAAGCCGCCTGTACGGCGAGTTCTGCGCGTTTTGGCGCGTCTGCCCCCTATACGAGATCGAGTTCTCGCGTGAGGGAAGCTACGAAACGCTCGCGAAGATGCTCGGTCAGAACCTTATCGAAAAATGGCCGCAGAAAAAGGTCGACTACCTGCGCCACACTTTCCTGCTCTTTAAGCGTGCCTACCTTCGCGCAGGCGGCGATCACCTGGACATTACGCCGGCCGACGCCATGCTCGTCTATCTCAACGTGTATAACCAGGATCGCCTGCTGGATACGCCGACGGATATCGTCGTCAACCGCCTGTGCAAGATTTGGCGCGAGTTGGTCATTGCCGGCAAAAGTGACGAAGAAAAGGTCGATCTTGTCGAGGCGCCGAGCGTCAATGAGGAAGAGACGCCCGCCAAGTCCACCTCCGGCGTGCTCAACTTCTTTATGGGCAAGACCGTCTACTCGGCAGCCAACCCCCTGTGTATCGCCTTCATCCACGAATTCCCCTGCGCCACGTCGAGCTGGGACAGCCTGCACGACCAGGGACGTCAGTATCTCGATGAGCACTTT
>URKU01000123.1 GCA_900548515.1 uncultured Collinsella sp. | reverse complement strand
CAGCGAAAGCTCGCGCAGGTGCACAAAGCTCGAATCGTACGGCTCCAGCTCGTGGATCAGAGCCACCAGCGTAGTCACCGTGCCGCCCACTGCGACCAAGCGTTCGGCGCGCTCAAAGTCGCTGGGCAGGCCTTCAAAATAGGCGGCGAACTGCTCACCTGCCCATGCGGCAGCGGCAGCAAGCTCGCCGTCCGCAGGCGGCAGCGCCGAGAAAAACCGCTCCGTCACACGGCGGCAGCCAATGTCCAGCGAGCGCGTCCCTTCTAGCGCAAAGACGCCACGCTCCGGCGCATAGACGCCCGTCGCGAGCTCCGTGGATCCGCCACCCGAATCGGCAACAATAATGCGCTCGCCGGCAAAGTCGTGCGCCACGCCAAAAAACGTCAGGCGTGCCTCGACCTCGCCCGGAATCACCTGCGGTTCGAGCCCCAGCTCGCGCAGGCCGTCCAGCAGCAGGGCGGCATTGGACGCATCGCGCGCGGCACTCGTGCACGTGGTGCAGATGCACACGGCCCCAAAGGCATGCGCCTCGTCCACAAACATGCGACACGCGGCGAGCACACGCTCGACAGCCGCCTCGCAAAAGCGACCTGTCGCGTCGACGCCCTCGCCCAGATCGGTAATCTCGGTATGCTTGGACGATTCCACGATCGCCCCGCCCTCGACCTGGGCCAACACCAGTCGCGACGACACCGTTCCTAGATCGATCGCCGCCACCTTATATCGTTTGCAATCTGCCATTGCCGGCTCCCCTCCGGGCGCTATTTGCCGTTGGACACGACCGTCTGGCCCTCGACACCGTTAAACCCAAACAGCATGTCGAGCGCCTGGATGTACCACGGGGCGTCCTTACCGACTTCTTCGATTTCCTTGGCAACTTCGCTGGCCTTCTTGGCGTTCGACGACTTCTTGCTCGAAGACGAATCCGAATCGTCGTCCAGGCCCTGCACTTCAATCCTCTTCTCGCCGGGCATCACCAGGCCCAAGTCCTCGGATGCCGCGTCCTTGATACCCTCCTCCGAGAGCAGCTTGTCGACGCTTTTCTGCAGCTCGTCGTTGTACTGCTGGCGAATCTCGACCTGCTTGGCCAAGATATCGCTCGAGCGTTTGGCAACGTAGAGATCGCGCACGGGGAAATACAGGCTCACGAGCACCAGGGCAACGACAATGCCGATGAATAGCCCTCGCTGAGGACCGTGGGTAAAGTCGTAGATCGCCTTGACCACCGCGTTGTCGTTGGCGTAGCGCATAAAGTCCGAGCCCGAAAAACGGTTCGAGGGCCTGCTCGATTTGTCGTGTACCTGAGTCGAGGGACGCGACGCATGCGACGAACGTGCCGGGCGCACTGGTCCATCTGTCGAAGTATTCACTTGAGCATTTGGGCGCGAGGTACTTGTCGGGCGCTGCATGGAGCGGTCGGCGCCGGCGTAGGCGGACCCACCGAGCTGCACCGTGCGCGCACGGCGAGGCGACGGCTCACGCGAACCGGCGGAATAGTACCTGTTGTCGTAAATCTGATCCATGTGCGCCTTGTGCGGTTGAGGTTTGTTTGCGCTAAGTATTCTAGTTATAGCACGAGCGCCCGCACCGCCTTCGCCAGCCTTTGCTCGACATAAAAAAGGCGCTGAGTCATATGGCCCAGCGCCCAATGGTGCTCAACAGCGCCCGGCTGGAGCAAGGCAAATCCGAGTCTTCCCCGCCCCCGCGACCTCCGCGTGCCTAGCGAATGTTGTAGAACGCGGCCTTGCCGGCGTAACGCGCGCTGCCCTCGAGCTCGTCCTCGATGCGGATGAGCTGGTTGTACTTGGCGATACGGTCGCTGCGGCACGGGGCGCCCGACTTGATCTGGCCGGCGTTGACGCCCACGACCAGGTCGGCGATCGTGGAGTCCTCGGTCTCGCCGGAGCGGTGACTCACGATGCAGGCGTAACCGGCCTCCTTGGCGGTCTCGATGGCCTCGAGCGACTCGGTGAGCGTGCCGATCTGGTTGACCTTGACCAGGATCGCGTTGGCGGCACCCAGCTCGATGCCCTTCTTGAGGCGCTCGGTGTTGGTGACGAACAGGTCGTCGCCCACCAGCTGCACCTTGTTGCCAATGCGACGGGTGAGCTCGACCCAGCCGTCCCAGTCCTCCTCGGCCATGCCGTCCTCGATGGAGATGATGGGATAGGTGTCGACGAGCTTCTCCCAGTAATCAACCATCTGGGCACTCGTGTACTCCACGCCCTCACCCTTGAGCTCGTACATGCCGGTCTCGGCGTTGTAGAACTCGGTCGAGGCCGGGTCCATGGCGTACATGAAGTCGACGCCGGGCTTAAAGCCAGCCTTCTCGACGGCCTTGGTAATGTACTCGAACGGCTCGGCATTGGTCTTGAGGTTGGGCGCAAAGCCGCCCTCGTCGCCCACGCCGCCGCCCAGGCCGGCCTCATGCAGCACGCCCTTGAGGGTGTGGTAGACCTCGGCGCACCAACGCAGGCCCTCGGCAAAGCTCGGGGCGCCCACCGGCATGATCATGAACTCCTGGAAGTCGACGTTATTGTCGGCATGCACGCCGCCGTTGAGGATGTTCATCATGGGCGTGGGCAGCAGATGGGCGTTGACGCCGCCCAGGTACTGGTACAGCGAAAGACCCGCCGACTCGGCAGCGGCGCGGGCGACGGCCAGCGACACGCCCAGGATGGCGTTGGCACCGAGCTTGGTCTTGTTGGGGGTACCGTCCGCGGCAATCAGCGCGGCATCGACGGCGCGCTGGTCGAAGGCGTCGAGGCCCACGACGGCGTTAGCGCACTCGTTATTGACGTGCTCGACGGCCTGAGAGACGCCCTTGCCCAGGTAGCGGCTCTTGTCGCCATCGCGCAGCTCGCAGGCCTCAAAGGCGCCGGTCGAAGCACCCGAAGGCACCATTGCGCGGCCAAAGCTGCCGTCCTCGAGCACGACCTCGACCTCGACGGTGGGATTGCCGCGGCTGTCGAGCACCTCGCGACCGTAGACGTCCAAAATATCGCTCATGTTGTCTCCCTCTCACTTGGAAACGGGCTGAATGCTTGGCGACCGGCTGACCGTGCACCGTCGGTGCGCCTCCGTAAGTTAGCCATGTCGCACTTTTTGCATTATGCCCTAAGTTAGCCGAGGGATACACTTGATTTTCGAAAAATTTAGCGGGAACGATGAGGCGTGTCAGCCCGTCGTTCCCGCAGCCTTACTCCTCCGCCTTTGCGGCATCCCACAGGTCGTTGAGGCCGTGGGTCGAAAGCTCGGCAAGATCCACGTGAGCACCGGCCGCCATCTGCTCCATCGCGGCCCAGCGACGGCGGAACTTGGCCGTGCTCGCGCGCAGGGCGCTCTCGGCGTCAATCCCCTCTTTGCGCGCAACGTTGACTAGGGCAAAGAGCAGGTCGCCAAATTCCATCTCGCGCTCGGGCGAGCCGGGCGCCTCGGCCTCAAACTCGGCACGCTCCTCGGCGACCTCGTCCCACACATCCTGGACCGTCTCCCACTCAAAGCCCACGGCCGCCGCCTTGCGCGACACCTTCTGAGCTTGCATCAGCGCCGGCAGGTGCGTGGGCACGCCGTCGAGCAGGCCTTCGGGCGCAGCCTCGCCCGCCGCCACAGCCTTGTCCTTGGCAGCCTTCTCGGCAAGCTTGACCTCGTCCCAAATCTTGAGCACCTCGTCGGGGTTGTCGGCATCCGCATCGCCAAACACGTGCGGGTGGCGGCGAATGAGCTTGGCGTCGATATCGCGCGCCACGTCGGCCAGCGTAAACTCGCCGGCGTCCGCCGCAATCTGCGCATGCAGCACCACCTGCATGAGTACGTCGCCTAGCTCCTCGCGAAGGTGTGCCGCGTCGTCGGCCTCGATGCAGTCGAGCGCCTCATAGGCCTCCTCGATCATGTTCTTGCCGATGCTCTGATGCGTCTGTTCGCGGTCCCACGGGCAACCATCGGGCTGACGCAGACGCCAGATGGTCTGCACCAGATGCTGCAGCTCGGCCGACGCGTCGACCAGCGTGGACAAATCGCGCGAGCCCTCGGCATTTTGCTGAGCCATGTGCTGCGCCATGGTTATTCCTCCTCCAGGATCACGTGACGGAACGCGCCGCCCTCGTAGATGCCGTAGCTGTGCGTACCGTCCTTGGGAATACTCACGCTGCCGGGATTGAAGAGCCACAGGCCCGGGTGAGTCTCGCTTGCCTCGTTAACCTTGATGTGCGTGTGGCCGTAGACGAGCGCGGAGCCCTCGGGCAACGCGGGCGCGTGGTCGACGCTGTTGTGCATGCCGGCGCCAAAGACGTGGCCGTGCGTCAGGAACAGCTCGCGGCCGCTCTCGTCGAACAGCGTGGCGTAGTCGGCCATGACGGGGAAGTCGAGCACCATCTGGTCGACCTCGGCATCGCAGTTGCCGCGTACCGCGATGATGCGGTCGGCCAGGGCGTTGAGCAGCGGGATTACGCGCTTGGGGGCGTAATCGCGCGGCAGGTCGTTGCGCGGACCGTGGTAGAGCAGGTCGCCCAGCAGGACGATGCGGTCGGGCTGCTCGGACTCGATGGCGGCGACCAGGCGCTCGGTCCAATATGCCGAGCC
>URKU01000122.1 GCA_900548515.1 uncultured Collinsella sp. | reverse complement strand
GCCAAGCTGCTCGTTTTGGACGAAGCCACCGCGGGCCTCGATCCCATGGCACGCGAGGAACTGCTTGATGAGCTGCTTGCCTTTGTCGCCGACGGCCAGCACAGCGTGTTACTCTCGAGCCACATTACGTCCGACCTCGATCGCACCGCCGATCGCGTCATCTGCATCGATAATGGCTCGATTATTTTTGACCTGCCGCGCGAGGACATTACCGACCGCGCCGGCATCGCCCACTGCACCCAAGCACAGGCCGCCGAGCTTATGGCTTGCATCGAAGGCGCCCGTGCCGTCCACCACGCCTATAGCGTGGACGTGCTCGTGCCCAACCGTTGCGAAACGCTCGAGGCCTTCCCCGAGATTCCCTGCGATCGGGCAACCATTGATGACTATCTGCGCCTCATACTGAAAGGGGCTTTGAAATGAAACGCGCCTTTATGTCCGAGCTCGCCATCGCTCGCTCGCTTATCCCTAGCATTGCAGGCGTCGGCCTGTTCATCTTCGTCGTGCTGACGCTCGCCAACGCGTCGGATGGCGATTCCGGCATGAGCGCCGGCGCCTGCGCCGTCAGTGCCATGTCGCCTATCATGGTCATGAACTCACTGGCCGGTTTCGACAATCAAAACGGTTGGGAGCGTTATCGGGCAACGCTGCCCTTCTCGCGCAAAGACATCATCTGCGCACGCTACCTGTGCATCGTTGTCTTCTCGGCCATCATGGCCTGCGCCGCCGTGCTTTTGAACATCATCACCCTTCCGTTCTTCAACAGCGCGGGCGTGACCTCGACAGGACAAACCGTCTTTGAGATCGCAATAGCCTCGGCAGCCTCGATGCTCATCTCCCTCATGATGGTGTTCTTGGCGCAGCCGCTGTTCTTTCGCTTTGGACACATGGAGGCGCTGCGCCTATCCGTTGGCCTGTTTGCCCTGCTCTGGTGCCTTGCCATTGCCGCGTTGAGCTCCTCCAACCCCATCAGCAACTGGCTCATGTCGATTGCCGGGGCGAATCCCGATTCCACCGTCCTTGGCTGTCTGTGTGCAGGAACTGCAGTACTGGCGCTCGCACTATGTGTAATCAGCTGCGCTGTCAGCACCAAGGTTTATCGAGCACGCGATCTGTAATCGACGGCTAAAAAAGCTTAGGTGGTACCCCGCTTATTTTTTCAATGAAACAAGGCGGCATAGCGTCACCACCGCCCTTCACAGCAGGCCGTCTAGTTCTTGGCAACCAAAAAGACACCGTCAGCATATCGAAGGTGAATACTTTTCCGAGAAGTGAACGAGTAAAAACAGTGCCCTGTAGCATCGACATTTTTAAGGACTCAATTCCTGCGGTTTTTGTCTAAGAATCCTGCGGTTTTGTTCGAAAAAAGTGTGCATGTTCCAGGGGTCCAGATTTACTCGTTCACTTCGCGGAAAACCATTCACCTTCGATTCGAGCCTTAACCAAATGCCCTCTCGAACTATGGCCCCTGTCTCACCACAGCGATATCAAAGCTTCATGGCGGGACGGTATCATCGGACGAGCGCCGTAAATCTGGCGCGGTTGTTCTTTGGGGAGGCATTTCACCCGTGTCGTGGGTCGCAGCAGCATTTGTGTCGGCTTTCTTTGCCGGCGTCACATCTGTCCTGGCCAAATGCGGCATCAAGCAGACCGACTCCGATGTCGCGACGGCCATTCGCACCTGCGTGGTGCTCGTTTTCGCCTGGGCAATGGCGGGCATTTCTGGATCCATTGGAACCATCGGCAGCATCGAACCCAGATCTTGGCTCTTTCTCGTCCTCTCGGGACTCGCTACCGGCGCTTCGTGGATCTGTTACTTTAAGGCGTTGGGCATCGGAGACGTCAATAAGGTCGTACCGGTCGACAAGATGAGCACCGTACTCGCTGCACTGATTGCCATCGTGCTTTTTGGCGAGACGAGCAACCTTGCGGTTAAGCTCGTGGGAACCGCTGTCATCACCCTCGGCACGTTTTTAATGATCGAGAAGAAGCAGTCTGCCGGACCCGAGCGGCAGCAAGACCGGACCTGGCTCGCTTACGCCCTCGGCGCCGCCGTGTTCGCGGCGCTCACGTCCATCCTTGCCAAGGTTGGCATCGAAGGCGTCGAGTCCAACCTGGCCACGGCAATCCGTACCTGTGTGGTACTGGTTATGGCATGGGCAATCGTGGCAGCCAAGGGAAAACTGGAGCAGGTCGCGCACGTTGACCGGCGCGAACTCACATTTCTCGCAACATCGGGCATCGCGACTGGAGCATCGTGGCTGCTCTATTACTACGCCATCGCCACAGGCCAGGTGAGCGTCGTGGTGCAGATCGACAAACTATCGATTGTCGTATCAGTACTATTTGCGCGCCTGACATTCAACGAAAAACTCTCACGACACAGCGTCATCGGTCTCGCCCTCATCGTACTGGGCACCGCCGCGCTCGCAGTTTGGAAGTAGCGCGGCCAGCAGCCGCTACATCCTCACACCTGGCTTGGGATGCCTGTACTGACCGTGGGATGCCGTGCGCTTACCGTGCGAGATGGCAAATTTGGGACAACAATGCAGGCAACGAAGGCAGGCTGCGCACTCCGGCTTTGTCCAGACGGGAAGGCCGTCGCGCATCTCAATCGCCGCCATGGGGCAGCGCTTGGCACACAGGCCGCAGCCGATGCAGCGATCGGCATCGACGGCAAACTTGCTCGTCTGTTGCATGCGCGGCAGCCCAATTGCGTGATACGCGCACGATGCAAACAGAGGCACGCGATGGCGCATCATGTTGCCCGTGCGGCGTGCCCGCACCGCCTCGATCACGGCATCAATCTGCGCCTCGGCAGCTCTATTGATACCCTCAACCTTTTGAGGGTCAGACAGGTCGAAAACAGGCGTCCAGGTATCGGGCATCTTGACGCTCATCGCCGCATCTAACTCGAGCCCACGCTCGTGTAGCAGATCGCGGGCGAACTTGGCCGATTGCCCGGTCGTCGAACCATATGTCGAGACATAGAACGTATAGGGGCGCTCGCCGCCCTTTGTGCCGGCAGCAACCGATAGGTCGACAGTCTTCAAAAACTCGATCATTGGCGTCGGCAAGCCCCAGGCGTATACCGGGGCGACAAACCCCAGCCGACAGGGGCCTTCCATCACAGCAAGGTGAAGGATCTCGGCATCAAAGCGCTCAATCGACATAACTTTGTCGCTTGTCGCCGCTGCAATGCGACGCGCCACATGCTCGCTGTTCCCTGTCGCGCTAAAGTACAGGATCATCTCGTACCCCTGGAATTGACTCGTGAAAAACCGCGCTACTTGCGCAGCGGCTTGGGCAGCGGAATGCCGGCGGCGATGGCTGCGGCGATGATCATACAGACGATGCCTTTGAGCGGGAAGCACATGAGCAACAGGCCCACGACCATAACGGGTTGGCGCATGACGGCGCCCATCGTCGATGCCGTGCAGACGGCGACGCAAAAGACCGGATCGGCGCCGGTGAGGACGGCAAGGCCGTAGCCCAGGCTTACGCCCGAGAAGATGACGGGGAAGAAATGGCCGCCGCGCCAGCCCATATTGATGAGGGCGGGGGTCAGCATGGCCTTAACCAGACCGGTCAAAATAAGCACGCCGGCGGGAATGGTCAGATAGGTTTCCATGAGCACATCGGCCTGAGTCTCGCCGGCAAACATGGTGTAGGGCAGGACCGTGCCACAGATGGCGAGCGTCAGACCGGCTAGCATGGCCTTGACGACAGGACGCTCCCCTATTGCATGGGACAACGCCTCGCTTGCATGCTCGGAGACAAAGTACAGCCAACCGCATACGGTGCCGACCAACGCCAGCGGAATGAGCCAGACAAGTTCCAGGTTGCCCACCTCGGCGGACTCGAACCTGGGCATGCCCATGCCGCCGCCCACAAGCTGGCCAAGCAGCAGGTAGGTACCCAGACCGCCGGCAATCGCAATGCCATAGACCACCGTCTTTTGCGCCTTGGGCAGCTTGATGGTGATCTCGTCGGACGCGGACTCATCGTGGGCGTCTTCGCCCTGGCCGTCAGCGCTACCGGCGAGCGGCGCCACAAAGCCAAAGACGGGCGCGGTAAAGAGCGCCGTCAGGGCAGCCTGGGTACCCAGCAGCGTGAGCTCCCTAGACTCGGCGCCAAAGCGACGCATGCGGTCGCCGACCCAGCTGCACAGACCCGCGATAACGCCGGTCAGGCCGGCCTCCGGTCCAATACTTCCGCCAAACAGCAGCGGCAGCAATGCCGCGAGCGAAAGCTTGCCCAGGTTGTCGTACGGGTAGCGCCCGTCTTGCTTAACCTTAGCCATCACCTGGTTGAGGTCATCGGTCTTGGTGCCCGTCATCTTTTCGAACAGACCGATTAACAGGCCGCCCAGCAGGCAGACAAAAAACGGGTACGGCAGAAAGGCAAACGGGCCGCTGGCAAGCTCGGGCGAAGCGACGCCCAGCGCGCTCGGAATCTCGGTCCATAGATAGTCGATACCATGCTCCATCGCAAAAAAGAACAGCCAGACCGCGGCACCCGCGAACGCACCGGTCACGGCAACGCTAACCAAAAACAGCGCGCGGTTTGTGGGTTTGGCAAGGTTATCCATCGGGTCCTCCCGCGGTCAAAGTCGACATAGATACGTTTTATTGTAGAGCGAGCGTTGCCC
>URKU01000121.1 GCA_900548515.1 uncultured Collinsella sp. | reverse complement strand
ATGACATTATCGAGATCAGCAAGGGTTTCGACTTTCTTAAAAACCCGCTTGGCGGCGTGACCGATGCACTCGATCCGTCGGCGCCGCAGTGGAATCCTGCCGACTACAAGGAGCGCCCGCGCGGCAATACCATTCCGTGCCTGACCTGCAAAAACGAAAAGAGCGGCTGCACCGCGTGTATGGACGTGTGCCCGGTCAACGCTATCGAGGTCGAGGAAGACGCCATCGAGATCCTCGACTCCTGCCGCAAGTGCGGTCTGTGCGCCGCTGCCTGCCCGACCGAGGCGATCATCTCGCCGCGCCTGGCGCCTAAAAACCTGTATGACGATATCGTCTCTGCCGCTACGAGCCACGAGACCGCCTACGTCACCTGCACGCGCGCCCTCAAGCGTATGCCGCGCGAAAACGAGGTCGTCGTTGCCTGCGTGGGCGATATTACGGCCGAGACTTGGTTCTCGGTACTGGCGGACTATCCCAACGTGAGTGTGTACCTGCCGCTGGGCGTGTGCGATAAATGCCGCAACACCGGCGGTGAGGACATTCTGGGCGAGGCGATTGCGAAGGCCGAGGAGTGGTCCGGCACGGGTATGGGCTTGGAGGTCGACCCCAAGAGCCTCAAGTGCCATAAGCTTCGTGAGTACGAACGCAAGGAGTATATGGAAAAGATTGCCCGCACCACGGGCCTGACGGTGACCAAGCTCAATCCGGCGACGGCGGCACTGGCCTCGGTGACGCAAAAGCTCAAAGCCCATCGCCATCAGATTACCCAGCTGGAGCGCACGCTCAACACCATGTGCGGCACCACGACGACCAAGCGTCGCCGTTCGCTCACGCACGGGCGGCAGCTGGTGCTCTCGACGTTGCAAAACCACCCCGAGCTAGCCCAGAACATGCAGGTGAGCACGCCGGAATGCGATTTTGACAAGTGCACGTCGTGCGGCGAGTGCGTCAACGTGTGCCCCACGTTTGCCTGCGATTTGGTGGGAAGCGGTCGCTTTGCACTGGAGTCCACGTATTGCCTAGGTTGCGGAGCCTGCGTCAAGGTGTGCCCCGAGCATGCGCTCAAGCTGGTCGAGCACGATGCGTCCAATCTGGTCGTTGTCGACCCCGAGGCCGAGGAAAAGGCCGCTCAGAAGGCCAAGGCCCACGAAGAGGCCCAGAAGGCCAAGGCCGAGGCAAAGGCCAAGCTTGACAAGATGCTCGATCAGGTGGAGAAGCTCGCGGACTAGTCAGCGAGCTCTATCTCTGCTTCATTTGCGCCGCCGCGGTGTCCGGATTCGCCCGGATGCTGCGGCGGCGCTATACTTATACGGTTTGAAGTACCTGTACCAAAAGGAGCTGTTGTGTCCCTTTCCATCGGTATCGTGGGCCTGCCCAACGTGGGCAAGTCGACGCTGTTCACCGCGCTTACCAAAAAGACCGGCCTTGCCGCCAACTACCCGTTCGCTACGATCGATCCCAACGTGGGTATCGTCGACGTGCCCGATAGCCGCTTGCAAAAGCTCGCCGACATCGTTCACCCGGGTCGCATCGTGCCGGCGACGGTCGAGTTCGTCGACATCGCAGGTCTGGTGAAGGGCGCTAACGAGGGCGAGGGTCTGGGCAACCAGTTCCTGGCAAACATACGCGAGACCGATGCCATCTGTGAGGTCGTGCGCTACTTTAAGGACCCCAACGTTATGCGCGAGGTGGGTCGCACCGGCGAGTTCGTCGATCCCGCCGGCGATGCCGACACCATCATGACCGAGCTTATCCTGGCCGACATGGGCACGCTCGAGAAGCAGCTGCCCAAGCTCGAGAAGGAGGCCAAGCGCGACAAGGAGCTCATGCCCAAGTTCGAGGTGGCCAAGCGCCTGCTTGCCTGGCTCAACGAGGGCAAGCGCGCCGCATCCATGGAGATGACCGACGAGGAGCGTGCCGCCGCCAAGGGCCTGTTCCTGCTCACCATGAAGCCCATCCTGTATGTGGCCAACGTGGACGAGGATATGCTCAACGACGATCTGGCACCCATCGACGGCGTCAAGCCGCTGCCTATCTGCGCCAAGATCGAGGCCGAGCTTTCCGAGCTCGATCCCGAGGACGCCGCCGACTACCTGGAAAGCCTGGGCCTGGAGCAGCCCGGCCTGGACGTGCTCGCTCAAGCTGCCTACAAGCTGCTCGGCCTGCAGTCGTTCTTTACGGCCGGCGAGATGGAGGTCAAGGCCTGGACGGTGCGTCAGGGCGCGACCGCCCCGCAGGCCGCCGGTGTCATCCACACCGACTTTGAGCGTGGCTTTATTAAGGCCGAGGTCATTGGCTACGACGACTACATCGAGCTCGGCGGCGAGCAGGGCGCCAAGGCCGCCGGCAAGCTGCGCATTGAGGGCAAGGACTATGTCATGGCCGATGGCGACGTCGTGCACTTCCGCTTTAACGTGTAAGGGCGACGCGCATGTTCAAATACGGCAAAAAAGCTGGCTACATGGGTATCGCGCTGCTCGTGCTTGCGGTGATTCCGCTGGTGGTTGCAGCGTTTGTTATCCCCAACATTGGTCCCGAGGTGGCAACAAAGTTTAACGCAGCAGGCGAGGTGACGCGTTGGGGCAAGAGCTACGAGCTGCTGGCGCTGCCGGTGCTCAACCTGCTGCTCGGCGTGGCGACGTATTTTACCGCCGGTCGTCAAGCAAAGAACAATGATGACTCCGCCGCCATGGCGCGCATCGTGTGCGAGCGCTACCTGCGCAACGGTTGCATCACGGGTGTGTTCCTCAACGTGATCAACGTTTACTTTATGTACTCGGCGATTACCGGAACGGGCTTTGGCTTTGGTTTCTAGCTTGTCCTTCTAGGCAACGAGCCTGCACGCATATTCAATGGCTGCTGCGAGGCCGCCGCTCGACCGTGGTTGAAAGACTACATCGGCGGCGGCCTCGTTTTCGTATCCGGCGCCGCGAAGGGCGAGTGCTATGCCGGCTTCTAAAAGGAGCGGCAGGCCGCGTTGGCTGGTTGCGATTACGGCAACCTGATTGAGCGAGCAGCCGTGCGTTTGGCATTGAATGGCAAGTTCACCTTGCGCCGGGCAGGGGACCAGAACGGCGGCGACGCGACTTGATAGCAATGTAAATGCTGTGCGCTCATCGGGCGAAAGGCATTCAGCTTCAACGACGACGAGCTTGGGCGGCGCGCTGTTTGTGCGAAGCGTGGCTCGGTACATGCGGACCGAAGAACCCGACATAGAAAACTCCTGTGTATTCGGGAAAACGTAAACTATAGTTTACGTTTATGTTCGGCTCCATTTCAAACTCGGCTGCATGGACGAACGTGCGAAACAGATTCTTGGCAGGCGGGTCGAAGAGACACGCAGGGACCTTGGTATCTCCAAGGTTGATTTTTGTGTGGCGACAGGAATCAGCCGACCCTACCTCGACCGAATCGAAGATGGGACGGCAAATTTCACGCTCAAGGTTCTATTTAAGATCGCGCCCGCACTCGGCATGACGGTGTCAGAGCTTCTTGAAGGCATTGAGTAGGGGATACCGGTCGATGCCTGGCTACGCCATCGGGATGCGATCGTGGTTGACTTGGCTGTAGAACAGGCGCTGGATCTCGGCGGCATCGCGTGACTGGCCGAGTGCCCACATGGTCTTGGCCACGAGCGTCTCGGTGGTCATGTCGTCGCCGCGCAAAATACCCGGATGATCGGCGTAAGCACGGCCGACCTCATAAACGCCCAGATCGAGGCCCTCTTCGGGGACCTGCGTGGTCATAACGACGGTGCGACCCGAATCGACCCAGCGGAAAATTGCCTCTTGGAACGAATCGCCGGACTCGCCAAACTCGGGAATACCGCCAATGCCAAAGGTCTCAAGGATTACAGCATCGTAGCTATCGGCAAGGGCGTCGAGGATGCCCGGGTTTACGCCGGGCGTAAGCTTGAGTACAAATACGCGCGGGTCGATGCTGTCGTAGAAACGCACCGGGTTTTCGCCCTGATGAGTGCCGTGGAGCCCGTTGCGCACGATGCGGTCGTTGCGGATGTAGGCAATGGGCGGATAGTTGACGCTAATGAACGCGTTAAAGCTCATGGTGCGCTGCTTGCGGGCTCGCGTGCCGGCAATGGCGACGCCGCCAAACACGATCGACACATCGTGCGAATGCTCGTCGAGCGCATAGAGCAGGCTCTGGTACAGGTTGAGCTTGGCGTCGGTAAAGGGGTTGCCCATGGGCTTTTGCGAGCCGGTGAGCACGATGGGCTTGGGGCTGTCCTGAATCAGATAGGAAAGTGCTGCCGCGGTGTAGCTCATGGTGTCGGTGCCGTGTAGAATCACGAAGCCGTCGTGGTCGGCATAGCCCTTGACGATGACGTCGCGGATACGCATCCAGTCGCTCGGGCGCATATTGGTGCTGTCGATGTTCATGGGCTGCACGACGTCGAGCTCGCAGAGGCCCGAGATCTCGGGGACGCTCTGGGCGAGCTCCTCACCGGTCAGGGCGGGGGAGAGGCCGTTGCCGTCCTCGGTCGATGCGATGGTGCCGCCCGTGGCGATGAGAAGGATGCGCTTCATGCTGGTATTCCTATCGTATTTGCCGCCGCAAGGGCGGAGTCGTTCGGCAGTATTGTGGCACAGGGCGTCCAATGTTCAAACGTATTACATCATCTGTAACGTTTGGTAACACTTCAATTGCCGTCAAATAGGGGCCTAGGTCGTGCGTTTGCCGTGCGCTGATGGCTGCGAGGGGCG
>URKU01000120.1 GCA_900548515.1 uncultured Collinsella sp. | reverse complement strand
CTAGTTGGAACACGCCTCGTTCCGATTCACGGCCAACGATGAGCTATCCCTCGCGCATGGCACTTGCTTTTGCTCTGACATCACTCATGACGGTATTGGTGCTGGTGGGCGTTGTCTCTGTTGTGTGGGGCACGGTCTTTTCGGATTACACGCGCTCCAATATCGTCGAAATCGCAAATTCCGCTGCCGAGAAGTTGGCGACCTCATATGAGGAAAACGGCTCTTGGACCGCGGGAGAACTGCGCACGGTCGCAACGTCGAGTTTGGTTTCCGACGATCTGGGCATGCAGGTCGTCAATAAAAAGGGCGTGATCGTTTATGACGATTCCTGGCCCTCGGCAAGCGCCACCGCCGATGTACGCGAAAACCAGGCTACGACCGACGACACGAGCGGCAAGAGGGCATCGCATAGCCCGGTCTCGTCTGCTCCAACCGACTCCGATAGCGTTGCTAACGTCGAGATTGTAACGTCTTCCGGCGAGCATGTCGGACAGGTAAAGCTGTGGGCCATCGGCTCCGACGCTCTGCTCACCAAGGCGGACTCTGCGTTTAGGGAGAAGACCTTTAACGCCATGGCTCTCGCCGCGGTTGTTGCAATCTGCATTTCGGTCGTTATCGGATCGCTCGTGTCGCGCATGCTCACCAAGCCGATTCATCGCATCACCAGTACCGCAAAGCAAATCCGTGACGGCGACCTGTCGGCTCGCACGGGACTGCGCGGTGATGACGAGATCGATCAGCTGGGTGAGACCTTCGATGAGATGGCCACTTCGCTCGAGAAGGATATGAAACACGAGAAGCGCCTGACCTCAGACGTTGCACACGAGCTTCGCACGCCGCTTATGGCCATGCTCGCAACGGTCGAGGCCATGCAAGACGGCGTGTACCCCACCGACGACGAGCACCTGGAGACGGTCGCTTCCGAGACGCGTCGCCTGGCTCGTCTGGTGCAGCAGATGCTCGACCTGTCGCGCATGGAAAACAGCACGGCTCCGCTCAACCTTGAGCCGGTGGACATGGTTCCTTTCGTGCGTTCCATCGTCAATGCCCAGGAGCGCCTGTTTGTCGACCGCGATCTGCGCCTGCGTTTTGCGGACGAGACCCAGGGTCACGACGATGTCGTCGAGGCCGATCCCGACATGATCACGCAATGTGTTATCAACCTCATGAGCAACGCCATGCGCTACACCCCCGAGGGCGGTTGGGTCGTGGTGTCGGTGCTCAGTGACCGCAAGCACGTCAGCATTGCCGTTTCTGATACCGGCATCGGTATTGCCAAGGACGATTTGTCGCGCATCTTCGGGCGGTTTTGGCGCGCCGATGCCAGCCGCGCCCGCGAAGCTGGCGGCCTGGGCGTTGGCCTCGCCGTGACCAAGCAGATCGTCGAGCGTCACCATGGCTACATATCCGTGGAGTCGGAGCTTGGAAAGGGTACGACTTTTACAATTCATCTGCCCCGCGAGCACACGGCAGACGCGGCATCTACTACAATGGAGCACTAGCTTTTCGCTATTCGGTGAAGGAGGGGCCGCGTCCCTGCCGCTCCGAGTTTGCGAAAACATGCGGGAAAGAACCCGCATTTCTGTCGTATTTAGGTAAGGAGTGACTCACGTGACAACGATGGAGCGTCGTCCGGATTCCCGTGGCAAGGTTCGTGATATCTATGATGCCGGTGAAAACCTGCTGATGGTCGCCACCGACCGCATTTCTGCGTTCGACTTTATTCTCCCCGACGAGATTCCGTTTAAGGGAGAGGTGCTCAACCGCATCTCGGCATTCTGGTTCGATAAGTTTGCCGACATCGTTCCCAATCACCTCGTCTCCATCGACCCGGCGGATTTCCCTGAGGAGTTTGCCGAGTATCGTGACTACCTCGCAGGCCGCGCCATGCTGGTCAAGAAGGCCCAGACGATTCCTATCGAGTGCATCGTCCGCGGCTATCTGACCGGTTCGGGCAAGAAGACCTATGACGAGAACGGCACCGTCTGCGGCATTCAGCTGCCCGAGGGTCTGACCGAGGCCTCCAAGCTTCCCGAGCCGCTGTTCACGCCGTCCACGAAGGCCGAGATCGGCGACCACGACGAGAATATTTCGTTCGAGCGTTGCTGCGAGATCGTGGGTGAGGATATCGCCACGCAGATTCGCGACCTGTCCCTCAAGATTTACAAGGCCGCTGCCGAGTACGCCGCGACCCGTGGCATCATCATTGCCGACACCAAGTTCGAGTTTGGTGTCATCGATGACAAGGTCACGCTGATCGACGAGTGCCTCACGCCCGACTCCAGCCGTTTCTGGCCTGCTGCCAGCTACGAGGAGGGCAAGATCCAGCCTAGCTACGACAAGCAATTCGTCCGCAATTGGCTCAAGGCCAACTGGGATATGACGGGGGAGACCCCGCACCTGCCCGCCGAGGTCATCGATGGCACGTCCGAGCGCTATCGCGAGGCCTTCCAAATCATCACGGGCTCCCAGTTCACAAGCATGAAGGAGAACGCGTAAGTGAGTACCCGTAGCGCCACGAACAAGCGCACGCAATCCCGCGAGGTTACCGGGGTTGCGCGCAAGTCCGCCGCATCCGCTAAGCCCGCCCGTCAGGCAGCGAGCTCTGTTCACGTCGTGCCGGCATCATCCAAGGCACGCCGCAAAGAGCTCGAGAAGGGCGAAAACCTGGAAGGCCTTTCCAAGGAGGAGAAGCGCGCCCGCAAGGCCAAGCAGCGTGCTCGCGAGGATCGTATCTATACGGTGTCGAATATTCTCCTCAAGCAGGATGAGGACTACACCAAGCGCCGCCGTATCTGGTGGGCCGTGCTCGCCATCGGCATGGTACTCGTCGTGGCAATTTGGGCTTCGCTCTACTTCGCTCCCGGCGGCACGGTGTCCAGCCCCGTCCAGATGGTCGGCATCGTTTTGTCCTATGTCATCATTCTGGGTGACTTTATCTACGACTTCGTTCGTATTCGTCCCCTGCGCAACATGTACCGCACGCAGGCCGAGGGCATGTCCGAGAACAAGCTCAACGCTCTTATCGAGCGCGCGGCTGCCGAGGAGGACAAGAAGGACTCCAAGAAGAAGTAGCGTTTGTATTCATACATATCGCTAAGATATAAGGCGCGTCGTTTTAGCGGCGCGCCTTTTTACTGTTCTATAGATAGATGGAGTGGCACATGATTCGAGCTGCCCTGACGGTCGAAGAGGCTCTGGAGGGTATGAAGGCCCTGGAGCCCAAGATTAAAAACTACGCGCGCCTGGTCGTCCGCAAGGGCGTAAACGTCAAACCCGGCCAGGAGGTTGTCGTTCAGTCTCCGGTCGAGTGCGCGCCTTTTGCTCGCGTGGTGGTCGCGGAGGCTTATGCCGCCGGCGCTGGCCACGTGACGGTCATTTGGGCCGATGATGCCGTGACGAGGCTCACGTACGAGCATGTCGATAAAAGCTATTTTGAGCAGACGCCCGAGTGGAAGCGCCTGCAGCTGGATTCCCTGGCCCAGGATGGTGCCTGCTTTATCTTTATCGAGGGCGCGGACCCTGCCGCCCTCAAGGGCATCGATCCGGCCAAGCCGGCCGCGGCATCCAAGGCGAGGAATACGCAGTGCAAAGATTTCCGCCGTGGACTGGATTACAACATCAATCCGTGGTGCATCGCCGGCGCTCCGGTCGTGGCTTGGGCGCGCGAGGTGTTCCCGGGAGACGCCGATGAGGTTGCAATCTATAAGCTGTGGAACGCGATTCTACACACCGCTCGCGCCGATGGCCAGGACCCGGAGAGCGACTGGGAGCTTCATGACGCGGCGTTCGAAAAGAACTTACGCTTCCTGAACGACAATCGTTTTGACCGGCTGCATTACACCTCGGCAAATGGAACCGATCTGACGATTGGCATGACGAAGGGTCACGAGTGGGCCGGCGGCAAGGGTAAGACGCCCGATGGACATCCCTTCTTCCCCAACATCCCCACCGAGGAGGTCTTCACCTCGCCTGATCGTATGCGTGCCGACGGTATCGTGTATTCGGCTATGCCGCTCATTCATCACGGTAACAAGGTTGATGATTTTTGGATTAAGTTCGAGGCCGGCCGCGTAGTGGACTACGATGCCCGTGTGGGCAAGGCGACGCTTGCGAGCATTATTGGCACCGATGAAGGTGCCGCTCATCTGGGCGAGGTCGCGCTCATTTCCAAGAACACTCCGATCCGCGAAAGCGGCGTTCTGTTCTATGACACGCTCTATGACGAGAACGCCAGCTGTCATCTTGCGCTGGGAGTCGGCTTCCCCGAGTGCATCGAGGGTGGGTACGACATGTCCAAGGAAGAGCTCCTGGAGCATGGCGTTAACGTCTCGAGCACGCATGTCGACTTTATGATTGGCACGGACGACATCGATATTACGGGCATTACGCCTGATGGACGTGAAGTTGTGATTTTCCAGAACGGCCAATGGAGTTGGGAATAGTCCCAGACCGTGGTACAATGCCACCCGCGGGCCGTTAGCTCAGCTGGCAGAGCAGGGGACTTTTAATCCCAAGGTCCAGGGTTCGAACCCCTGACGGCCCACCATAGAAAAGAAAGCGATCGACTCCGGTTGGTCGCTTTTTTGTTGCCGCGACACGGGTTCGAACCCGTCGGGGCGCGGAGCTGAGTAAACGCGTGAGCGTTTGCCAGCGCAGCGCGCAAGGCGCGAAGCGCCGCAGCGGCCGCCTGCGGAGCAGGCTGAACCCCTGACGGCCCACCATAGAAAAGAAAGCGATCGACTCCGGTTGGTCGCTT
>URKU01000119.1 GCA_900548515.1 uncultured Collinsella sp. | reverse complement strand
TAGACCTCGAGGTCGCGGTCGCCGAACTTGTTCATGAGGTACTCGAGCTGCATGAACTCGTCCCAGGTGCCGCCGACGCCCATCAGGAAGACGGCGTCGTAGCCCTCCTCGTGCACGCGGTCGGCCAGGGCGGTCATCCTCTTGCCGGCCTCGTAGACGTTCCTGCCGTCCTCGAGGTAGCCCTCCTGGTCGAAGTGCATGATCTCGATCTTCTCGGTCTCCTTCATGTGTGTCCTCCCATCACATGTGCGCGATTCTATACATCGCGCTTCTTGCTGATACCAATTATAACCATACGATTACGCTTTATTTAATACCAATCCAAACTCACGAAGATTTGCGGCGAACGGTCGATTTCCCCGCCCGAGTGGTATTACTCCGCCTTTAGTTGTCTAATTCGAGCACCGCAGCCAACGGACGCTTCACAACTCAACACCTAAAAGCACGTTGCGCCAGACCCGCCCAAGCGTTTCCGGCGCAACCGCGCAGCCTCGTTATTCGGCTTCCATCTCCGCCGTCACACGGCGATACATCTCGATAACCTGAGTCGTCGCCTTGGACGGGTCCTGATAGTAGCGACCATCGCACGTCTCGGCCGAGGCATAGCCCGTATAACCGTGACGCATAAGTGCCTCGAGGTCGGCACGCATATCGCGCTCGCCGTCGCCCCAGGCAAGGTGCGTCGTGCCGCCGCCCACATCCACAAAATGGGTATGGACGATCTTGTCGCCCAAGACCTCAAAATAGCTGTCGATCGTGTCGCCAGCAACTTCCATGGCGCCGAAGTCAATGCAGGCCTTCAGGTTGGGACGGTCGACATCGGCCAAGATACGCGCCACGTCCTGTGCGGTGTTAACCAGCACGGACTCCGACGGCTGCAGCGCCTCAAGTGCGACGCGAATGCCGCGCGTATCGGCGTAATCGCACACCGAACGCAGCATGGCAACGCTTCGGGCCCAGGCGTCCTCGGCTGGCTCGTCCAGATAGGCCCAGCCGCTCGTCACCAAAATCTGCGGCGCGCCCAGCTCGACGGCAACATCGATCACGTTCTTAAAGTAGGACAGGATACGCTTCTGGCCGGCCTCGCCACGCACCGCGACGTTCCACGGCTTGGGATTGTTCTGCTCGGGGCAGACGCACACGATCTTGATGCCATACTGAGCGGCCAGGTCGCGAATCTTATCTACCGAATCGTGCTCGTGGCAATCCACATACAGGTGCATCGAACCGGTCCACAGCTCGATATTGCGGTAACCCGCCTCACCGGCAGCCTTAAAGAACGTCTCGATGCTGTAATAACGATGGTTGATGTTCATGAGCGAAAGCTCAGGTACGGCCATGGCCCTCCCCTTTCGTACAGGTTGAAAAAACAGGGGGCTGCCGCACCTGCGACAAGCCCCCAAAGATCGACGC
Source organism: uncultured Collinsella sp. (assembly GCA_900548515.1). Classification (GTDB taxonomy): domain Bacteria; phylum Actinomycetota; class Coriobacteriia; order Coriobacteriales; family Coriobacteriaceae; genus Collinsella. Next base: position 3,377 of record URKU01000119.1, on the reverse strand, counting down.
TACCGTTAGACGCAATGGAAGCGCGATTCGAACATATTAGGCAAGCACGCCAAAGTAAGCGCCGATGATGCCCACGACCATGGTGCAGAGGATCAGGACCATCGGGTTGATCTTCTTGGAGAGCAGCCAGTAGTAGAGCCAGAAGGCGGCCATACCGAGCATGCCGGGCATGATGCCATCCAGGATGTCCTGGAGGGTCTGGGCGGAGTCGCCCTGACCGATGGCGATGGGCAGCGAGGCCCAGAACATGTCCTTGCTCATGGCGCCGACGACCATGACGCCGACGATGCCGACGCAGGCCATGATCTTCTGCATCAGGCCGGTCTTCTGAGCCTCGTCGAGGAAGCCAATACCCAGCTCATAACCCTTGATGGCGCCAAAGATACGGATCAGGAACGCCGGGATGTTGTAGATGAGCAGGAAGGCGATGGGGCCAAAGGCGTTGCCGGCCTGGCACAGGCTGATGCCCACGGCAGCGGCGACGACGCGCAGGGTAGACAGGAAGAAGGAGTCACCCAGGCCGGAAAGCGGACCCATGAGGGCGGCCTTGATGTCGTTAACGCTCTCGGGCTCAACCTCACCACGAGCGACCTTCTCCTCCATGGCCATCGCGATGCCGCCCACGAAGGGAGCAAGCTGCGGGGTGATGTTGAAGAACGCGCTGTGACGATGCAGGGCCTCGGCGTAATCGTCGGGACGACCGGCGTAGATCTTCTTGAGCATGTTGGCGACCATCAGGCAGAAGGCAATGTTCATCTGCTTGTAGTAGGTCCAGGAGAATTCCATGCCCAGGGCGCCGGTGTTCACGGCGCTCTTAATGAGGTCGGAGCGAGTAATCTGGTTCTCGGAATTAGAAGTCATCGTCCTCATCCCCTTCCACAGAAAGCTGGGACTGGGCGCCACCGAGGCCCAGCAGGTCGTACTTGTCGATGCCGATGATGATTGCGATCAGGGCGACGCCGAGGACGGGCACGTTGGCATAGGAGCACAGCAGGAAGCCCAGGAAGTAGAACGGCACGAGCTGCTTGGTAAGCACCAGACGGCCGAGCATGGCGAAGCCCATGGCAGGCAGGATGTTGGCTGCGACGCCAAAGCCATCGAGGACGAACGTCGGGATGAAGTCGAGCAGGCCCTGAACGGCGTCGGCACCCAGATAGAAGGAGACCGAGCACAGGATAAAGGCCAGGACGACAATCACGAGACCGATAATCCAGTGCATAGCGTAGATACCCTTGAGGTTACCCTTGCTGGCAAAGACGTCGGCACGGTCGACCAGAAGGGGCATACCGGCGTTGACGACGTTCTTAATGGCCAGGCACAGAGTGGCGATGGGCATCGCGAGCGCGATAGCGGCCTCGGTGCTCTGACCCAGCTGAATAGCGAAGGCGCAGGCGAGCACACCGCCAATACACTCATCGGGCGGCACGTAAGCGCCGATGGAGATTGAACCCATGAAGAGCAGCTCGAGGCTCGCACCGATGGCGAGGCCGGACTGCAGGTCCCCGAGGACTATGCCGACGAGCGGGCACAGAACGATCGGGCGGAACGCATAGAGCGTACCGAGCTGATAATCGAGCTTACCGAAGGCAGCGATAAGTCCGATGAGGATCGCTTGAACAAGCATTGTTCCTCCCTTTGATCCCTCTTGGATCCGCGCGGCGATTCCCGACTTGTCAGCGCGCCCTTTTCCATGCCGACAATCGCCTAGACAGATCCAGCTTGTACCGGTGTGCTGTTAACACCTAAACCGGTGCAAATGATTTGATACCAATTATATAGTCATGAGAAAACTATTTAATACCAATCGCTCAACGGGCGTGTACTCCCGGTGAACGGTAGATGGGGGTAACGGGTAAAGCGTTTATCCGGTACGCCCACGAATAGGGGCGGCGCCGTGCGCGCCGCCCGTGGTTCTCAATTAGAGGGCGCTTAGGGCATCGACCTTGGGGTCGTCGGCCAGAGCGCGAATCTCGACCTCGACACCGCGGCCGACGAGCTCACGAATGTCCTCTTCCTCGGCAGCAGTCACAAAGATCTGGCGGGAGATCTTACGGGCATCGGGACGCCGCTCGTCCTTGGACTTGGTGTTGCCCAGGTTGATGGAGGTGATCTGCGGGCAGCCGTCGACAAGCTGCTTGGCCTCGGCGATGCTGGCGACGCAGATGATCATCTTGTACTTATCGGTAACACCGGAGTTGATGGCCTCGATGGCGTGCTCCATGTCCTTGATGACGAGCTTGACGTTGGCCGGCTTTCCCATCTTGAGCGTAGTCTTCCAGACGGGATCGTTGGCAACCTTGTCGCCAACGCAGAAGATGCAGTCAGAGCCCAAGCCCTGGACCCAAGAGACGGCCACCTGGCCATGAAGCAGACGATGGTCGACGCGAAGCAGTTGAATCATGATTGACCCCCAAAGGTCTCATGCCGGAAACCCGGCCCCATTAATAGCAGGCGGTGACTAGAACTCTTCCTCGTCATCCGCATCGGTCAGCAGGTCGTTGACAAACTTGACGCGCGTGTCGTCAGCCGCGAGGATCTCGCGGATAACCTGATCGGCGGGAGCCTCCTGGTCCGAAAAGAGCAGCTGGATCAGCAGCGGCAGATTCATGTTGGCAACCAGGTAGGTGTTGGGGCGCGTCTGGACGATCTTGGTGAACTCGTTGTTGACGCTGCCGCCAAACAGGTCGGTGCACACGATTACGTCGTCGGCGGGGTCGAAGGTCGCCAGGAGCTTGGCGGCCTCCTCGGCGACGTCGGTGCGGCCGTCGACAAACATCGACAGGTCGTGGACGTTATCGCGCGCGCCCGAGAGCAGCTCGGTGCTCTCCTTGATGCCGGTCGCAAAATGCGCGTGGCTGGCGAAGATGTATTGCCTCATTGCGGTTTCCCCCAAATGAAATTAGTAGTCGAACTGGTGGTAGTAGCGGCGGTACTTGAGGTTGTGCTTGGTGACCAGCTCGTAGTTGCGCGAGAGGCGGTCGGTGGTGAGCACCGACAGGATCCAGGGGGACACGATGACGCGGAAGTCGTCGTCCAGGCCCGGGATCGCGTACTCGGCGGTGTCGATGATGACGTAGTCCTCGTCGCCGGTCACGCCGCTGGTGAGGAAGGCGCGGACGCGCTCGTCCAGGGCGCGGCACTCGTCCTCGCCCATGAACAGGAACACCGGGACGCCGGGCTCGAGCAGCTCGAGCGTGCCGTGGAAGAAGTCGTGCGAGGTGATGTGGCGGATGCGCTTCCACTGCATCTCCTCGAGCAGGCACATGGAGTACAGGATGGTCTCGCCCCACAGCGCGCCGGAGCCGATGAACATGGTGTAGTCGGCCAGGGCGTACTTCTTGGCGAGCTCCTCGGCGCGCGGCTCGAAGCGCTTGCGG
>URKU01000118.1 GCA_900548515.1 uncultured Collinsella sp. | reverse complement strand
CCGTGGCAGCGCACAGGGCATTGATAACATTGTGATGGCCCGAGATCTTGAGCTCAGACGTGGCGACAAGCTGAGTCTCAACGCCCTTCAGGCGAACGACCATCTTGCCGTCGCGCACAAAGGCGGCGTCTGCACCCTCGGGCTCGTCAAAAGCGACCTTGCAGATACGGCGACCCGGTGTGTAGATGTACTCATCGAACTCATGGATGCCTGCATCCTCGACGTCGATAACCACGAGGTCGTCGTCGACCATATTCTCGAACAACTTGATCTTGGCAAGCGCATAGTTCTTGTGGCTCTTGTGCCAACCCAGGTGGTCGGGCGTGATGTTGAGCAGCACCGCCACGCGAGGATGAAGCTCGGCGGTCGTAGCAATCTGATAACTCGACAGCTCGGCCACAAACCACTCATTGTGTGCGCGGCCGTCGATCTCGTTCACCGGCGGCTCGCCGATATTGCCGACGGCCACGCTGGCTTCACCGGCGGCCTTGAGCAGATAATCGGTCAGCGACGTGGTAGTTGTCTTGCCGTTGGTGCCCGTGATGGCGATCCAATTTTGGGGAGACAGGCGATAGGCAAACTCGGGCTCGCCCATAATCTGAGCGGCATGCTCACGCCCAGCCTTAAAGAAGGCCGAAAACTCCGAGATACCCGGGCATGTCACGCACACGTCATAGGCACCCTCGACCTGCTCGGTGCCGTAGACAAACGACGCGCCCTGCGCCTCGAGCGCACGCGTGGCGTCATTGGGCTCGGAGCTACCGCCGCCATACACGGTCGTGGCGCTCACGCGCTCGGGGTGAGCCAACGCCCAACGGGCGACATCGAGACCGGATTTACCCTGCCCCAAAACAAGCAGGCTAAAGACATCAGCAAGAGGCATGAAAGACCACTATCCCAACTGGAAGAACAGGGCGAGGCCAACGGCGCCAAAGGCCGCGGCGATAATCCAAAAACGGATAACGACCTTGGTCTCGGCCCAGCCCTTCTTTTCGAAATGATGATGAATGGGCGCCATAAGGAAGACGCGCTTGTGCGTAAAGTGGAAATAGACAACCTGGATCATGACCGACAGGGTCTCGACGATAAACAGACCGCCGATGATGAGGGAAACGACTTCGGTGTTGGTCATGATGGAGGTGCAGGCAAAAGCGGCACCCAGGGCAAGTGAGCCGGTATCGCCCATAAAGATGCTCGCCGGGTAGCAATTGAACCACAAAAAGCCCAGGCAGGCACCGGCGCACGCCGTGCAGAAGATGGACAGGTTCACGTCGCCGTGCAAAAACGCCATGGCGGCCATGGCGAGCATGGCGATCATGGAAGTGCCGCCGGCAAGGCCGTCCAGACCATCGGTCAGGTTCACGGCATTGGAAAGACCGGCGATCATCAGCCAGCAAAATACAATGTAGAGCCACGGAAACGAAAGGCCGCAGATGGTGGTCGAAAGAACACCGAGGTCAATCGTCAGGCCGCCGGGAAAACGAATCTCGGGGGCGACGCCGCACCAATTGACGGCGAGCACGGTAAAGGTGACGCAGATGATGGTCAGACCGATCATCTTGGCGTGAGGCGTCAAGCCGAGCGAGCGACCATGCGTGACGGAGGTCAGGTCGTCGATGAGACCCAGAACGCCGGTGGCTAGCGTGGCAAGCAGCACGAGCACGAGCTCGGTGGTGAGTTTGCCCATCAGCAGGCAGGTCAGCGAGATCGCGACAAGGATGATGACACCGCCCATGGTCGGCGTACCCTGTTTAATCAAATGACGCTTGGGGCCGTCGGCTCGGACCTGCTGGCCGATACCCTCGACCTTCAGCAGCTTGATCCACCACGGCATAAGCAGCAACGCAATGGCGGCCGCAATGCCAAGTCCCAAAAAGGCCTGATACGTAGGATACGAGGGATTGCCGAACATGGGCTAGCACACACCTTCCACAAAGCGGTCGAGCTCAACAAAACGGGAACCCTTGACCAGTACAACATCATGATTTTCAAGCGCGCCGCCCATGCGGTCGAGCACCTGCTGATAATCGGAGAACACCTGGATACGGTCCTCATCCATACCCATCATACGTGCGGCATCGGCCATGAGCTGAGCCAGCTCGCCGCCGACGCACGCGAGCATGTCGAGCTTCTTGGCGGCGGCATAGGCGCCCACGAGCTCATGCATGCGGGGAGCCTCGTCACCCATCTCGCCCATCTCGCCCAGGATCGCCATGCGCGAACCGTCACAGATGAGCGAGCACAGCAAATCGAGGCCGGCAGCCATAGACTCGGCACTGGCGTTATAGGAGTCGTCGATGATGCGTGCTCCGCTCTTGGCGCGCTTGATCTCCTGACGGTGACCGGTGATCGTAAGGCCCCTAAAGGCAGCATCGATCTGCTCGGGCGTCACGCCCAGACGATAGGCGACCGCGGCGGCCTTGACGGCATTGGGCACGGACTGCACGCCGGGAATGGCCAGCATGGTATCGACCGTGTCGCCCTGACCAAAGTCGAGCGTAAAGACCGGATGGCCCTCGTCGTCGACGCGAATGTCGCGCGCGCGGACCTCGTCGTCGTCCGAGACACCGGCCAGCATCACGTCGATACCCGCAGGCTGAGCGAACGTATCACGAATGAACGGCGTAAAGTCGTCCTCACCGCCCAAAACCAGCAGCGGCGAAAAGTCGCCGGCGGCGCACATGCCCTGGACAATCTCGGACTTGGCGCGGGCTATGTTCTCGCGGCTGCCCAGGATACCGATGTGGGAGGTTCCGATCTTGCTCACGATGGCAAGATTGGGGTTGGCAGACTGGGACAGGCGCTCAATCTCATGGAAATGGTTCATGCCCATCTCGAGCACCAGGACCTCGGTATCGGCCGGAGCGGAAAGCACCGTGAGCGGCATGCCGATCAGGTTGTTGAAATTGCCCTTCGTGGCCCAGACGCGATAACGCTTGGCGAGCACGGCAGCGAGCACGTCCTTGGTCGTCGTCTTGCCAATCGAACCGGTAATGCCGACGACCAGGCAGCCAAGCTCCAAGCGATATACGTGCGCCAGGCGCAGCAAGAACTCCACGGGGTCGTCAGTCAGCAAGATGGCGCATCCCTTGTCCTGCGCCAACGAAACCAGCTCGGCATCGGGCTCGCGCGTCATCACGACGGCACCGGCACCCGACTCGATGGCACGGGAGGCAAAATCATTGCCGTCGACCTTTTCGCCGGGGAAGGCGACAAAGATCGTCCCCTCCTCGACCTGACGCGAGTCGATAACGCACCCGCGGCATACCCGATCGACTTCTTCCGTCACGGTTCGGGCCCCCGTTGAGGCCGCGAGGTTGTTGACGGCGATCTCTATCATTGCAGCTCCCCTGTAAACCTAATAATGCTATCGGCGTATTGTATCCCAGTGCCATGCGCGCGTGGTGCAGGGCATGTGAACACCCTTCAGAACAAAGGGCAGGCCACGCTCAAGATTGTAACCCCCTACTTCGTGCGCGGGATACCTAGCACGTCGAGCGCATTGGCCATAATGGACTGGAATGGCACCGCGGCGGCATCCGAGCCGCTCGGCGTTCCATCGAGTGTGATATAGCACAGCACCTTGGGCGATTGTGCCGGCGCAAAGCCCATAAAGGACGACATGTAGTTCTCCTTGAGGTAACCGCCGTTCTCGTCAGCACGCTCGGCCGTACCGGTCTTGCCCGCCACGTCATAGCCATCGACCGCACCGCCAACGCCCGTGCCTTCGGACACGACCGTCTGCATGCACGATGTCACCTGGGCGGCAGCGTCCTCCGAAATCGCACGCTCGCCTTCACCCCAGTCCTTCTCATCGCCCTTGCTGGACTTATAGAAGTGCGGCGTCATCATCACGCCGCCGTTCGCGATGCCGCCCACGGCACGTGCGACCTCAATCGGCGAGACGGACAGCGCTTGGCCAAAGCTCATCGAGCCCAGCGTGGCGCCGTCGTACTGGTCGCGCTCCTTGACGATGCCCAGACTCTCACCTGGAAAATCGACACCGGAGCTATGACCGATACCCCACTTGTCCACATAGGTGGCAAAATCATCGGCACCGATCTTGCGTCCCACCAGGACAAAGCCCACATTGGACGAACGGCGCATCATCTCGCGCACGTCCATGGTCATGGTGTAGTCGCGCTTATCGGCGTCGGTAACGGTGTCGTCGCCGACCTTAATGCTCGCCGGCACCTCAAACGACGCGCTCGAACGCACGGCGCCCAAGTCGAAGCCGGCACCGGCCACGAGCGTCTTAAAGACCGAGCCGGGCTCGTAGGCATCGGTAACCAGGCGCAAGTTCATGTCCTCGGTCTTGGCGTTTTCCAGATCGGTCTGGTCATATGTCGGATACGAGCATGCCGCCAAAATCTCGCCCGTCGTGGGATCGGTGACCAGGGCCGAGCCATTCTTGGCCTTGGTCTTTTCGACCGCCTCGGCCAGGGCGTCCTCGGCGGCACGCTGGATATTGACATCGAGCGTCGTCACGATGTCCACGCCGTCCACCGCGGCAACCTTCTTATAGGCGCCGCCCGCGATATAGCTACCGTCCCTCGCCCGCTCGCGCACCAGCGAACCGTTGGTTCCGGTCAAAAGCTTGTTGTACTGTTTTTCGAGGCCCGTCAGACCGTCGTTGTCCACGTTTACCACGCCAAGCACCTGCGATGCCAGGTTGCCGTAGGGGTACACGCGCTTCATGGCCTGCTCAAAGAGCACGCCTGGCAGGTTCTTCTTCTCCAGCGCCGCGACATCATCCTCGTCCACCTGACGTTTGATATACACCCAGGTGCCATCCGACTCAACGAGCTCGCGACAGGTCTTTTTATCGATGCCCGTAGCTTTGACCAGCGCCGACACCGTCTTGTCAACGTCCTCGATAAGCTGAGGATTCACGGCGATGTTGCGGCATTCGACCGACGACGTCAGCACGTTGCCGTTACGGTCGTAGATGGTGCCGCGTTTGGCATAGAGGGTCTGCGCAAGCAGGCGGCGCGCATCGGCACGCTCGCGCAGTTTATCGGCTTCGACAATTTGATAGTCGGCAAGGCGAAAGACGCCCAAGCCCAAGCCAAGCCCGATGAAGCCCATGACGGCTTTGCGGCGAGGCAGAGGTGCGCCTGTGAGCCATTCGGTCGACGAACTCTTGCGCGACCTGGTGTTATGCACTTGA
>URKU01000117.1 GCA_900548515.1 uncultured Collinsella sp. | reverse complement strand
ATCTCCTCAAGGACAACCTTGGGGTTGACGACGCAGCCGTTACCGATCACCGACACGTGGTCGGAATACATGATGCCGGAAGGCACCTGGTGCAGGCCGTACTTCTTGCCGTTGACGACGATGGTGTGACCGGCGTTGTTGCCGCCCGAGTAGCGCACGACGGCATCGAAGTCGCCGGCGACCAGGTCGCAAATCTTACCCTTGCCCTCATCGCCCCACTGGGCACCGACCAAAACGGTTGACGGCATGTTTACTCCTTACATTCATGGACTGTCTACGCGCCACGCTAGCGCACAGAAGCACAAAACATTCCCAGTATACCCGTGCAACGGGCGCCTGTCCTACTCCTCGGTATGCGCCCCATCAAGCTCATAGAACTTGGTGGATGCCGGCAGGAACATCAGGTCGACGTCACCGATCGGGCCCGAACGGTTCTTGGCCACGACGATACGCGTAACGCCCTCGTCGGGTCGATCGTCACGCGAGGCCTCGGCCTCATCGGCGGAGCGGTCCAAGAACATAACGATGTCGGCGTCCTGCTCGATGGAGCCCGATTCACGCAGGTCGGACAGCTGCGGGCGCTTGCCGGTACGGGACTCGACCTGACGCGAGAGCTGTGACAGCGCGATGAGCGGGATCTTGAGCTCCTTGGCCATGATCTTCAGACCACGCGACATCTCGGAGACCTCGACGGTACGACTCTCGGAGCGACGCCCCGGCGGAGGACTCACCAGCTGCAGGTAGTCCAGGATGATGATGGCCTTCTCCTTGTTGTGGAGCATGCGGCGGCTCTTGGCGCGGATCTCGGTCACCGTGGTGCCGGGCGTATCGTCAATCAGAATGTCGAGCTTAGACAAGGTCTGCGTGGCCTCGTTGATATTGGCCCACTGCTCGGGGCTAATGCGGCCCGTACGGAAGTCGCTGATTGAAATCATGGCGTAGGCGCAAATCAGGCGCTGGGCAATTTCCTTGCCCGACATCTCCAGCGAAAAGAAGCCGACGGTATAGCCCGCAGCGGCGGCATTCAGCGCCAGGTTCAGAGCGAACGACGTCTTACCCACGGCAGGGCGGGCGCCGATAATGATGAGCTGGCCCTCGCGGAAACCCATGAGCATGCGGTCGAGCGACGGGAAGCCGGTGGGCACGCCCGCGGCCTGTCCACCGGCCTTACACACTTCCTCTGCCTCGTTATAGGCCTCAACCATAAACTCGGTCAGTGTCTTATAGCTCGACTTGACCTCGCGCGCCGTGACCTTGAGCAGCTTGCTCTCGGCCAGCTCCACGACCTCTTTGGTGTCGGTAGGGGCGTTATAGGCCAGCGCGTTGATCTCGTTGGTGGCACCGATCAGCTCGCGCAGCATCGAGTCGCGACGGACGATGGCGGCATGGTGCTGCCAGTTCACGAGCGACAGGGTCTGACCCATCAGCTCCAAAATGTAGGCCTCGCCGCCCACGGCATCAAGCTTGTTGATGCTGCGCAGGTAATCGATCAGCGAGATAGAGTCGATGGGAATGCGGCTGTTGTACATATCGACCATCGCGGTGTAGATGGTCTTATGAATGGGCCGGTAGAAGTCATCGGGCTGCAGCTCGACCTGGGCCTCCTCGACCACCTCGGGTGACAGCAGCATAGCGGCCAGTACATTGGCCTCTGCATCTTGGTTTTGAGGGAGACCCAACTTGGAGCCACGGTCCTCGACCGTCAGCCCCGTCTCCCTTTCGTCATATGCCATGAGCATCCTCATTCATATCGCTTGCGAGCATCCATAGTATCAGCCACGGTCCCAAAACGGGCCGCGCCCCGGCAATCATCACCGAACGAAACGGATGAACGGTCCCGCATTTGGGACTTCACCACAACGCATGCCATGGCGCTCGCCAAGCGTAGAAAACAAAAGGGCGCCCTGGTCTCCCAGAGCGCCCTTCTTAGAACAAGATTGTTGCGTTGCAGCAAATGCTACTCGGCAGCAGCCTCAGTCTCGACCTCAGCGGTCTCGGCCTCGGCGACCTCAGCGGCCTCCTCGACCTCAGCCTCGGCAGCGAGCTCCTCGGCGGTAACGCCAACGAGAACGACAACCTCGGCCTTGATCTCGCGGTACAGCGAGATGGCAACGGTGTGGGCACCGGCAACCTTGATGGGCTTACCGAGCTCGACGCGCTTGCGGTCGATGTCCATACCGAGCTGAGCCTTGATGGCGTCAGCGATCATAGCGGCGGTAACGGAGCCAAAGAGGATGCCCTCGTCGCCGACCTTGACGTCAACGGTGACCGTCTTGCCCTCGAAGGCAGCCTTGGTCTCGTTGGCGGTAGCCAGACGGACGGCCTCGCGCTTGGCGATGTTGTTGCGACGCTCGTCAAGCTGCTTGAGGTTGCCCTTGGTGGCGGCAACAGCGAGCTTCTTGGGGAACAGGAAGTTCTCAGCGTAACCCTGAGCGACCTCTACGACGTCACCCTCGCCGCCCTTGCCCTTGATCTCATCGAGAAGAATAACCTTCATGATGCGTCTCCCTTCTTAGCCGCGGTCGCGGTTGCCACGAGAGGAAACCACGGGGACGGTGTACGGCAGGAGAGCCATCTCGCGGGCGCGCTTGATGGCGTTGGCGATGTCATGCTGATGCTGCGTGCAAGCGCCAGTGACGCGACGGGGCTTGATCTTGCCACGGTCGGTCATGTACTTACGGAGAAGCTGAGTGTCCTTATAGTCGATGAACTCAGTGTTCTCCTTGCAGAACTGGCAGTACTTACGACGCGGCTGACGTGCAGAAAAATCATTAGCCATGTCAAAATACCTTTCGTTTGGCAACTTCGGCGAACCAAAGCCGCCTCTCACTCAAAAATAGGTGAACAGCCCTTAAAACGGGATGTCCTCATCGTAGACGTCGACCGCGGGCGGCGTAGCCACCGGTGCGGCAGGACGTGCTGCGGGCGCGGGGGCTGCGGGGGCGTAACCGCCCTGATCGTAGCCACCCTGGCCACCACGGGAGCTCATAAACTCGATCTCATCGACGATGACCTCAAGCTTGCTCCGGCGCTGGCCGTCGCGCTCCCAAGAGCTGTAGCGCAGCTTGCCCTCGATCGCAACCTTGTTTCCCTTTGCCAGGAAACGGCTCACGGCCTCGGCGCGCGTGCCGAACATAGTGCAGTCGACAAAGTTGGGATAGTCCTCCCACTCGCCAGTCTGCGGGTTGCGGCGACGATCGTTCACGGCGACGCCAAAGGACAGAACCTGGGTTCCGCCAGCGGTGGCGCGCAGCTCGGGATCACGCGTGAGGTTACCGGTGATGTTCACTCGATTGATGCTCATAACTCACTACTTCCTCTTGGGGCACAAGCCCAGTCCAAAACGACAGTCTTACTCCTGGTCGTCGCGACGGACGATCATGTGGCGGACCACAGCGTCGGTGATGCGCAGGACGCGATCAAGCTCGGCGATCTGGGTAGGATCTGCGTGGAAGTTGATGAGGGTGTAGTCACCATCGGTGAGGTCGTTGATCTCGTAGGCGAGCTTGCGCTTGCCCCACTCGTCAACGGAGTCGACCTTGCCAGCGCCCTCAGCGATCGTGGTATCGATACGCTTCATAACAGCGAGACGAGTCTCGGGGTCGAGCGACGGGTCAACAAAGAACAGCAGTTCATAAGCCTTCATATTGTCACCTCCTCTGGGCAAATGTGGCTTCAGGTCGTGAAGGTGCGCCTGAAGCAGGAAAAGACTTGGTAATAATATCTTTCAACCTCCTAGGCTGCAAGAATATGCAGCTACAACCTCATGACCTCCACATATGCCCATACTCACACGACGTTTCATGCGCATTCCAACCAAATGCTGACCAAAAGCTTGACGGATCTGTTGACAAGATACGGTGCCGTGGGGACAAGCAGAGCCAAGCCGCAGGTCAACGGGCACAAGGCTGTGGTCGCAAAATGCATACCAGTGGCCCACAGCACCACCCAAAGATTTTTAAATTCATTGCCGAGTCGCTTATGAATACCCTTTTTTGAACAATTGAGTTGATCAACCACGCTGGTCGGAAGCCGTTTTTTGGCACCTCAAGCCCCACTGCAGCGCCAAGCACGGCCAAGCGCGGCCAAGCGTTTTAAAAAATGCCAACTTTTCTGTTTGCACTTTGCGATTCCTCGTGTATACTGACTTTCGCATTTAACGGAGAGTTGTCCGAGTGGCCGAAGGAGCACGATTGGAAATCGTGTAGGCGTCAAAAGCGTCTCCAGGGTTCAAATCCCTGACTCTCCGCCAGTTAATTCCAAAGCAGGCCTTCGAGCCTGCTTTGTTTTTACCCCACGCGGAGGGGTGGCAGAGTGGTTGAATGCGGCGGTCTCGAAAACCGTTTGGCCTGTATAAGGTCACGAGGGTTCGAATCCCTCCTCCTCCGCCATTTTGGTTGAGAAAGCTCCCGAGAATGGGAGCTTTTTTTGTTTTGAGTCTCTAACAAGCAAATACGGCGGAGGAGGAGGGATTCGAACCCGCCAGGGCGCGACGCGTAAAGAAAACGCGCCCGTGGCGCGTTTTTAGCGCAGCGCGGTCGGCGTAAGCCGACCGGATAAATTTTGAGCAAAGCTCAAAATTTGAACATCCCTCCTATTCAGCCACGCCCCCATCGTGGTCGATCCCAGCCCATATCTCAAACATGTACACCGCCCTCCAAAGATGTCAAAAAATGTCGTTTTTGGAGTGTGATGTACACGTTTGCATACGACGCGCACCGAGCATGAGTCGATTTGCTTGCATCCGGTATATTTCCCCACCTCAACGGACATAAGAGTTTGGTGTCAGCTCGAAGCGAGAGGCCCCCAATGGATACTCCTGTTCTCATTTCGCATAAAACGGCGTGGCTCGTCCATCATGCACCGCGGAACCTGGTTCAAGCCGTCGCACAACGCGACTACCAGATAGGTGTGCGGGACCTCTCTACCCAGCAACGCATCGCGCGCATTCGGCAGGCACTTACCGACTGCGGCATTCCGTCCACCATGCTCAAGACTATCGACATCTCCGTAGTATTTGCTTTCGAGCGAATTCGCACCAACGGTGTCACCTGCCACGTTCTCGGCCAAAACCTACCCTACGACCATATTGACGAGCTTACGCCCGGCATCTTTATCACCGACGAAGCCTTCACCTTCGTGCTCGCTGCCGAGTGGATGGATAGGATCGAATA
>URKU01000116.1 GCA_900548515.1 uncultured Collinsella sp. | reverse complement strand
GTCGGATGACTTGGGCGCAGGCGCGGCAGCGGACTTGGGCGCGGGGATCGGAGCAGCCGGTTTGGGCGCAGCGGGTTCAGGCGCCGACGGGGTCGGTGCCGCTACCGGCGCCGCTTTTGGCTGCGTCGCGCTGGCGCTCGAGGATGCAGGGGGCACCGAGGACACGGGTTGCGGGTCCGCAGATACCGCAGCCCGTGCAGATGGAGAATGCTCCTCATGTTGAGGAGCCGGCGTGCCACCCCCATCCAGGACATAGTCGACGGTACGACGACCGAAGACCGCGCAGACCGTCGGCAGGACCACCGACTGCGTATCGGCGCGACCGAGCATCTTGATGGCAAAAGTCGAACCCGCGGGGAACGAGACCGTGAGCTTGGAGCCGTCGTCGGCCGTGGCGCGGGCGTTGAGCAAAAGCCCTGCGTAGGAGGCCTGACGAGCCTTGACGCGCTCGACGACCTCGGCCCATTTGCGCTGGAGCTCGCCGGCGTCCTCAACCGCGGGGGTCTCGGCAGCACCGGCGGAGGCAACCTGGGCGGCGTTGTTGGGCTTGGACACCGACACGGTCGATGCAGCAGGCGCGGAAGCCGGAGCCGCAACGGGCTGAGGTGCAGGCGTTACAGGTCTGGGCGCCGGCGCAGGAGCCGCGGACTTGGGCGCAGGCTGGGCAGCCGGAACAGCAGCGCCGCGGTCCCAAGGCATACCGCCCTGGCGCGCGGACGTAGCAGCGGGGGCAGCGGATGCCGCCGGAGCGGCAGCACGAGCGCCCGAAATGAGCGTCGGCTGTTGGGCAGCAGCGGGTACGGATGCTGCAGGCGCGGCGGCCTGAGCAGCAGCCACGCTCGCCGGCACGGCGCCGCTGGCAATCATGGCCTCCAGGCGTGCCACGCGCTCGGCCAATGCCTCAATCGTTAAATCGGCCTCGGGACGCGCCAGACGCGTGCAGGCAATCTCGAGCACCAGGCGCACGTCGCTCGCGCCCCTCATCTCCAGTGCGGCATCGTCGAGCACCGTCAGCACGCGGGCCAGGCGGTCGGCAGGATGCTCGCCAAAGGCAGCGGCCTCGGCAGCAAGCGCCTCGGCCTGCTCGGAGCCGCCCTCAAACAGCTCGGCACGGGCACCGGCAACGCAGGCAACGTACACGTCGCGCACATGCGCCACCAGGTCGCGCGTCAGCTCCAGCAGGTCATTGCCCTCCTCGACCTGCGCACGGATCAGTCCATAGAGCTCGGCAACATCGCGATCGGCAATGGCGCGGGAAAACTCGCCCAGAATCTGGTCCGAAACCTCGCCCAAAAGCGAGCGGGCGTCGTCCGCATGCACAGAACCGTTGCCAAAGACGCTCAGCTGCTCCAGCGTGGAAAGCGCGTCGCGCATACCGCCCTTGGCATGGCGCGCCACAATGGCGAGTGCCTCGTCGTCGTAATCGAAGCCCTCCTGCTCGCACACGTAGGACAGGCGATGCTCGATATCCTCGTTGCCGATGCGGTGGAAATCGAAGCGCTGGCAGCGCGAGAGGATGGTCTCCAGAATCTTTTGCGGGTCGGTGGTGCACAGCACAAAGATCACGTGCGCCGGCGGCTCCTCAAGCGTCTTGAGCAGCGCGTTGAACGCCGCCGTCGTGAGCATGTGGACCTCGTCGATGATATAGATCTTGTACTTGCCGCGCACCGGGGCAAAGTTGACGGAGTTGATGATCTCCTCGCGCACGTTGTCCACGCCGGTACGGCTTGCGGCATCGAGCTCGTAGACATCCGGGTGGTTGCCCTCGGCGATGAGCTCGCACTCCTCGCAAGCACCGTCGGGCAAGCAGCCGCTTGCACCCTCGGCGCGCGCCGCCTCGGCATTGCGACACAGCAGCGCCTTGGCCAGAATGCGCGCCATGGTGGTCTTGCCCGTGCCGCGCGGTCCGCAGAATAGGTACGCGTGGGACAGGCGCCCCTCGGTGATGGCGTGCTCGAGCGTCGAGACGATATGCTGCTGGCCCACCACGGAGTCGAAGGTGAGCGGGCGATACTTTCGGTACAACGATTCCATGGGTGCTCCCCCGGGTATACTGAGTCTTGTTGCCGCGACGGCCATGCGGTCGCACGGCATACTGCATTCATAATAACCCGTACGGCGAGCCCGCCGCGATAGGAGTCCAAAGAGCATGGCAGACGCAGAGAGCAACCTCGTTCCCTCCGAAGCAGCCGACCAGGTCGAGGTCGCGCTCGAGAAGCAGGCCGCGGCCGACGACGGTATCCTGTACCTCAACGAGTACCAGTACGAAAACGACCTGGTCACCGACTTCGCCCGCCTGGTCGCCTCGCCCAGGCGTCGCGGCTCGCTGTATGTCGCCGCGGCAGTTGCCGCGCTCATCGGCATCGGCATGCTGGTGGCCGGCGGCAGCTGGATCAAGTTCGGCGTCGTGTTGATCGTGTTCGGCGCCTTTTTGGCCTGGTGGAGCAAGAACCTGCACCACACGCTCGCCCGCGACTTTATCGACGCCGTCGAGGCCGACGAGTCCATGGGTGGCCGCTATCGCCGCGTCGCCGCCAACGAGGACGGCCTGATGGTTTGGGGCAAGAGCGGCAAGTCGCAGTTCTTCCCGTTTGACAAGCTCGACCACGTACTCGACGGCGAGCGCATCTTTGTGGCCATGTTCGCCGACCAGGGCGTGACGATCCCCAAGGACACCTTCGTCCGTGGCGATGCCGAGCAGTTCGGTCCCTTCCTCAAGGCCCGCATCAACAAAAAACTCCGCATCGAGACCAAGAAGAAGAAAATGAAGGCCGAGAAGGCCGCCGCCGAGGCCAAGCAGGGCGACAAGCCCCAGGAGACCAAGGGCAAGCGGCGCAAGCAGAAGAAGAACAA
This sequence comes from uncultured Collinsella sp., assembly GCA_900548515.1. Taxonomy (GTDB): domain Bacteria; phylum Actinomycetota; class Coriobacteriia; order Coriobacteriales; family Coriobacteriaceae; genus Collinsella. Next base: position 2,496 of record URKU01000116.1, on the reverse strand, counting down.
GAAGAAGCGCTAAGGCCAAGCCAGGCAGGCAGCCTCGCATCCCGCTATCCTCCCCATGCACCCGAGCGTGCTACACTAGCAGCATCTATGCCACCGCGAACGGCTCGGCCCCGCGCCCGCCGCTCGCAAACGAACTTTAAACGCACGAGGGTTGGCCATGCCACTTTTCTCGCAACATACCGCCCGGTTCTCGCCGGACGTTCCTTTGGAGGGCACCAGCTCTCGCGAGCTGCTCAAGCGGTACCAGCCGCTCGAGACACTTGCGACCGGCGGTTTTGGCTCCATCGAGATCTGCCGCGACACGCACCTGCGCCGCCGCGTCGCCATTAAGCGCATCCCCCTTATTAACGGTGTCGGCATGCCCGCCAGCGACATCATGGATGTCCTGCGCGAGGCGCACACTGCCGCCATGCTTCAACATCCCAACATCGTGCAGGTCATCGACTTTACGCACGACACAGCCTATGCCTACCTAGTTATGGAATATGTCGATGGCATGTCGCTGGCCGAGTTTTTGCACCGCGTGGACGGTCACTCACTTACCTTTGACGAGGCCGCGGCTATTGCCGATGCCCTGGGTCAGGCGCTCACCTTCGCCCACAGTAACGGCGTACTCCACCTGGACATTAAGCCCGCCAACGTGCTCATCGACCACTCGGGCAATGTAAAGCTCACCGACTTTGGCATGGCGCGACTGTCGTCTGCCGGTGGCTTTGGCGGCTCACGCGGCGGCACCATCGGCTACATGCCGCCCGAGCAGCTCGATATCGAGACCGGCACGGTCGACGAGCGCGCCGATGTCTTTGCCCTCGCCTGTGTGATCTACGAGGGCCTGTGCGGCAGCGCTCCCTTTATGGCGGCCACGCCCGCCGACTCGCTCGGCCGCATCATCGGCGGCGCCACCTATCCCAGCGAGCTGATACCACACTTCCCCCCGGGAGCCGAGGCCGCGCTCATGAGCGCGCTCTCCCCCATGCCGCAGGACCGCCCCAACAGCATCGAGGCATTTTGCGACCAGCTCCTTGCCGGTCTGGGCAGCGTGCGCGAGGGCCGTCGCAGCCTGGAGCAAATGGTTGGCGAACTTTCGGATGACGAGCAGGAGCTCGACGATATCGAGCCGTCGCACTACGAGGACGACGCCATCGAGGTCGACCCCGCACTCGGCTGGGCGGGCACGCGCTGGAGCCATACGCGCGACTACACCATGCGCACTATCTCGGCGCTAACGTGCGGCACCTTTAGCTTTTTGCTGATGCAAACGGCCGGGGTCGCGGCGCTTCCCGGCCTGGTCATTGCGGCCATCGCGATCGGAGCGGCGGCTGGCCTGGCCCCCCAGATTGGCTCGGCCATCTCGGCTGTGGGCTTTTTGGTGCTCATGGCCAACGCCACCATGCAGGCACAGGGCATCCTGTCGATGCTGCCCGTCGCGGTGATCTTTGCCGCCGCCATGTCCGGTTGGTGGATCGCCTGGGGTCGCACCGAGACTGCCGCGAGCGCCACGCTCACCTGTGCACTCGCGCTTGGCTGTCTGACCGGCAATACCTTCCTGGCAGCTGGGGTCGCCGCCGGCGTCGCGTCATTTTGGCTCGGCCCGGCAAGCGCCGCCGCGGCAACGGGCATGGGCGCGCTTTTTGCCCGTCTGGCCACGGTCGCGCTTTCAGCCGGAGGCGTGCTGGGGCTCGGTAACGTTGCTGCAGCGCTGGGAGACCCGCTCCTTTGGGCTGCCTTTGTGCTGGTCGCGGCAACTGCCGCGGCGTCATCTGCGCTGCTCAATGTCCATGCCAAGCGTGCCAATCAGGGCTCAAACCTTGCCGCAATCGCCGCCATCGCTGTCACCGGCATCGGCTGCGCAGCGGCGTCCTGTCTTGCACACCATATGGAAATTGCCAGCCTTGCAGCCGCGGTCATCGCCAAGGCGGCGGTTGCGGGAATCCTATCCTCTATAATCGTTGGGATATGCCTATATTTGCTCGGATACCAAAGAACCTATACGGAGAGTGATCTTTCGTGAACTTCCTGAACATCTTCGAGGACCACGTGGCCGGCATCTTCGGTGCCACCCGTGCCCCGTTCTCCTTTAAGAAGCTTGCCAAGCAGGCCGCTCGCGACATGGAGGATCAGACTCTGGTGATTAACGGCGTCAACACGGCGCCGGCACTCTATACCATCCTTATCGCCGCCGACGACGATCCCATGCTCGCCCCGTTCTACCCCGAGCTTTCGCGCGAGGTCCGCGAGTTCGTGAAGGCGCAGGCCGAAAAGCGCCGCTATGTCTTTGTCGGCGAGCCCCTCGTGCGCTTTATGATCGATCCGCAGCTGCGCGCCGGCAAGTTCTCGGTCTTTGCCGAGAACGTCGATGCCCCCACGCTCGGCCGCCTGTACGAAGAAGAGCGCGCCTATCAAAACGGCCTGGGCCAGAACAACTCCGCGGCAAGCCGTGCCGCCAGCGCCCCGCGCGCCGGCCAGCAGCAGTTTGCTGCCCCGCAGCAGCAGCGC
>URKU01000115.1 GCA_900548515.1 uncultured Collinsella sp. | reverse complement strand
CGACAGATCTCGATATCAAAGAGGCCGGTAATCCAAAATGTACCTTCAACTTGACCCGTCTCGACGGGCGGTTCGCGTTGAAGTCGTTGCAGACGGCTTTCGGAAATAACGTGTTGGAAGCCGAGCGAGCCCTTCCATACGAGAAACGTTGTGAGATTTACATCAAGCGTCTCAAGAAAGCATACTCGGCGTGGGTCGAGCAGGCGAAAGCGAGCAAGGGCGTCTCCTACAATTCGTTTCCTAAATTCATTGCACCGAAGTGCGATGAAGATCTGCTCGAAGATCCCGCCGTACGTGATGAGCTTCTTGCCCGGCGCGGTTACGCAAGGGAGATTCGCAACCGTTACGCCGGCGGCGTTGTCGATGCCGGCGACGACCGCGTTCGCGCCGCCGGCCAGGCGCACAGCGGTAGCGCCGTGTCGCGACAGATGGACGATCGCGTCGTCGATCGCGGCGATTACGCTCGCGGCGACACGCCTCGCTAGCCTCGAACTGCCTGTCGGGGCGGAGTAAAGCGCTCATGCCCCGGTAGAGCGGTGAGGCATGAGTTACTGAGGTATACTATAGTTTCCGCAGGTAGAGGCATAAAAAAATGGCAACCCGCCCGCCGAAAAGACGGGCGGGCGTGATACCATCAAGATTGTGCTCGGGTGCTACCAACACCTCCGCACGGTGTAGAGGCGAGCTACCAACTCGCGTTTCTACTTGCCAGTTGTGCTAAAAACGCAAACAGCACTCCTGGCACATCCAATGATAGCAGGGACCCGCAGGTCACGCTATGGATGACAGTTAGAAAACGCAAATGGGAGCCGGCTCGCACGGCTCCCGTTTTTTATGGGAGCGGACATATGCCGTTCCCGGTCGGCACGGGTTTAAGACCCGTTCAAAAAGGTAGCCAAGGGCTCGAATAATCGGAGACTGAGCTGTACAGGTTCATTGTCCCGTCTCTACGGAGACTTCGACGGGGGTAGTGCCCTCCATGTGACCCCTGCGCCGCCTCGGCCCTTCTGGGCGGAGACGGCGTGCCGGATTCAGAGCGATTGTCCTGCTGGAAAACTGCAGGAAAGTAGGCGAACAGCCGAAGATCAGGAGTTGGTTGGATAGCCGTGTGGCAACACACGTGTCGCGGTGATAAGCCGCAACGTCAAGCAAAGAGGATCGCGATGAGCATGCAGCCGTGACGGATTCTGAGCCCAACCCCGGGTTCCGCCATGTACGGGGGTGCCGGTGAGGACGGCCGGCGCGTTAAAACGAACGGTCCGGATGCATGGGCGTAGCCATGCGGAGTCCCGCGAGATCGTCGAGCAAAAGGCCAAGGGGCGGGTGAGGCTTTCCCAGCTGCAATGCTGGTTTCGAAGATTTAGGGAGGGTCCACGATTGTGCCCGGACTCTGTGGATGCTCCACCGCCTAACAATTCAACCACCAAGCTAATTAGACCTCGCGACCAGTTATTACAATCAGCAAGTCATCAGCGCGAGGCGTGCCAGCCGTCAGCCCTCAGCGCCGGCGTCGCTTCGCTCCCCGGGCGATGTAAATAAGAGATATATAAGTCAGCGAGCTTCGCGAGCGGATCATAGGTGCCGTCAGGCACCGCATCAAAAGCGGTTCGCAATCATTTCGGAATACATGTCGCTGGCGATGAGTGGACCTAGTCCAGACCTGTATCCGTACTAGGCGTTTCTAGAAATGCGCATGAGAAAGGGCCGAACCGAAGTGTCTGGCCGGACGCCAATTGTCCGGGAACTGCTTCGTTTCGACCCTGCTTCATTCTACAGCCGCGTCATGTTTATGGAGATCAATTCGGCAGCTGCAATTCATTCGATTGTAAGATGAGCTGTCCTGGACGGCTCCCACTGTTGCGATCACGCCGCATGGACGATGGATGAACTCACATGAGAGCCCAAGCGTACGGTGGTTTTATCCGCCTAAAGAGGATAAAATGAAAGCAGAAAACGACGCATCCCGTGTAAGCATCAAGGAGCGCGGGCGGCCTAGTTTTCTGGTTTAGTTAAATGCCCGGGATCCGACCCCCGGGCATTCTTATTTGCGCTTGTGGCGCAAATGCCGTCCACCGTCCGCTCCGCGCGTACGCCTACGGACCTTAATCCGAACCTCATACGAGTTCAAAAACGCGATGATGAACGTGCCGACCGTCGCGAGAGCGGCCAGCGCGTTAAGGAATTTCAGCATATGGTGACCTCCGATCAAATCGTCGGCCGCCCGCGCACGGAATGCGCCGTGGCATCAATTCTAACCGAACCTGCGACTGCCCCAGTTAACTGGTACACCTCTGTTATTGTTCATATTCAACGTCCCAAAACGTATGCCTCTGGGCACTCGAAAATCGAACCCTCGATGCTGTGAACGTCGAGTGCCAAAACCCAGTGTCAAAACCTCCACGTCAATTCCCATGGGAAAATCAAATACGAGGCAGGAGGCTGAAATGACACGTTACGGATATGCTCGCGTGAGCACGAAAGACCAGAGGTTGGACCGCCAGATCGAGGCTCTAGTGAACGCTGGCGTGGCCTATGGCCATATCTACAAGGACAAGGTCACGGGTGCCCAGGACGGCGACCGGACGCAGCAGAAGCGCCTGTTCAAGAAGATGCGGGCGGGCGACGAGGTGGTGGTCGAATCCTGGGAGCGCTTGACTAGATCGACCAGGCAGCTGCTCAACTATGACCTTATGTTTCGAAACCTCGGCGTGAAGCTCACGTCCCTGAAACAGCCCGTGGATCTAGATACCGCATTCGGGCGCTTCGTGCTTGGCACCCATGCTTGCACCGCGGAACTTGAGCGAGATCTGATCAGGCAACGCCAGGCCGAGGGTATCTCCGTCAAACGGAGCCACGGCGGCAACGTGGGCGGCAGGCCTCGCACTGCCGGCGTCAAAGCCGATGCCGCAGTAAGGCTCTATCTTGGAGGAGAGACTCCTATTCCCGATATTTGCGCTGCGACTGGCGTCTCCAAATCAACGCTGTACCGCATCCTTCGTGAACGCGGATTGGTGGGCGTCAGAAGATAAATCCGAGTGCGCTACTATATAAGAGTGCGGTATTTCTCCAACTGAAACCCCCTGCGTGAACGCATAACGTATGACTTGAGGCGCCTTTTAGAACTCACCGATCGCAGGATGACTACAAATCAACAGCGGCCGTGCATTGTTCCCAGCCATATGGCATGGCGGAGCCATGCCGTTGTTGATTGGAGTGCCGCACCATGGCAGACAATCCGAGCGAAAAGAAAATCAGCGAGACATCCGGCGTGAAGGCCGTTCTCGATGAGGCTGCCGAGCGGATCGAGGCGACATGGCGGGAGAAGCTGCTGCGCGAGACTGCCGACCTCAGGACCGAGAACGCACTGCTCATGGCCCAGGTGGATGAATTCAGCCGCAAGCTCGCCGAGGCGACGGATCGGAATGAAAAGATTGAGGCCGACTGCAATGAGCGGGTCGCCTTTATAGAGGAGAAGTTCGAACTCGATACCGCGAGCCTCGAGCTCGAGAACAACGAGCTCCATGCCGCGAGCGTCAGATATCTCGCCGATGCTCGGGAACTCGACAGGCAGGTCGTCCAACTCCATGCCGAGGCCGTGGCCATGGTCGATGAGATCGAGCGACTGCGCGGCGAGCGTGACGCCGCGCTGAAAGCCCAAGCCGAGTTGAACGACGCACTCCTGGCCCAGCGCGACCTGATGGCCGAGGTCGCCGCCCTCAAGGACCGCCTTGCCGCCTCCGAGCAGCGTGCGGCCGTGGCCGAGGCCAAGATCGAGGTCATGACCCAGATGAAGATCGAGTAGGCCGCATAGCATCTAATTTTCTAGAAACCCCCTAGAGCATTTCTAGGGGGTTTCTAGAACTGAGAACCGGGCGCAGCACTTTCGATCGGCACGATGTCTCGATAGGCCAGACGGTGCCTGTCGTCACGCCACTCGTCACCGTGGTAGTGCCCGAAGAACCAAGCGCGGTAGTCGAGCCGCCCATCGAGCTCGCCCAGGAAGGTTTGCAGCTGATCCCCACGGTACTCACGTCCGCACTCCCGGCACAGCTCTCTGGCCAGGGCAGCAGGAGCCTCATGCGTCACCACGTAATCGGCCCTCCAGCCTACGCGGTTGAGCGAGGCGCGGCAGTGGTCCATCTCCTCCTCGCTCGGCATCTCCTCGGGCCACCAGCTCCTCCCCTCCTTGCGATACTGCCTGTCGTTGCTCGCGGCGCCGCCCATGGCAAGGACCGTGGTTCCCGCGATGTCGAATACCCCTCCGCGCATGAGGTGCAGCACGTGCGGTCGTACCTCATGGACGAGACCGCCGCTCCACTCCCGCACCGGCAGTTCTGCTAGGGCGTGGTGGTTCTCATGGTTGCCGTCTACGAAACACGTGGTCCAGGGCTTCGACTCGAACCAGTCGAGCCAATACCTCTCAGCATTCGAGCCGTCCCAGACAAAGCCGAAGTCGCCCGCCACGATCACCACGTCATCGCGCGTCAGCGTGCGCCCCGGCGGCCAAGATTTGAAGGCGAATCTGCTGGCCCCATACTCGGCCCTGCCGTGGACATCGCCTGTCACATAGACCGTCATCAGTACGCGCCCCACGGCAGGAGTTTGTCCCCGAGCCTCACGATCCGGTCATACAGCACCGTGTGCCGTTCGTCCGGATTGCCGTCTCGGTGAAAATGTCCGTAATACCAGCGCTTGTAGTCCAGGCGGTCCTCGAGCTCGTCGAGGAATCCGGTCAGCCGGTCCACATCAGGGCGTTCCCAGCCTGGGTCCGGGTAGAGCGTCGGCGAGATCATGCGCGTGGCGCAGGTATGGGTGATGACGCAGTCGACCTTCCAGCCGACCTCGTCGAGCCTTGCCCGCGCGGTATCGAAATCGCGCTTGTCCGGGAGCTCCTGAGGCCACCAGCTGGAATACGGCACGCGGTATTCCCTGTCCACGCTCGTGGCACCGCCCATGGTGAAGATTGTCGAACCGTCGAGCTCAAAGACCTCGCCGCGCGTCAGGCGCCGAATAGACGAAGTATCCGACAGGCGTTGCGTCAGCCCGCCGTGCCACGGCTCCATGGGACGCTCCTCCCAGTGGTCGAAGCGCTCGTGGTTGCCATCCACGAAGAGAACCGTGTAGGGGCGCGACTCGAGCCAAGCGATGTCAGCGCATTCCTCGGCAGAAAAGCCCCACGGAAAGCCAAAGTCACCGGCAACGATGAGATAGTCGTCGCTGGTAAGACTGTCGCCAAGCTTCCAGTCGCGGAGCTTTTGCATGTCGAGCCCACCGTGGATGTCGCCCGTCACATAGACCGTCATCGGATCGCCTCTTCCCTCTTGTACGCCGCCAGCTCGCGCTCGACCTGCCTGTCGCCGGTCTCGTTGACCCAC
>URKU01000114.1 GCA_900548515.1 uncultured Collinsella sp. | reverse complement strand
CGATTTAGCGCACCTGAGCGACGTAAGCGACGTTGGTCGAGGAGACCTTATCCTCGAGCTGGACGCTCATGCGGGGATCGCCGGCGGTAGCGACGGTCAGATCGCCGGCCTCGACGTAGCCGAGCTCCTTAGCGGTCTCGATCGCCTTGACGATCGTGCCGTTGACGGTGCCCTGAGTAATCTCGGCTTGGTGCGGGATAACGCCCCAGTACATGATCATCTGCTGGACGGCCCACTCGTGGCGGGAGAACGCGCAGATCGGCATGTTGGGACGGAAGTGCGAGATCAGGCGGGCGGTACGACCGGTGGTCGTCGGCACGGTGATGCACTTGGCGCCAACGGTGGTGGCCATGTTCACAGCGGACATACCCACAACGTTGTTGACGACGCGGGTGCCGTGAGCGTCGGCCGGAACCTCGAGCGGAGCGTGGGCCGGGAGGTACTTCTCGGTCTCGAGAGCAATGCTGGCCTGCATCTTAACGGCCTCGACCGGGTACTTACCGGCAGCGGACTCGCCAGAGAGCATAACGGCGTCGGTGCCGTCGTAGATGGCGTTAGCAACGTCGGCAACCTCGGCGCGCGTCGGGCGCGGGTTCTGCTGCATGGAGTCGAGCATCTGCGTAGCGGTGATAACGGGCTTGTAGGCCGCGTTGCACTTGGCGATGATCTCCTTCTGGATGTGCGGAACGAGCTCGGGCTTGATCTCGATGCCCAGGTCGCCACGGGCGACCATAATGCCGTCGGAAGCCTCGAGGATCTCGTCGAAGTTCTCGACGCCCAGGGCGCACTCGATCTTCGGGAAGATCGTCACGTGCTCGCCGCCGTTCTCGCGGCAAAGCTCGCGGATGCCGCGGACGGACTCGCCGTCACGGATGAAGGAAGCGGCGATGTAGTCGATGTTCTCGGTCAGGCCAAAGAGGATGTCCTGACGATCGCGCTCGGTGATGGCGGGCAGCGAGATGTTGACGTTGGGCATGTTGACGCCCTTGCGCTCGCCGATCAGGCCGTCATTCTTGACGACGCAGGTCATGTCCTGGCCGCTGACGGACTCGACCTCAAGGGCAACCAGGCCGTCATCGATCAGGATGAGGGAGCCCTTCTCGACCTCGGAGGGCAGAGCCAGGTAGTCGAGGGAGATGTGCTCAGCGGTGCCGTGGAAATCCTCGGTCGTGGGCTGAGCAGTAACGACGATCTTGTCGCCGGTCTTGACGGCAACCTTCTTGCCGTCGACCAGAAGGCCGGTGCGGACCTCGGGGCCCTTGGTGTCGAGCAGGATGCCGACGGGCATACCGAGCTCCTTGGAAATACGACGGACGCGCTCGATGCGACCGTGGTGCTCGTCGTAGGATCCGTGCGAGAAGTTAAAACGGGCGACGTTCATGCCCGCCTTGATCATCTCGCGGATGGTCTCGTCGCTATCGCAGGCGGGACCCATGGTGCATACAATCTTGGTGCGCTTGTACATTCAGACCTCCATCTGACATCGTCTTGCGCTGATAGATAAACCATAAGAAATAAAACTGAGATGATTATAACGAAATGACGACCGAATACCCTCAAAAATCGACCGTATGCCGAATTAGAAGTTCTTTTTTTGCGGTAAAAACGGTATATGAAAAATCTTTACCAACCGTTCTGACCGCTGCTATCTGGGCGATATTTCAGTTTGACGATGCGCCGAAGAAAAAACGTTTTATCAATGTTGAGCATCACACGGTCTGCATCGTTGCACTCGAGCCGTGTTTCCAATTGGAATGTTTTGGCTAGACGCGCCGCTTTGGGGTACCATAGCTCCACTATCAACTGCCGCTCAGCACGGCAGCCTTGATGAGCCCTTGCCCTTCTCCTGGGAATTATGATCGGGCATCAATCTGCTGAGTGGCCCGAATCCCAGGAGGGGACTCTATATGCAAAAGGAATACCTGTCCGCCGCGGCGGAGGTGCTCAGCGACCAAGGTGTCGATGAGAACCTCGGCCTGAGCAACGACGAGGCGTCGTCGCGCCTCGCCAAGACAGGCCCTAACAAGCTCGAGGAAGCCGAGAAGACCCCGTTGTGGAAGCGCTTCTTTGAGCAGATGGCCGACCCCATGGTCATCATGCTGATCGTTGCCGCCGTCATCAGCGCGCTCACGGGCATGGTCAAGGGCGAGGCGGACTTTGCCGATGTCGCCATCATCATGTTCGTCGTTATCGTCAACTCGGTGCTGGGCGTGGTTCAGGAGGCTAAAAGCGAGGAGGCCCTCGAGGCCCTGCAGGAGATGAGCGCGGCGCAGTCCAAGGTGCTGCGCGACGGCAAGCTCGTGCACCTGCCGAGCGCCGAGCTCGTGCCCGGCGATGTGATCATGCTCGAGGCGGGCGACTCCGTCCCGGCCGACTGCCGTGTGCTCGAGAGCGCCACGATGAAGATCGAGGAGGCCGCCCTTACCGGCGAGTCCGTGCCCGTCGAGAAGCATGCCAACGTCATTGAGCTCGCCGCCGGCATCGACGACGTGCCGCTCGGCGACCGCAAGAACATGTGCTACATGGGTTCCACCGTGGTATACGGCCGCGGTCGCGCCGTCGTGGTCGGCACCGGTATGAACACCGAGATGGGCAAGATCGCCGGCGCCCTGGCCGAGGCCAAGGAAGAGCTCACGCCGCTGCAGGTGAAGCTCGCCGAGCTCAGCCGCATCCTTACCATCATGGTTATCGTCATCTGCGTCGTCATCTTTGGCGTCGACATCATCCGTCACGGCGTGGGCAACGTCCTCACCGACCCGACCGCCCTGCTCGATACCTTTATGGTCGCCGTCTCGCTCGCCGTTGCTGCCATCCCCGAGGGCCTGGTCGCCGTCGTGACCATCGTGCTGTCGCTTGGTGTGACCAAGATGGCCAAGCGCCAGGCAATCATCCGCAAGCTCTCTGCCGTCGAGACCCTTGGCTGCACGCAGACCATCTGCTCCGACAAAACCGGTACCCTTACCCAAAACAAGATGACCGTCGTCAAGCACGAGCTCGCCGCGCCTAAGGAGAAGTTCCTGGCCGGCATGGCTCTGTGCTCCGATGCCCAGTGGGACGAGGAGCTGGGCGAGGCCGTGGGCGAGCCGACTGAGTGCGCGCTCGTCAACGACGCCGGCAAGGCGGGCCTCACTGGCCTGACTGCCGAGCACCCGCGCGTGGGCGAGGCCCCGTTCGACTCGGGCCGCAAGATGATGTCCGTGATCGTCGAGACCCTGGACGGCGAGTATGAGCAGTACACCAAGGGCGCGCCCGACGTGGTGATCGGCCTGTGCACCCATATCTACGACGGCGACAGGGTCGTTCCGCTGACCGAGGAGCGTCGCGCCGAGCTCGTGGCCGCCAACAAGGCCATGGCCGACGAGGCCCTGCGCGTGCTGGCGCTGGCAAGCCGCACCTACACCGAGGTCCCGAGCGACTGCAGCCCCGCTGCGCTCGAGCACGACCTGGTCTTCTGCGGCCTGTCCGGCATGATTGACCCTGTCCGCCCCGAGGTCTCCGACGCCATCCGCGAGGCCCACGACGCCGGTATTCGCACCGTCATGATCACGGGCGACCATATCGACACCGCCGTGGCCATTGCCAAGCAGCTGGGAATCGTCACCGATCGCAGCCATGCCATTACCGGTGCCGACCTCGACCGCATGAGCGACGAGGAGCTCGACGCGCACATCGAGGACTACGGCGTGTACGCCCGCGTCCAGCCCGAGCACAAGACGCGCATCGTCGAGGCCTGGAAGTCGCGCGACCAGATCGTCGCCATGACCGGCGACGGCGTCAACGACGCCCCGTCCATCAAGCGCGCCGACATCGGCGTCGGTATGGGCATCACCGGCACCGACGTCACCAAGAACGTTGCCGACATGGTGCTTGCCGACGACAACTTCGCCACCATCATCGGTGCCTGCGAAGAGGGCCGTCGCATCTACGACAACATCCGCAAGGTCATCCAGTTCCTGCTTTCGGCCAACCTTGCTGAGGTGTTCTCGGTGTTTATCGCCACGCTCATCGGCTTTACCATCTTCCAGCCGGTGCAGCTGCTGTGGGTGAACCTGGTCACCGACTGCTTCCCCGCGCTCGCGCTGGGCATGGAGGATGCCGAGGGTGACATCATGAAGCGCAAGCCGCGCAACGCCAAGGACGGTGTCTTTGCCGGTCATATGGGCCTGGACTGCGTGGTCCAGGGTCTGATCATCACCGTGCTGGTGCTGGCGAGCTTCTTTGTGGGCGTGTACTTTGACATGGGCTACATCCACATCGCCGATATGATCGCCGGCAATGCCGACGAGGAAGGCGTGATGATGGCGTTCATCACGCTCAACATGGTCGAGATTTTCCACTGCTTCAATATGCGCAGCCGTCGTGCGTCGCTGTTCACCATGAAGAAGCAGAACAAGTGGCTGTGGGCTTCTGCCGCGCTGGCACTGGTGCTGACGGTGATCGTGACCGTGCAGCCGACGCTTGCCGAGATGTTCTTCGGCCCTGTGACGCTTGAGCTCAAGGGCGTTCTTGCCGCGCTGGGTCTGGCCTTCCTGATCATCCCGCTGATGGAGATCTACAAGGCGATCATGCGCGCGGTCGAGAAAGAGTAGGTCGAAAGGCCATCCTTCCCACCGGCCCGACCGCCTGCGGGGTTTCTTCTTCGCTGGTCCTCGCGCTTCGCGCTGCGGGATCGCTCAGAAGAAATCCCTCCCGGCGGTCGGGCCTTCGGATAACCTCTCGGGACCATAAGCTGAGGGAAAGTGTGTGAGTCGGTCGAGCAATTGCTCGACCGACTCTTTTTTGTGGGTAAAATACCTGCTCAGTTGTGATTTGTGGTGCTGGGAGGCGCTTGTGGGCAAGGCTAAGGCTAAGGCGAAGAAAAAGACGACGGGGGCGCGGGCTAAGCGTGATCGTCGTCGGAAGCTCGCGACCGAGGCTCCCGTATCTGCTGAGGAGCTGCTGGCAAGCGTGCCGGGGCTTGACGCGCTGCAGGACGTTCCGGCGTTTGATGACCTGCCAGTCGATGAAACCCAGCAGACTGCCTTTGATGATTTCTGCGCACATGCCGAGGAGCCCGAGCAGATGCGGCTGGGTGCCGTGGTGCGCTTGGATCGCGGGTTTCCGCTGGTGGCGACTGCCGACGACACCTTCCGCGCCGAGCATGCCGTGGGGTTTGCCAAGTCGCGCGGCGAGGACGAGGTGCTGCTGCCCGCCGTGGGCGACCGTGTGGCGGTGCGCCGCGCTCCCGGGCACGATATGGGCGTGATTGAGTGCGTGCTGCCGCGCCGTACGAGCTTTGAGCGTTGGCGCGGCCGTGCCCGTGGAGAGCGCCAGGTGCTCTGCTCCAACGTGGATAGCGTGCTAATCGTGCAGGCGCTCGGTGCCGGTGAGGTGCTGCTCGACCGCGTGGCGCGCTCGCTGGTGTTGGCGCTCGACTGCGATGCCGAGCCGGTGGTGGT
>URKU01000113.1 GCA_900548515.1 uncultured Collinsella sp. | reverse complement strand
TCGTCGTAGCGGTCAAAGTAAGGCACCTCGCCAGGATAGACGAGCTCGATGGGATCAAAATCCTTCTCGGCCTCGGCGGCGAGCACCTCAAAGAACGTCTCCTCGTCGGCCTTCATCTTAAACTGCATAAAGTACGGGCGTGATGGGTCGAGTCCGCGAAGGCCCAGCTCCGCGGCACATTTAATCTTGAGCATGCGCTCGAGCGCCAAAAAGGCGTAGCTGCCTAGCCAGGGGAAGAGTACCCAGGTGTCGCCGCCCAGGTTAATGAGCGGTTTAGTTCCCGCACCCGAAATCTCGGCCGTATGGCGAGCCTGCGCCAAGCGGGCCCGTGCGTTACCCATGAGGTACGGATATGTCGCGTGCTCGTTGAGCGCCTTGCGCATGCGCTCGAGTACGTGTGTATTGATGTCGCCGGGGCAGTCGCCAAAGTAGGCCGGCACCCGGCCCTTGACCTGCGTGGCAAAGACGGTGTGGCGCTTCCAGTCCACTTCCTCGACAATCCAGCAGTGTCCGGCGATGGCGATGCGCTCACCGGGCGGTGGCGGATTGACGATCGTGCCCAGCTCGGCCGATTCGCTGCGAACGGTGAACTCTTCGTTTTCCTGGAATACGGCGTAGAACTTAAAGTTGTTAATGATGCGCTCGCCCGCGAGACCCACGATGAGTCCGCCGCCCTCGGTGACTTGGATATGGTCGATCTTAATGAGGTGACGCAGCAGTACGCGATAGTCATCGGCCGAGATGCGATGGAAATAGCTGAGTGTGAGCACGCGCTGGGCAAGCTCTGCCGGCGTGAGCTCGCCGGTGCTGGCAAGCGTCGACATAGTCTGGTGGTAGAGCAGGCTGTAGGGGAGTCGATCGAGCTCGGGTGGCTCGACCCACTTTTCCTCGCGATAGAGTTGTACGAGTGCGATGCCCTGCAGGAGCTTCCACGGAATGGTCTCGGGCATCATCGTGCGCGGCTCGGGCTCTTCCTCGCGCATGACAAACCACATCTCGGGCGGAAGGTCGCGGCGTCCCGTGCGGCCCATTCGCTGCAAAAAGGAACTGACGGTAAATGGCGCATCGATCTGAAACGCACGCTCCAGACGGCCGATATCGATACCGAGCTCCAGCGTAGAGGTGGTGACGGTCGTTTGTGCCTGCTCCTCGTCGCGCATGAGCTCCTCTGCCGTCTCGCGCAGCGATGCCGAAAGATTGCCGTGATGGATGAGAAAGCGGTCGGGCTCGTGTCGACTTTCGCAGTAGCTGCGCAGCATGGAGCACACGGCCTCTGCCTCCTCGCGCGAGTTGGCAAAGACCAGGCACTTGCGGCCGCGCGTATGCTCAAAGATATAGCCCATACCGGGGTCGGCGTTGTCGGGCGCCGTGTCGGTGGGGTTGAGTAATGCCTGTTCGGGTGCTCGGGGAATGTCGACTTCGCCCTCGGGGGCCGAGGAAGCGCGACTGTCCTTGGGGGCAGCCTTGCCCCGTGCCTGCTCGCGACGTTGGCGGCGTTCCTCCTGTGTGAGTTGTCCGCTATGGCGCATGTCTTGGGTGCTGACGGGCAGTGCCGCGGGTGCCGCTGCCTCAATGCGCTCGCATGCAAGAACTTCGGCCTCTTGAGGACCCATGCTCTTGAATCCCCGCTGCTGTGCCTGGGGGCCCGAGTTGTAGAAGTGCTCCATGGAGATGCGCCACACGCGACGCGGTTCTTCAAAGCGGGGGATAACGCAGTCGCGCCCCGTTCCCTGTGAGAGAAAAGCGCCCGTGCGCTCGGGGTCGCCGATGGTGGCCGAAAGGCCAATGCGTCGAGGCTGCACGCCGGCCATGCGCGAGAGCCGCTCGATAAGGCAGAGCGTCTGCCCGCCACGGTCGCCGCGCATGAGCGAGTGGACCTCATCGATGACCACGTAGCGCAGGTCGCAAAACATGCGCGGGATCGCCATGTGCTTATGGATCAGGAGCGCCTCGAGCGACTCGGGTGTAATCTGCAAGATGCCGCTCGGTTTTTTGATGAGCTTAGCCTTGTGCGACTGCGAGACATCGCCATGCCAGTGCCAGACAGGGATATCGGCCTCTTCGCAGAGGTCGTTGAGACGGACGAACTGATCATTGATGAGCGCCTTGAGGGGGCCGATGTAGAGGGCGCCCACGCTCGCGGGCGGGTTCTCCCAAAACTCGGTCAGGATGGGAAAGAAGGCCGCCTCGGTTTTGCCGGAAGCCGTGGATGCCGTCAGGAGCACATTGTCTTGCGTGTTAAAGATGGCGTCTGCCGCTGCAACCTGGATAGAGCGCAGACTCTCCCAATCGTGGGAGTAGATGAAGTCTTGGATAAACGGAGCATATCGGTCAAAGGCGTTCACGGGGCCTCCTCTCAAATACGAACCTCTTAACGCGGTGGCCAAGGGTTTGCTGCATTACCGCCTCAACGTTTGCCCAGATAAAACCAGCCAAAATAAACCTGTCCCTTTTTGGCAGGTTAGATGGTGAATTCGGCGAAGTTGCGGTCGCCGCCTGCGGTATCGGTGTCGCCTGTTGCGGTTGCCGGCGCTAGCGTGTCGCCGCCGACGCTTTGCAACAGCTCGGCCACGTTGGCATCGGGGTTCTGGCACAGGATGTCGAGCAGCTCGATAAAGTCGCGAATGACCTCGCGCGGCGTCAGGTGCGTGTCGGCTCCCACACGACCGAACTCGATCTTGAGGAAGTCCACCAAGTCGTTCTCGGTAAGCGTGGGCGTCCAGCCAAAGTAACCGGCGTGAATTTGCATGAGTTTTTCGATCAGCACCAGCAGCTCCTCGTAGGTGAGTGGCTGCAGACGGATGATGGGCGCGAGCATGTCCTTAAGGTCCTCGCGCGCAAAGCGACCCTGAGCGAGTCGGCTACGCAGAGCCTCGTAGGAGAACACGCCGCGGCGACGGTCCTCGATGGAGGTTGGCGTGCCGCCCATGATCATGCCCAGGTACTGCGCCTTGCCCTGGAGCGTGTCGTTGTACATGGTCAGGATCTTCTCGTAGTTGTACTGGCGCGTGATGGCGTTGGGAATCTTATACAGATTCACGAGCTCGTCGATGAGCACCAGCATGCCCTTGTAGCCGCTGCAAACCAAAAAACGCGCGATGAGTTTGACGTAGTCGTACCAGTCGTCATCGCTGATGATGGTCGAGGAGCCCAGCTCGGCGCGAGCCTCGCTCTTGGTGCGATATTCGCCGCGGATCCATTTGGTCACGCGGCTCATGGCCTCTTCGTCGCCCTCGGATACGGCCATGCGATAGCGGCGGAGCATGCGGGTGAAGTCGAAGCCGTGGACCATCTCTTCGAGTGGAGCGAGTTGGGCATTAACGGCAGGCTCGTCGGCGTCGGCACACGAGGCGACCCAGCGATCCAAAATAAGGTTGAGCGCACCGCCCTCGGGGCGCGTCTTGGTCGATATATTGCGGATGAGCTCGCGGTAGGTGGCGAGGCCCTGTCCCTGACCGCCCTGCAGACGGCGCTCGGGCGACAGATCGGCATCGGCGACGACGAATCCCTCGCCCATGGCGTGCGTGCGGATGGTCTGAAGCAAGAAGCTCTTGCCGGCGCCGTAGCGACCGACTAAAAAGCGGAAGCTCGCGCCGCCATCGGCGATGAGACTCAAATCGGTGAGCAGGGCGCGAATCTCGACCTCGCGTCCCACGGTGATATAGGGAAGGCCGATGCGCGGGACCACGCCGCCCTTGAGTGAGTTGAGAATGACGGCGGCGACGCGCTTGGGCACGCGGGGTGCTGCGGATGCGGTATCACTCATAGTCTAGGTATCCTCTCACGTCTGCTTCGTAGTCCTCGATAATGCGCGGTCCTGCCGCGCCAAATTCAATTACGGTGTCACCCACCAGGTCAAAGAGCGCCTCGTTGATGGTATCGACGAGCATGTCCTCGCTCTGGCCCGACCTCTCCACTGCCGATGCCGTCTGTGCCGTGTTCTGCTCGAGCAGCGCGCGCAGATAGGCGGCTGCGGCGGGCGCGAGTTCGGTTGCGGTGCCAGCGGGTGCAGTCGATACGACCGCGGGCGTCGGCGCGAGAAGCGGTGCCACGACACCAAACTGTTCGGTGGATATGGTCGGCTCGTCGGTCAAGTCCTGCCGAATGGGTGCCACGACCGCCTCGACATTCGCGTCGGTTACGGGCTCGGCTTCCGGTTGCCCTGAGTCCGCTGCCTCGGCTTCTGCGGACGCGCCGTCCTCGCGTTCCTCGTCGATCAAAAGCGCTTCGCGCGTTTGCGCAGCGGCGCTCCGAATGTGCCCCAGCTGACTCAGATCGATATCGATCTTGACGGGCTGGTGTGCGGCGTCCCACGAAAGCCACGCCACAATCTCGTCATCGATAATCTTGGCCAGATATTTGGGGACCTTTTCTTCCTTAAGGGGATGGGCGGGGTCCAGCGCCAGGCGCAGGCGTTGGTCGCAGGCGCGCATCATTTCACCGAGCTTGCTGCTCTTTTGCCTACTACTGTGGATACGCATGCATTCCCAAAAGCCGTTTTGGCAACGGTAGATATGGATGGGATCCAAGCGGTATTCGCAGTCCTCGTGGCGCTCGGGCGCAAAGAATACGGCCGAGGCAAACATGGTGTAGGGCATGGCCGTCTCCTCCCCAAATAAGCTCGCCACGATGCCGGTCTTTCGGTGCGTGTCATAGTAGCGCGCCATACGGACATACACGGCGCACGCCACGTGGCGCAGATCGCGGTGGTGGCTGCGGTCGAGCCGCGAGTTACTTAGGTTGTACGTGGAGAGGGCGTTGATGGCGGCCATGAGTCGCTCCTCGCGCACCTCATCGGGCGGAAGGGGGAGCGTGGGCTCGGAGGTTTTGCGACGCTTAGGGGTCTGGCCGGACGGTGCCGGTGCTGGTACAAGGTCTCGTGCCGCGCGCCGCAGCTCGATAAGGGCGTTATCGAACATGACGGTTTTAGAGTCGCGAAGCAGCTTGGGATCGAGCCCGTGGAGCACGGCGTAATCCTGCAGCCACACGCGTGCAAATCGATCAATGCCGGGCTCGAAGGCGCGATAGACATCCCAAAAAGCCTTGATCTTGTTAAAACCATCGAGCGGGTCATCTACGCCAATGCCGCAAATCAGCTCATAGAGATACAGAAAGGCAAAGGACGTAGACGTTTCCTCGACGGTTCCGCGGCGCACTTGGGCACGCCAGGTAAAATAGCCGCGCAACTGCCGGTCGCTCATGGCGTTGTAGGTGGGAAAGTACGATTTAAAGGTGCCGTTGTAGGGACAGTCGTCCTCAAAATCGGCCATCAGCAAGCCTTGGCGGTAGAAAAGCTCGGCTTCCGAAAGCCAGCGACCTGCGCCGCCTTTGGGGTCATCCTGCCAGCGCGATATCTCACGCATCTTGCGGTACTGGTCGGGGAGGAAATTTTGCATCTGTCGGCCGGTTTTGAGAATCGGCTCGTCTGCGTAGATTTCGTTTGAGAAGCGGGCGGACTGATGGGTCCGGGCCTCGGCCATAATGCGCTCGATGAGCATCTTGA
>URKU01000112.1 GCA_900548515.1 uncultured Collinsella sp. | reverse complement strand
AGCAACAAAGAGATATTAGATAGTGCCACAAATGATACCAAACCCGTCACTAGGCACGGAAGAAACGCAGTTGTAAATATTCCAATCATCGGCTGCAGGTTCCCAGCCTCTTCAATGCGCGATAACAGGTAGTCACTGTCTTTTGCTAAAACTAAGGGCCGCTCTAAAGCATGGCGGGCAAGCAATCTATAGAAGCAGTTAGCGCCATCGGAAGCCAATTGCTCCGCATATTTTGATCTGAACAGGTTTGTCACCAGCTCAACTGAGAGCAATACTAGCAGGCCTAACCCAATGCATAAAACGTTACGATAATTAGAGCGAAGCAGGCCATAGTCTATTATCAACGATTCAGCTTTAACAACAGACAGCTCCACCAGGGCAGATAAAATGCAGAGCGCCACCAACTTGATTACTGTCGTCTTATTTTGAATAAAAAGCTCTGGCATATGTCCATCCCCTCAACTAATAATTATAGCTAGAAAGATGACATTTTTATTCTATAGCCTTAAGCAGCACGCTTTGCTGACGTCAAATCTTGTCATTACAAACATGCACCTTAGGCTTAAGACTCAAAAAAGGGGGCGGCCGAGATGGCCGTCCCCTCCCCATTATCGATCTATCTGGCAAAGGGACAGCCCCTTTGCCGCATTCGGTTACTTTCGGCAGCCCTCTTTCCAAGCCTCGGCCGCAACCTTCCAGCGAAAACGCAAGTCGCGCTCGCGGTCGATGAACATGATGGCAAACGCGACAAACAGCAGCACGCTCGCCACGACGATGGCGTGCAGGCCCATGCGCTCAATACACCAGTTGCCCAACACGGCGCCAAACACAAAGGTAAAGATCACGCCAAAGTACAGCAGGCCGTTTTCCAAAAAGCCGCGCCTGTGGGTGATGATGTAATCGTCCACGTTTTGCAGCGCGTTGCGCAAGTTGCCGATGCACATGGTCGTAGCGATGCCGTGACCGTGAATCTTGCGGAAGCTCTCGACCTGCATGCCGCAGGCAAACGAGGTGAGGCAGTTGGCGAGCAGGTTGAAATTGCCGCCCGGGATAAAGCTCACGCCCAGCAAGATGACGGCTTCAAAGAACACCGTCACCTGACGCCAGTGGATCACGCTGCCAAACCGCTCGTGTACCAGATCGGCAAGCATAATACCCACGGCAAACGACACCACAGGGAAGAAGTAGCGCCCCGCAAGTGCCCAGTTGCCCTCCGAGATGCTCACGCCCACGAGCAGGATGTTGCCCGTCTGTGCGTTGGCGAAAACATGGTCGCGCCCAATGTACGAATACACGTCCATAAAGCCACCGGCGAGCGCCAAGATGATGCCCAGCTCAATAGACTCCGATATCTGTTTGGCACGCTGCATCGTCGTGCATCCTCCTTGTTGACGACTCTCTCGTGCGTTGGCGGAAACATAGCCGCCGTTCATACTGTAACCCATTGACAACATGGCGTGCGCGCGAGACGGCTTCCCCAGCGCGCAGATACACAGTCTGGAAACAAACGGCGGGCTCGGCGCCGACGCCCGACGCCTCGTGTACTCCACCAGTCTTTTTAGCCCCGTCCCAAAAAGACTGGTTACAATTACGTGCAGCATACTAACAACGGGAGGAATCGTGGCAAAAAAGCCCCAGGACGCTCAGCACAACCAGCACGGCAAGCATGCCCAGCGCGGCCAGCAGCAAAAGCGTGGCGGCAAGGCCCAGGGTGGCCACGCCACTCATACCCCGGCAGCACCCGCCCGCCCCTGGCGTCCGGGCCGCGACAAGTTCCTCCCCGTCAGCCGCGCCGACATGGATGCACGCGGTTGGGACCAGTGCGACTTTGTCTACATCTGCGGCGACGCCTACGTGGACCACCCCAGCTTTGGTATGGCCATCATCAGCCGCGTGCTCGACGCGCACGGCTACAAAGTGGGCATCATCTGCCAGCCCGACTGGACCGACCCCGCCAGCATCACGGTGCTCGGCGAACCGCGCCTGGGCTTTCTCGTCAGCGCCGGCAACATGGACTCCATGGTCAACCACTATTCGGTGACCAAGCACCGCCGCCACACCGACGCCTATACCCCCGGCGGCGAGGAAGGTCACCGCCCCAATCGTGCCGTCACGGTCTACGGCAACCTCATCCGCCAGACGTTTAAGGACGCTCCCATCATTATCGGCGGCATCGAGGCAAGCCTGCGCCGCCTGGCCCACTACGACTACTGGCAGGACAAGCTCAAGCACTCGGTACTACTCGACTCGGGTGCCGACATCCTCATCTACGGCATGGGCGAGCACGCAATCGTCGAGATCGCCGACGCGCTCGACGCGGGACTGCCCGTCGACCAGATTACCTATATCAATGGCACCGTTTACCGCACGGGTTCGCTCGACGAGGTCTACGACTACGACCTGCTGCCCAGCTGGGACGACCTTACCGCCGACAAGCTCAACTACGCGCGCAGTTTTAACGTGCAGCAGCAAAACATGGACCCCATCACCGGACACCGCCTGGTGGAGCCCTATCCCAACAGCGTCTATGTGGTACAGAACCCGCCGTCGGCGACGCTCACCACCGATGAGATGGACGAGGTGGCCGAGCTCCCCTACGCACGTGATTGGCATCCCGACTACGACGCGGCAGGCGGCGTGCCGGCCTTTGCCGAGATCAAGTTTTCCATTAGCTCCAACCGTGGCTGTTTTGGTGAGTGTTCATTTTGCGCCCTCACCTTCCACCAGGGGCGCGTGCTGCAGATGCGCAGCCACGATTCGATCATGCGCGAGGCCGAGCTGCTCACGCGCGATCCCGAGTTTAAGGGCTACATCAACGACGTGGGCGGACCGACGGCAAACTTTAGCCGCCCTGCCTGCGACAAGCAGCTCAAGCACGGCGTGTGCAAGAACAAGCGCTGCCTGTGGCCGAGCGTATGCAAGAACATGGTGGTCGACGAGAGCGGCTATACGCAGTTGCTGCGCGACCTGCGCCAGCTGCCGGGCGTCAAGAAGGTCTTCGTGCGCAGCGGCATCCGTTTTGACTACACCATGGCCGATGCCTCGGACGAGTTTTTGCGCGAGCTGCTGGAACACCATGTCTCGGGCCAGCTACGCGTGGCACCCGAGCACGTGAGCGACGCGGTACTGTCCGTGATGGGCAAGCCGAGCCGCGCCGTCTACGATGCGTTCTGCCGCAAATTTGAACGCTTGAACCGCGAATACGGACTCAAGCAGTATGTGGTGCCATACCTGATCTCGAGCCACCCCGGCTCGACGATGAAGGAAGCTGTGGACCTTGCCGAGGCCGTGCGCGACATGGGTTACATGCCCGAACAGGTGCAGGACTTCTACCCCACCCCGTCCACCATGTCGACCTGCATGTACTACACCGGCGTGGACCCACGCACCATGGAGCCGATCTACGTGGCACGCGACCCGCACGAAAAGGCCATGCAGCGTGCGCTCATCCAGTATCGCAAGCCCGAGAACTACAAGCTCGTGCGCGAGGCACTGGAAAAGGCCGGCCGTCGCGACCTGATCGGCTACACCAAGCATTGCCTGATTCGCCCCGTGCCCCCGCGCCCGGGCGAGACATCTGCTGGCGGTGGGCATGGCACCGGCAAGAAGGGCGGCAAACCGCATGGCGGCGGCGCTGGCAAGGGGCCCAAGGGCAGCAAGGGCCACGGCGGCATGTCGCGCGCGCAGAACACCGCAGGGCGCAATCGCGCGGCCCAGGGGCGTCAGGGCGCCAACGGAGGCGGACGTCGCAACTAGGGAAGCGGTGCGCTCGCTGCGTCCATCCCACACGCGTGGCGCAGCGAGCGCATCGCCTCTACCAGTACGAAACCGGCGATGGCAACCGTGACCGCCACGTCGAGCGGCGTGTTCACAAACCAGAGCAACGTCATGAGATACGACCCGGCATTAAAGGCAAAGTGCAGCAGGATCGTGTAGCGGAGCTTTCCGGTCGTCACGAGCACCCAACCAAAGATGAGGCCGGCGGCACCCGCGTAGCAACCCTGCACCCAATTCATGTGCATAAAACCGAAGATTGCCGCCTGCAGCACAATCGCCGCGGCGATACCCCACGTGCTTGGGGCCGCCCAGGGCACCATGGCTCCGTCCTGCGCGCTCGCACGACGCCGGCGCTTCCAAAGTGGGCGGCACTGCGGATTAAACGCTCGGAGCGAAAACTCAAAAATAATGCCGCGCACCAGCAGCTCTTCACAAAACGGGGCGCCGAGCACCGTGGTCAGGACGGCGAGATAGCTGGTGTCGCCCATACCCGTTTCCTCGACAAGTTCGCTGTAATCGGCCGCCGCCTCGGGCAACAGCGACAGCACAGCGTCGGTCACGTAGCCAACGACCACCTGCAGGGCCAGGCCAATCACGATAACGCAAGCGATGCGTTTCCACGCCCCACGCGCTCCCCCACCGAGCGGATGCTCGCTTTGTCGTCGTGCCATAAACGAACGCGGCCACAGATAACGCCACCACAGCAGCGCCATCAAAAACGATGCCGTCTGCGCGACGGCCTGAAGCAATTGAATGTCGAGGTCATCGATCGAAAAACCCATGAACACCGATGCGACGCCAAGGGCGGAGAACAAAACGACGCTCAGGGCAATATCGGCAGCGACGACGCCAAAACAGGCAAGCGCCCAAATCATCGCATTGAGCATGCCAACCTCCTCAAAACCGTTCCCTAGTTCTACCACAACTCGGCAGAGAGCTGATCCCATGGGGACGGAGGAAAACGGATCACTTATTGATGAGAATCGGGCGCAGTGCCAAAGGCCCCGTTGGGCGAGATGTCAAACGGGAAGGTGCCGCAGCGATTGAACGCGGCGATAAACATGCGGATGGCGTTGGACGGCGTGGTGCCCACGAGCTGGGTTGCCGCCGCGAAGGCTGCCTTCTCCTCGGGCAAGACCTTCGCGACTACGGGGGTCATGTGTTCTGCCATGGCGCTTCCTTTTTGAAACGACGGTAGTGCGGATAGATGCGGGCCACGCGGCTGGGCGACGGGCTGTGAAGGCAACCCGATTGGCCCGCATCCGGAGTTTGGTTCTGCGGCGTTGGTATTACCTGGTATTCCTAAGTATTACCCCGCAGATAGAATACCACACTTGACCCCCATGGGGCGGAGGAAAACGAATCATTTTGTTGCTGAGTTAGTATTTAGAGCGTGATGATGTCCGAGATATCGAGGGCCCGAGCGTCGGCGGCATCGTGCGTAGCAAGCAGGAGCATGCGGCCGTCGAGCAGGTCGAGCACGACCTCGGCCGTCGCATCGCGCGCAGCGGTATCTAAACCGGTAAAGGGCTCGTCAAGAATCACCGCGCCGCCCGGGCACAGCAGGGCTCGAGCGATCTCGACACGACGGCGCTGCCCGCCCGAAAGCTCGGCCACGCGAACATGCACGTCGATTCCCGGCACCAACCGGCGCAGCAAGGTCGTAGCGTTCGAAGCATCCACACGCGCATCGGCGCACACCAGCACGTTATCCAGCGCCGAGGCGGACTCGACCAAGCGTGCATCCTGAAACACCATCGAGCACGGCGCGTACTCCCCCGCTGCCAGGGCAAGCAGCGTCGACTTGCCCGCACCCGAGGCCCCCATCACGCAGGCACGCCCACCG
>URKU01000111.1 GCA_900548515.1 uncultured Collinsella sp. | reverse complement strand
CCGCGGTTCGCGCGGCGGCAATCGCGGTTCGGGTGACCGTCGTCGCTCCGGTCGTAATGACGAGCGCGGTGGCCGTGATGAGCACCGTGGCGGCGAGGGCCGTGGTGAGCGTGGTGCCCGCGGCGGTGAGTCCCGTGGCGGCAAGCGCTTTGAAGAGCGCGGTAGCCGCGGCGGCGAGCGTCGCGAGGGTGCTCGCGGCAATGGCGGCCGCGGCGGCGCTGGTCGTTCTAACGAGTCGCGCGATCGTCGTGACCCGCGTGCCAGCCGCGATCGTCGCGATGATTGGCGCAACTACGACGATACCCGCGAGGAGCGTCGTGGCGGCTATCGTGGCGGGCGTGGCGGCAACCAGGCCGGCTCCCGTGGCGGCCGTGCCGGCGGTCGCGATAATCGTGGCAGCTATGGCAATAGTCGTGGTGGCAAGCGCGGCAGTAGCTCCCGCCGTCCCGGTGACGGCGGCGGCAAGCGCAAGTAACATACGCATCGCACGCTAGCGTGAGGTGAACCAAGGGCCCCGAGCAACTACGCTCGGGGCCCTTTTTGTTTGCCGTATCCGATCGCTAGTTCAAATGTGATTTCCTCGGGAATGCATCTAGAGGATGCCGTGGGCCTGTTTCCTGCCATGCGGCAATGGGTCCCATGGGGTGCTCCGTGCATTTTTTGGAGTATTCAGCAGCTCTAGTTGGCTGCATACGATTCGGTATTGCCAACGGTGGCCTTCAGATATCCCTTATGAGCGTTTTGAGTTAAATTTCGCCGTTTTCCGGAGCAGGGCGCGTTATTCTCGCCATGTCGGGACTTAAAATGATACGGCGCCCTACAGTTTTGCCCACCCGCGGCGGTGCTGGCGCGGTCACGTTGCAGAATACTCCGTTTTTTGCACGGGCCAGGATGGGGTACCTCGGGAGAACACGGCGGTATCCCGTAAATATATACAATCTGTACCGTAATTTATACAAAACGAAGAGGCAGACAGCGTAGGGTGGGTGCATTGGGGTGCTTGGCGCATCAAAACGGGGACCCCACGTGCCGTATACTCTGGCTGGATGTGAAAGCGGCTTGACGCGTTGCCAGGCGTAGGGGGAGGGTGTCTAGATGAACGTATTCGAAATTGTGTTTAGTCCGACGGACGGAACGCGGAAGGTGTCTGGCCTTGTGGCCGGGGCACTGGGCAAGAATACCGTTACCGTCGATCTGACCGATAGCGGGCTAGATTTCAGCGCTGTCTCGATGACTGAGGACGACGTGGCCGTAATCTCTGTGCCGGCGTATGCCGGTAGAATCCCGGCTGTGGTGGCTGACCGGTTGGGCATGGTGCGCGGCAACGGGGCTCGGGCTGTTTTGGTTTGTGTATACGGAAACCGCGCGTTTGAGGACACGCTCGTAGAGCTGGAGGACGTTGCGAAGCATGCGGGATTCCGGGTGATCGCGGCAGTTGCGGCCATTGCAGAACATTCCATTGCGCGACAGTTTGCTGCCGGTCGTCCGGATGCGCAGGATGAGGCGCAGCTCGCAGAGTTTGCGCAGCAAATTCAGCAAAAGCTGTTGGCTGAGGATGCGTCCGAGCCCTCTATTCCCGGCAACCGTCCTTATAAACAAGCCGGAGGTCACCGCATGGCACCCGAGGCAACAGAGGATTGCGTCTCCTGCGGTGCATGCGCCGCGGCGTGCCCCGTTTGTGCTATCGACAAGGGTGACCCCAAACGAGCAGCTGGCGAGGCGTGCATCTCCTGCATGCGCTGCATTGCCGTATGTCCGCGAGGCGCTCGCAAGCTTGATCCCAACAAGCTATCCGCTGTTTCCCAGATGCTGAGCAAGGTTTGCGTCGTGCGGAAGGAATGCGAGCTCTTTATCTAGCGCAAGTGAGATTGGTGCAAACAAACCTGGCCCTTTTGCACCAAAAACGATCCGTTTTCCTCCGTTCCCAAGGGATCATGTGATCCGAAGGGGACGGAGGAAAACGGATCAAAAAGGAAAAATAGTAAGGCGCTCTTTTTCACATTGAATATTGCAATTTGGTAACGCGTTTTATCAAATATGGCATTTATCTGCGGTAATGTTCTATTTCACCGCTGAGGGTGACATTTTATACCGCCTGCCGAACCGTGTGGAGACCTAACAACTTTTTAGGTCAGTGTTGTGCGTGTAGCAATTTCGCCCGGCCTCGCCTCCGGGCTGCCATGTGAGAGGGGATCTTATGGCTCGACTGCACGTAATGGAACGCAGCCACGCTCAGGCCGTCATGGACGACCTGCACGATGCGCTTGGACGCCGTCTGGCGGTGAGTTCGCTCGCCCCGTGCCCCGTTGAGTTTACGGCGGCGCTCGTCAACCTGTGCTCCACCCAGAGCTGCGGTAAGTGCACGCCCTGCCGCGTGGGCCTGAGCGCACTGAGTGACTTGCTCGCCGATGTGCTCGAGGGCCGCGCCGACGAGTCCACGCTCAACCTGATTGAGCGCACGGCCCGCACCATCTACCTTTCGAGCGACTGCGCCATCGGCTACGAAGCTGGCGCCATGGCACTCACGGCCATTCGTGGCTTCCACGACGATTTTGAGCACCACATTCGCGAGCACTCCTGTGGCTTTGACCGCGAGGCCCGCGTTCCGTGCGTCTCGGGCTGCCCGGCGCACGTCGACATTCCCGGGTACATTTCGCTTGTCGAGGCCGGCCGCTATGCCGATGCCGTCAAGGTCATCCGCAAGAACAATCCGCTGCCGCTCGTTTGCGGCCTGGTGTGCGAGCATCCCTGCGAGATGCACTGCCGTCGCGGCATGGTCGACGATCCTATGAACATCCTCGCCCTTAAGCGTTTTGCCGTTGAGCACAGTGACCTCAACGATTACAAGCCCAGCGTGGCCGACAACACCGGCAAGCGCATCGCCGTGATCGGCGGCGGCCCGGCCGGCCTTTCCTGTGCCTACTACCTGGCCGTGATGGGCCATAAGGTGACCATCTTTGAGCAGCGCCACCACCTGGGCGGCATGCTGCGCTATGGCATTCCCAGCTACCGTCTGCCGCGCGAGCGCCTGCAGGCCGAGATCGACTGGATCTTGAGCGCCGGCATCGACGTGGAACTCGACCACTCCGTCAACGGCGAGGGGCTTGCCCGCCTGCGCGACGAGTTCGATGCCGTTTATCTGGCCATTGGCGCCCACAGCGATAAGAAGCTCGGCCTTCCGGGCGAAGAGGCGCTCGGCGTGGAGTCGGCCGTCAAGATGCTGCGCGCCATCGGCGACGACGAGCTGCCCGACCTGAGCGGCCAGCGCGTGTGCGTCATCGGCGGCGGCAACGTGGCCATGGACGTGGCTCGCTCTGCCGTGCGCTGCGGTGCCGAAAAGGTGAGCATTGTCTACCGCCGCCGCATCTGCGATATGACGGCCCAGGACGCCGAGATTGCCGGTGCCCAGGCCCAGGGTTGCGAGGTTCTGGAGCTCACAGCCCCGCTCGGTATTGAGACGGGCGAGGACGGACGCGTGAACGGCCTGCGCGTACAGCCGCAGATTATCGGCGAGCCTCGCCGTGGGCGTCCGGCCCCGCGTGCCGCAGCCACGCCCGAGCGCGTCATTCCCTGCGAGCGCGTGTTTGTGGCCATCGGCCAGGACATCGATTCCAAGCCGTTTGAGGACATGGGCATCGCCTGCAAGTGGGGCTGCGTGGTCACCGATTCGGATGGCGCCGTGCCTAACTTCGATGGCCTCTTTAGCGGCGGCGACTGCCAGACCGGTCCCGCCACCGTTATCCGAGCCATCAACGCCGGCCGCGTGGCTTCGGCAAATATCGACCGCTACCTGGGCTTTGACCACAAGATCAAGCTCGACGTTGAGCTGCCGACCGTGCAGTTTAAGGGCAAGCACGAGTGCGGCCGCTGCGAGCTGGGCGAGCGCGAGGCCGGCGAGCGCATTCACGATTGGAATCTGGTCGAGCAGGGTCTCACCGAGCAGGAGGCACGCCAGGAGGCAAGCCGCTGCCTGCGTTGCGACCACTTTGGCTTTGGCGCGTTCCGCGGAGGGAGGAACCTGGAATGGTAGAGCCCAACAAAACCACTGTCAGCGACAACACCGAAAGCGGAGCACTCAACATGGTCAAGCTCACTATCGATAATTGCGAGGTCGTGGTGCCCGAGCACACCACGATCCTGGACGCGGCCAAGTCCGTCGGCATCCAGATTCCCACCCTGTGCTACCTGCGCGATCTAAACGAGATCGGCGGTTGCCGCGTGTGCGTGGTCGAGGTTGAGGGCTGCGACCAGCTGGTTGCCGCCTGCAACAACTACGTGCTCGACGGCATGGTGGTCCACACCAACAGCCCCAAGGCCCGCGAGGCGCGTCGCACCAACGTGCAGTTGTTGCTGTCCCAGCACGACTCGCGCTGTACGAGCTGCGTGCGCAGTGGTAACTGCAACCTGCAGACCATCGCCAACGACCTGGGCATCTTCTATCTGCCGTACGAGCAGCATCTGGCGCGCGAGGGCTGGGACTTCGATTTCCCCATCATCCGCGATAACGACAAGTGCATTAAATGCATGCGCTGCATCAAGGTGTGCGAGAGCGTACAGGGCTTAGGGATTTGGGACCTGACCAACCGCGCCACGCACACCGCCGTGGGCACCCGTGGGCGTGCGCCGATCGGCAAGACCGATTGCGTCGCGTGCGGTCAGTGCATCACGCATTGCCCGACGGGCGCCCTGCGCGAGCGTGACGATACCGAGACCGTGTTCGACGCCATCGCCGATCCCGACAAGATCGTGCTGGTGCAGATTGCGCCGGCCGTGCGTAGCGCCTGGGGCGAGGAGCTCGGCATTCCGCGCGAGGAGGCAACCGTCGAGCGCCTGGCTTGTGCGCTGCGCCGCGTGGGCTTTGAGTACGTGTTCGACACCGACTTCTCGGCCGATCTCACCATTATGGAGGAGGGCTCCGAGCTGCTCGAGCGCCTGGGTAAGGCCGCCAAGGGCGAGGGCGACAGCCGCAGCTGGCCCATGTTCACGAGCTGCTGCCCGGGCTGGGTACGCTTTGTGAAGGCGCGCTATCCGGAGTTTGTCGACAGCCTGTCCACGTCAAAGTCGCCGCAGCAGATGTTCGGCGCCATCGCCAAGACCTACTACGCCAAGGTGCTGGGCGTGGAGCCCGAGCGCCTGTTTGTGGTGTCCGTGATGCCGTGCACGGCCAAGAAGGCTGAGTGCGCGCTGCCGAGCATGGTGGGCGAGGACGGCACGCCCGATGTGGACGTTGCGCTGACGGTGCGCGAGATGGTGCGCATGATCCGCGCGAGCCACGTGAGCGTCGACACGCTGGTTGAGGAGCCGCTCGACACGCCGCTGGGCTTTGGCACGGGCGCGGGTGTGATCTTTGGCGCCACGGGCGGCGTGATGGAGGCCGCCGTGCGCTCGGCCTATTACCTGGTGACGGGCAAGAACCCCGACGCCGACTTCTTTACCGATGTGCGCGGCCTGGACGGCTGGAAGGAAGCCGTGGCCGATATCGATGGCACCAAGGTGCGCGTCGCCGTGGCACACGGGCTGGGCAATGCTGCCCGTCTGCTCGACGCGATTCGCGACGGCCGCGTGAGCTATGACTTCGTCGAGGTTATGGCATGCCCGGGCGGCTGCGTCGGTGGCGGCGGTCAGCCCATCCACGACGGCTGCGAGCTGGCAGCCGAGCGCGGTCAGGTGCTGTGGGGCCTGGACGCCGCTGCGGACATTCGCTTCTCGCGCGAGAACCCCGATGTTCAGGCATGCTATCGCGAGTTCTTGGGTGCGCCGCTCTCGCCGCTGGCCGAGGAGTTGCTGCATACCGACCATCATGCGTGGACGATGCCCAACGAGGGGGCGTGCTAGCGATGCGTGCGTTT
>URKU01000110.1 GCA_900548515.1 uncultured Collinsella sp. | reverse complement strand
CCCAAAACTCATGGCCGCGGGGCTTGAGCTCAACCGTTTCCTGCACGATGGCAACCAGGTCGGACGCCGCGCGTACCTGATCTTTTTCCTCATCGCTAATCACGGATACTCACCCCCTGCTCACCCAAGTTATGACGGATATCGTCGATATTACCCTCGACGGTCGCGATAAGCTCGTCCAGGGAATCGAACACGCGAGAGGGACGCAGCCAGCGCGTAAACGCCAGCGACACGGAAGCGCCATACAGGTCGCCCGCATAGCCGATCAAGTTGGCCTCGAGATGCGCCGAGGCGGCATCATCGGCATAGGTCGGCGGCAGGCCGACGTTAACGGCAGCAGGCCATACGGTATCGTCGACCAGCACCAGACCCTCATAGACGCCATCGGCAGGCACTTGGATGCCGTCGGGCACCTGGATGTTTGCCGTGGGAAAGCCCATGTCGGAGCCCTCGTGACGGCCAGCCGCCACAACGCCGCGCAGCATATAGGGACGGCCGAGAAGCTCGGCAGCCAGCTCCACATGACCCTGACCCAGCTCATGGCGGACGCGCGTGGCGCAGACGGTCTGCCCGTTAACGCAGAGCAGGTCGTGACCGTAAACGTCAACCCCACGCTCAGTGCCCCAGGCGCGCATTTCGGCAACGCCCGAAGCACCGCCGCGGCCGAGCCTAAAGTCGCTGCCTACACGAATAGAGCGAATGTCGACAATGCGCGACAACAGCGCCAGAAACCCGACATGGTCGAGTGCCGCCACGGCGGGCGTAAAGGGAACGGCCACCACCGCATCGACCCCGGTTTGAGCCAGGGCATGAAGGCGGTCGGCCGTCGTCATCAATTTTTGAGCGGGCGACGGACTCACCACGACGTCCGGATCGGGATCGAAGGTGACCACGACCGCCTTGCCGCCGCGGTCATGCGCATCGCGAATAACCGCGTCGATCAGCTCTTGGTGCCCACGATGCACGCCATCAAACACGCCAATGGCGATCGACGCGGCACCCAAGAACTCGCACCCATCAAATGCATCGGCAGAAACGATACGGGCCTCATCCAACTCGCCCGCGAAAAAGATACGCGCGAGCTCGTGGGGCGCCAGCATCATCGAACACCGCCGATCGTCTGCGGAAAGACGTGCTCCATCACAAAGCGGCCGCCCTCGATTCGAGCAAGCGCCTTCAATCCGCCATCGAGCACGAGCGCGAACGGCGCCTTCGACGTATCGAAGTCCGCAAGCGCGCGTTCAACGGGAATGCGGCGACCACAAAGCAGGTCGTCTGCAAGATTACCCGGTAAATCGACACGCGTGGCACCAAGGGCGGCGATGGGATCCAGAGCGAAGCCGGCCGCAGACTCGGCAGAGAGCTCCTCTACCGCATGGCAGGCGCCAATGGAAACCACGCCGGAGGCCGTACGGCGCAGCGCGGAAATATGCGCAGCACTATCGCAGGCGCGACCAAGATCGCGAGCGAGCGCGCGAATGTAGGTGCCCTTGCTTACCGAAAACGCCACGGTCCAGACGCACGTTTCGCCCTCGCCACCCACGGCGATCAGGTCGGCGGCATAGACCTCGACGGGGCGCGGGGGCAAGTCTACCGCATTGCCCTCGCGAGCACTCTTATAGGCGCGAACGCCATTGACCGAGATGGCCGAAAACGCCGGCGGCACCTGCATCTGCGGGCCAAGCATAGCGGCGAGCTGCTCACGGGCGTAAGCGAGATCGCGCAGCTCGGGGGCAACGGGCACCGTGCGAACGGCCTCGCCCTCCGCGTCATCGGTATTGGTCTCGACGCCAAACGAAATGTCGGCGACATAACTTTTGGTATCGAGGGTTAGCATGCCCAGCAGACGGGTCGCCTGGCCCACGCCCACCACCATGACACCCGAGGCCATGGGGTCGAGCGTACCGGCATGGCCGACGCGTCGCTCATGGAGGGCGCGTCGGCACTGCGATACCACGTCGTGGGACGTACAGCCCACCGGCTTATCGACGGCGAGCAGCATATTCAATTGAGAAGGCGTACGACGAGCCATGTACCATCCAAAATGTTAGAGCTCGACGGTCACCGAAGCGGGATCCTCCCCTACCAGCTCGGCCAGCATGGGAAGTGCCACGGCGAGCGTCTCGCGAATCGTTCCGTTGTTGGAAAAGCCGGCGGCGGCATGATGCCCGCCACCGCCAAAGTTGGCAGCGATCTCGGACACATCGAGGTCACCTTTGGAGCGCAGGTTGCCGCGCACCTTGGTATCGCCCTCAATGCCCTTCAGGAACAGACAGACCTCCACGCCCATCACCGAACGCACCACATCGACCAGGCCGTCGCACTCGTCCGAAGTGACGCCGCAGGCCTCGAGGTCGCTCTGGTACGCATAACTATATGCCACGCGACCGTGCGCCACTGTCTTGATGCGGCCCATAACGATGGACTTGAGATGCAAGAACTCAACGCGCATGCTCTGGTAGACCTCGAGCGCAACGCGCGCGGGATCGGCACCGTGCGCGACCAGGCGCGAGGCGGCATGGAACGCAGCAGCATCGGCGTTTTGATACTGAAAACGACCGGTATCGGTCACCAGGCCGCACAGCAGGCAGGTCGCGACACCGTTGCGAGCCACAATGCCGCAATTGTCCAAAAAGCGGTCGATGATCATGGCGCAGGCCGCGGCGCCGACGCACCTCAGGCTCAGCTCGGCAAATTCCTCGCGCGCCGGATGGTGATCGAAGCACACCACATGCGACGAGCGGCGGAGCACCTCGGCGGAGTTGTTCAGACGCTCGACGACCGGCACGTCCACCGAGATGAACAGGTCCGGATTGCCGGTATACGCAGATGCCGGCACCAGACGGTCGGCGCCCTCCATAAAGCGGTAAATACGCGGAACCGGGTCATCGTCTGCCAGCAGCAGGGCAATGTCCTTGTTGGGGAAAAACTTCATAAGCGAGAGGCCCAGACCCAGCACGGAGCCCAGGGCGTCACCATCAGGAGACGTATGTCCCGAAATCGCAATGGAGGACGCACCCTCGATGAGCTCGAGGATGCGTCGCTGAATATCTGCAGACTCGCACGATGCGAGGTCGGCGGAATTACTCATCTAAAGCTGCCTCCTGGGCGGCATCCGCTATGGGATAGCCGTCCTCGTCCTTTTCGATCGCAAGCGTGGCGGGAACGTTTTCCAGCGCGCGCGTGATGCGCTCGGCCTCATCGGTCGAGCGATCGATGCGAAAATCGAGCTCGGGCGTGACGCGCCAATCGAGCGAGCGGGCCAACAGGCTACGGATGCGGCCCTTGGCGCTGGCAAGCGCCTCCATGACCTCGTCGTAGCGGCTCGCGTCGCACGACACGTACACACGCGCGAACGAACGGTCCACCGCGACCTCGACCGCGGTCAGGGTGACCAGGTCGAGACGCGGATCGGAAACCTCAAAGAGCAGGATATAACCGAGCTTCTCGCGAAGCTGCTCGCCCAGACGGCGGGTTGCCTGCGTTTGCTTCATAGCGCTACCCCCTACTCGGTACGGGCAACCTGGTCGATGCGGTAGCCCTCAATGGTGTCGCCAGGCTTGATGTCCTGGAAGTTCTCCAGGCCAATACCGCCCTCGGAGCCGCTCTTGAGGCTCTTGGCCTCATCCTTGTAGTGGCGCATCGAGGCGATCTTGCCATTGAAGACCACGATGCCGTCGCGCACCAGGCGCACGGAATCGGTCGCGGCGATCTCGCCCTCTTCGACGCGGACACCGGCGGCGATGCCGACTTTGGGCACCTTGAAGGTGTCCAGGACGGTCGCAGTACCCGTGGAGACCTCAACCTCGGTGGGCTTGAGCATGCCGATACGGGCAGCGTCGAGGTCCTCGAGGCACTTGTAGATGACGTCGTAGCAACGGATCTCGACGCCCTCGCGCTCGGCGGCGGAGCGGGCCTTGCCGTCGGGACGAACGCCAAAGCCGATGATGATGGCGTTGGAGGCGTCGGCCAGGACCACGTCGGTCTCGTTGATGGCACCAACGGCGGAGTGGATCGTGTTGATGCGCACCTCGGACTGATCCATCTTGTCGAGGGAGTCCTGAAGGGCCTCGATGGAGCCCTGGACGTCGGCCTTGATGATCAGGTTGAGCTCCTTGACCTCGGCGTCGGCGATGGTCTCGAAGAGGTTCTCGAGCGTGACGTGCTTGACGCGGCTCTGCTCCTCGATACGGGCCTTGAGCGAACGCTCGTCGGCCAGCGCACGCGCCTCGCGCTCGTCCTCGAATACGCGGAACTCGTCGCCGGCGTTGGGGACGGACTGCAGACCCAAGATCTCGACGGCGTCGGAAGGACCGGCCTCGGTGACGGCGTTGCCCTTGGGGTCGAGCATGGCACGGACGCGGCCATAGGTAAGGCCGGCGACCAGCGTGTCGCCCACGTGCAGGGTACCGCGGGTCACGAGCACGGTGGCAACCGAGCCGCGGCCCTTGTCGAGCTTAGCCTCGAGGACGTTGCCCGAAGCGAAGGTGTCAGGGTTGGCCTTGAGCTCGAGCACGTCGGCCTGGAGCAGCACGGTCTCGAGCAGGTCGTCGATACCGATCTTCTGCTTGGCCGAGATGTTGACGAACATGTTCTGTCCGCCCCACTCCTCGGGGATGATGCCGTACTCGGTGAGCTCCTGGCGCACACGATCGGGGTTGGCACCCGGCTTATCGATCTTGTTGACGGCGACGACGATGGGAACGCCGGCGGCCTTGGCGTGGTTGATCGACTCGATGGTCTGGGGCATGACGCCGTCGTCGGCAGCCACAATCAGGATGACGATATCGGTCACCTTGGCGCCGCGGGCACGCATGGCCGTAAAGGTGGCGTGACCGGGGGTATCGATGAAGGTGATCTTGCGGTCGTTGATCATGACCTGCGAAGCGCCGATGGCCTGCGTAATGCCGCCCGCCTCGCCGGCAGCGACGCCGGTGTGACGGATGGCGTCGAGCAGCGAAGTCTTGCCGTGGTCGACGTGGCCCATGACGGTGACGACCGGGGCACGCGGCTTAAGGTCGGCGGGATCGTCGTAGAACGAGAAGGTGTTCTCCTCCTCGGGGGTGATGATCTTGATCTGACGGCCCAGGTCGTCGGCAACGAGCTCGACGAGGTCGTCGGACATGGACTGCGTCATGGTAAGCGGCGTGCCCAGCAGGAACAGGCGCTTGATGATGTCGTTGGCCGGAACGTCGAGCGCCTCGGCGAGC
Organism: uncultured Collinsella sp.; assembly: GCA_900548515.1. Classification (GTDB taxonomy): domain Bacteria; phylum Actinomycetota; class Coriobacteriia; order Coriobacteriales; family Coriobacteriaceae; genus Collinsella. The sequence goes on along the minus strand of URKU01000110.1, from coordinate 690 downwards.
TCCTGGACGGTAACGCCCTGGGAGACCTTGATGGCGTCGAGGTCCTCGGGGTTCACGCCCTGGGCCAGCGCCTCCTCTATCTTGCGCTCCTCCTGAGCCTTTGCGGCCTCGCGCTCGCGCTTCTCCTTGCGCTTTTTGCGGCGACCAGTGGACTCGCGAGAGGCCTCCTCGACGGCGGCACGAGCCTCCTCGAGCACCTTCTCGCGGCTGTACTCCTCGGCCTCGCGAGCCATGCGGCTGTAGTGGTCCTCTTCGTTGTTGTGACCGCCCTTGCGCTTCTTGCCCTTGCCCTGCTTGTCGGGGTTGGGGAAGTCCATGCCGGCAGCGACGTTGTTGCTGGCATTGGTGCGATGGCTGTGGGGACGGTTCTCGGAGGCATTGCGCTCGGAGTTGTTGTCGGAAGCGTTGCGATCGTTACGACGGCCACCGCGACGGTCGTTGTTGCCGCCACGACGGTTGCCGCGCTCGGCAGCGCGCTCGGCCTTGGCCTTCTCCTCGGCGTCCTTCTTCTCCTTGAGCACGGTTTCCTGTGCGGCGATCTGGTCGAGCAGCGAACGGAAGCGCGAACCGGAGTCGGAAGCGGGAACGGCGCGGCGCTGGGCCTCGCGGGCAGCCTCCTCCTTCTCGCGGGCAAGACGCTCCTGCTCGGCCTTCTTCTTGGCCTCGGCCTCGGCGCGGGCGGCCTCCTCG
>URKU01000109.1 GCA_900548515.1 uncultured Collinsella sp. | reverse complement strand
ACATGTTTGAGAACGGTGCCTGGAGTACGTTCCCCTAGGGCCGGAATGAGGTTGCTTTCCAACGCATTCCGCAGGGGGCGGCATTGTTTTGTAGCGCGAAGCGCGAATCAAAATAATGCCGCATGCCCGAGGACGCGTTGGAAAGCAACCTCATTCCTGCCCGAACAGGTCCGTCTACCAGCGCATTTACAAATTCGTAAACTTTTTTCAAAAAAGTGCTTGCACAGTTCTCGAATCATAGGTTATTATCTTCCTCGTTGAACGCGCGGGTCCAACAAAACGAGCCGCGAATCAACAACATAGCATGTCGGAGTGGCGGAATTGGCAGACGCGCTAGCTTGAGGTGCTAGTGACCGCTTTTTGGTCATGCGGGTTCAAGTCCCGCCTCCGACACCATCGCATTTGAGAAGCCTCTTCGGAGGCTTTTTTGTTACCGATAGACGGTGAGGTCCACGATGGAAACGCTTGAGCGCAACGAGTGGGCAGACGTTGCCCAACTGGTCGAGATCACGAGCGATGCTGTCATCATCTGTGAGCTCGACGGAACCATTCTGCATGTGAATAATCGTTTGCTAGACCTGATGTGCGAGGAACGCGCTGACGTCATCGGCGGTGATGTCAAAGACGTCCTGTACTCGTCCGCATTTGAACGTGCGACGGAACATCGTCTGCCATTTGAAACTGATGGCTCCGAGAACGAACTGATGCTCAAGCTGAGTGACGGCTCCTTTATCCCCGTCTTGGTTCGTGCGGGCTCCGTAACGCCTCCACGCATCTTTGGGCGCCGCGCGCCACGTGTCCTGGTGGCGCTCCATAGCATCGAAGAACAGTATTCGCACGACCGTCAGCTCAAGCGTGCGCTTTCGGAGCTTAGAGTGGCGAACAAGCGCCTCTCTGGCACGCTCTCGGTCATTATGAGTACCGTGGGCTCCGATGAGCTGCCCAGCCTACTTGATACCGTTTTGAACCAGCTTGTAGGAACGCTCGATGCTTCGGGTGCCGCTATCTATTTTTCTGAGAGCGGCGGTTTTAAACTTCGCGGTGTTTCCAAGGAGCTGTACGACAGCTACCTGCCTGAGTTTTTGCCGTATGGCGCTGGCATTCCGACGTATGTTCTTCGTGAGTCGCGTGCCTGTCGCTTGTCGATTCAACAGGACCTTGAGGGTGATAAGGCCGCCTCCGGTATGTTTATGGACTTGGACAATCGTTCTAAGCACCTGTTGCGCATGCAGGATATGCCTCCGTACCGCAGTGAGATCTGTCTTCCCGTTTTTTACGGTACGCAGATTCTTGGCGTGCTGGAAGTTGGTTGGAAACGCCCTCAGGCACCGCTCGCCTATGACGTTAATGTACTCGAGGTCATTTGCGATTACCTGTCTATCCAGCTGGTCGGCATGGCATCGAGCCTTCGCTCCCGTCGCACGGCCGAGCTTGGCCGCTCGCTCAATGTCTTGCGTGATGAGTTGTTTACCTTTCTAGACGATTCCGCCGCGGCTACCCAGGCGGTATCGTCCGAGATCTGCAATATGCTTAACTGCCATTTTTGCCCTGTTGAGTATGACGCCAGTCTGGATTCCTACGTCATAGATTTTGAAGGCGGCAGTCGCGTTGCTTTGCCGGACGATCCCGAGAAGCTTTTCTTTTCCACGACGGCGCCAGCGGCACGTCTGGGGGCTGGACCTGATGGCTTTGAGGTATCTGTTTTGGGAGGTACGAGTGCCGAGGACCTTAAACACGTCCGTATAACTCGCGTTGACGAATCGATGCCTATGGGAGGCTGGCTTAGGGCGCATGGTCTGCCTTGTCAAGGTCTCTACGTCGACTCCGGCATCGAGGCGGGGCGCCCGCGCTCTGAGGGTGATGGCAAGCACAGTAACGACGCGATTGTTCCTGCTTCTGTTGCGAAGAGCCCGACGACGCGCGCGCTGCTGCTTCGTGATGGTAGCCAAGAGCCGATTGATGACCTTGAATATGACTACTTGGTGCACTTGGCGCATGACTTTGAACTGATCTACGAAGGCGAATCTCAAAAGCGCGAGGAGCGCCATATCGCTCAGACCCTCCAGATCGGCATGAGAAATTCCTTGGGGGATGTTCCGGGTATCGCAACCGATTCGGTGTACCTGTCGGCCACGAACTCGGCGTTGGTCGGCGGTGATTTCTATACGCTCATCCGACTTCCCGACGACTGCGCCGTCATGATTTTGGGTGATGTGTCTGGCAAAGGCATTGAGGCTGCATCGATGTCCGCGCTCGTCAAGACGGCCCTGACGGCATATGCCTGGGAGGGCGCTGGACCGGCCCGCATGGCACGCTCCCTTAACAGCATGCTCATGGGCTTTTCGAGGGTCGAGACGTTTGTGACGGCCTTTATCGCCAAGATTGACCTTAAAGCCGGACGCGCAACGTATTGTTCGGCGGGCCATCCTCCGACCATGGTCATCAGGCCAGAGTCGATGCCGCTGGGTGGCGACGAGGCTCGTGGGGGAGAGGTCGAGCTGCTTGGATGCCAATCGGGGGTAATCGGTGCCTTTGAGAGCATGGTGTACGAGACAGGCGTGTTTACGTTCGCTCCTGGTGACATGCTATTTATGTACACCGACGGAACAATCGAAGCACGTGACCGCTCGGGTGCTTTCTTTGGCGAGCAGCGCCTTCGTGACCTTCTGCTCTCTGTCTCGGGTGAGGGCGTATCGGGAATCTGCGGCAAGGTCTTGGGCGAGCTCGACCGATTTACCGAATCGGCGCTGGACGATGACATTGCATTGGTGTCCCTTGAGTTTTTACGGGGTCGTTCATAGACGACGCTGGACGGGCTGAATCCGTACGGTTGGGGAAACGAATGCATCGAGTGGGCTTTTTTGGGGAACCATGGTCGTATGAATGAGTGGAATGACATAGCGGTTTTGACGCCACCAGGCGATATCGACATCGCCACGGTGCCTGCGCTGCGTCGGCGGTTGGATGATTTGATTGGCCGCGGCGTGCGTCGTGTCGTCATCAACTGTCAGGCTGTTAGCTTTATCGATTCGACGGGCTTGGCATTCCTGCTTACGCGCGCTCGTGAGCTCATGAGGCGAGAAGGCCTGCTTTCGCTCGTCAATGCATCAGGTGAAGTTGTTCGCTTTTTGGAGATTGCTCGTCTTGTCGATATTCTTCATGTCGCGGGGCCGGCACGGGAGTCTATTCCCGCCATTCCGGTGGGGGAGCTGCCTCGCTGGAGTAAGAGCGTCGAGGTCCGTCAGGGTATCGAGAATCTTCCATACTACCGACATCGCATCGCCGAACTCCTTGAATCGCTTCCGTTGCGCCGTGACGAGCGCTACGATGTCGCATTGGCGTCGGGGGAGGCGCTGGGTAATGCCTATGACCATGCGGGCGGTATCGGGTGCGTCCTGACGGTTCAGGCCTATGGCGATCGCGTTGTGGTTGAGGTGCTTGATCGAGGTGCCGGCTATTCTATCGATGAAACGAGCGAACCGGTCGCATCAGAGGAGCGCGGCCGTGGTATCAAGCTTATGCGTATGCTCGTCGATAACGTGGAGGTTGCTCGTCGTACGGACGGCGCCGGCACGCGCGTGCAGATGGTGAAGCTGTTTAGCGGAGCGCTGGAATCGTGTGCCTAGCCAATCGCTTTAGCGCGTTTGGCTACTAAGAACATGCGGCAGACAAGTTTTTTGAAAAAAGTACTTGCGTCTTTTGGACAACTCGCGTAAATTAATAACCCGCAAGCGGACATGGCTCAGTTGGTAGAGCACAACCTTGCCAAGGTTGGGGTCGCGGGTTCGAGCCCCGTTGTCCGCTCCAAACGCAGCAGCCCGACTACTACGGTAGCCGGGCTTTTTCGTACCCAGCGCCTGGGCTCGAACCCGAGAGGGAGCGAGCGTTTTGGGGCGTGGCTGTGGCGTTGTTTGTCGCGAATGTCCGCTTTGGGCGTATCATCGTGGGCATCTCGCATAGCCTCGTTGCAAGGGAGATACGCCCCATGGCTACAGAAAAGTCTTCTTCGCGCTCATGGATGTCCGATGCCGCGATCTATCAGATCTACCCGCGCTCGTTTAAGGATTCGACTGGTTCGGGTCTGGGCGATATCGCGGGCATTACCCAGCAGATGGACTATCTTGAGCGACTGGGTATCGAGGCCATCTGGCTGAGCCCGTTTTATCCATCGCCTCTTGTCGATGGCGGCTATGATGTGGCGGACTACTGCGATGTCGACCCGCGTCTCGGCTCGCTTGACGACTTCGATGACATGATCGCTGCGGCTCACGCGCGCGGCATCAAGGTCATCGTCGACATCGTGCCCAACCATTCATCCAACCAGCACCCCTGGTTCAAAGCCGCTCTTGCCGCCGGCCCCGGATCGCCCGAACGCGCCCGTTATATCTTCCGCGATGGTCGCGGCGAGCATGGCGAGCTGCCTCCCACCAATTGGAATGCCAACTTTGGCGGCCCCGCATGGACGCGTGTTGCGGACGGTCAGTGGTATCTGCACATGTTTACGCCCGAGCAGCCGGACTTTGACTGGTCATGCCCTGAGGTTCACGCGCTCTTTTGCGACGTCCTGGCGTTTTGGAGCGATCGAGGCGTCGACGGCTTTCGCATTGATGTGGCGCACGGTCTCGCCAAGGATCTCGACCGCGATGACCTCGACCGGTGGCATCTCGCCGAGGGCGATGACATGGTTGAGGACGGCACCCATCCGCTGTGGGACCGCAACGAGGTCCATGAGATCTATCGCGAGTGGCGCCGCGTGTTCGACCGTTATGATCCGCCGCGCAGCGCCGTTGCCGAGGCGTGGGTTCTGCCCGAGCGCCAGTATCTCTACGCACGCCCCAGCGAGCTTGGCCAGACATTCAACTTTGAGTTCGCCAAGGCCACTTGGACCTATGATGACATGCACGCTGCAATCGAGAAGGGCTTGAAGGCGGCCATCGAATCCGATTCCGCCTCGACCTGGGTACTCTCCAACCACGACGTGCCGCGCGTGGCGACACGCTATGCCCTGCCGCAAATCAAGGCGACGCGCTACCATCAGATTGTGCTCGACTGGCTCTTACGCGACGGGTCGTCTTATGACGAGGACCGTGAACTCGGCGAGCGCCGCGCGCGGGCGGCCCTTTTGCTCGAGCTGGCGCTTCCGGGCTCGGCATACGTGTATCAGGGTGAGGAGCTCGGCCTTTTTGAGGTGGCTGACATTCCGTGGGCTGCACTCGAAGATCCTACTGCGACCAATACGCACGGACCGAAGCGCGAGAAGGGGCGCGACGGCTGCCGTGTGCCCCTGCCGTGGGTGGCGGCGGACGATCCCGCGCAGGGCGGATCGTTTGGGTTTTCACCGGCGGACGCCGATGCGGCGCCCCATCTGCCGCAGCCTGCATGGTTTTCCGATTACGCTGCCGATAGGGAAGAAGCGGACCCGACATCGATGCTTGCGCTCTATCGTGACGCCCTCTGGCTGCGGCGCAAGCTGCGCGGGTGCGCCAACGATCTCGCGTGGCTCGATCTTGACGGGCGCACCGGCCTTGCGGATGGTGCCGAGGGCGCTGAGGGCGGCGTCATCGCCTATCGCCGCGACAACGGCTGGGCGTGTGTGACGAACTTCGGTGCAGCACCCGTGGAGCTGCCGGCGGGCAGGGTCCTGCTCACCTCATCACCGCTTGCAGACGGCAGGCTCGCGCAGGACAGTTCTGTCTGGATCATGCTCGCTGAGTTGTAGGGGCCTCTTGCGGCGAGTTTGCGTTTGCCTGCGCTTTCCGTGGTGGCTGATGTCTTCGCGAGGTTCGCGAGGGCGTCGCAAAACTTTTCAAAAAAAGTTCTTGCATTTGGGTGGATTATCTCGTATATTAAATCCTCGCAGGCGGACATGGCTCAGTTGGTAGAGCACAACCTTGCCAAGGTTGGGGTCGCGGGTT
>URKU01000108.1 GCA_900548515.1 uncultured Collinsella sp. | reverse complement strand
GCTGGACCGACATCACCGCCCAGTGCGCCACCAAGGTGGCGGCGAACGGCACCTTCACCGTGCGCACCGGCGACCTGATCGCCGCGCTCGGCGGGGCCGATGCCTTCACCGCGGGCGCCCGCGTGGTCGCCGTGTACAACGCGCCGCTTGCCAGTGGCTGCAACCACGGCATCGCCAAGGGCAACCCCAATGAGGTCTACCTGCGCTACCCGCGCTCTCCCTTTGCCGACCAGTCCGGCGACGCCGACTTTACCCGCACGCCGAGCGACGACGCGTGCGCCTACACCTGGGATCTCGCGCTCACCAAGCGCGGCAGCGACGGCGACAAGCCGCTGCCCGGGGCGGTCCTGAGCATCACCGACGACCGCGGTCGCACGCTCGCGGTCGATGGCACGTGGGACGCGGAGGGCAAGGCCACCGTCACCACGGGCGAGGACGGCCGCGTGACCGTCTCGGGCGTGGACTCGGGCAAGCTGGAGGTCCGCGAGCTCAAGGCACCCAAGGGCTACACCGCCTTCGAGGGCACGCGCTCAGTGACAGTCAAGGCCGAGGGCCTGGACGTCGACCAGGTGGCCGCCGCCAAGCCCAAACTCACCATCACGGCCGAGTCGCCCCTGCGCGCCGACAGCGCGGACGGGTCGACAGGCAGCCTGGAGGCGTCGCTCATCAATACGCCCACCGGCACACCCCCTAGCATTACCACCGGAGGCTTTATGCCCTCGACTGGCGATATGGCAATGTACGCCGCGGCCGCCGCAGCGGTCGCCGGAGCCGCACTCCTCGTGGTCGCGCTCCTGATCAAGCGGGGAGGCGGCAACCATGCAGAGTAGCCAATGGCCCCACAGAGAGCGGGGCGAGACATAACCAAGCAGATGCTTAGACACAGACAGATGGTTTTAGATCAAATGGATTTCAAGCAGAAAGCAGAGGAAAAGAAGATGAGTATGAGCAAGAACATCGCCCGCCTGGCAGTAACGGCAGGCCTCACGGCAGCGTTGAGCTTCGGTGGCGTCATGGCCCCGGTGACCATGGCGTTTGCTGAGAGCGCGCCCGTGGCTACGACGAGCGGCGACGTGACCATTAGAGAGAAAGACTACACGGACACAGCCTTTAAGGGTATTCAGATTTTCAAGGCCAAGGTCACGCAGAATAAGAATGGCAATACTTGGTCTGGTGATAAGACACTTTCCGATATCGATTGGGCTTCTCCTCAAGTTCAGAACGTTGTGACCAGTGCATTTACCGACGTTACGGAAGCTCCTGAGGCGGATGCTGGCGCTCAGGCTTGGGCTAAGTACATTAAAGATAATGCCGGTGATAAAGTTGGTCAGACTGCCAAAGTTGACTCTGGCACTACGCTGGATAAGATTGCTGCCGCACTTGAGGGCTCGACTCTAACTTGGAAAACCCCAAGCGATTCCAGCAAGGGAACCTTTAAGAATTTGAATGCCGGTTATTGGCTCTTTGTGACCGCAAGTGTTGGCTCGACTGTAACTACCGATAAAGCCAACGGCAATACCGACGCCTATACCTCGCCAATTTTTGCTGTCGTCGGCGGCGAGGACGTGAATGTTGATTCCAAAAAGGATGTCCCCAACGTGACCAAGGCGGTCATGGACGACAACAACGGTAGCTTTGTGGATTCGAACAAAGATGTTCCCGAGGGTTCTCCTAAAGATGTTTTTACGGCGCCCAATAGGGTTGCGGACTCTGCATCCGACCAGCTGATTGAGTATCAGCTTGCGGGTACTGTTGCCAGCAACATCAATAGTTATAATGAGTACAGCTATACCTTTACCGATGAACTGCCTTCTACGATGGTGCCCGAGCTTGACGGTAGTGATCCCGTTGTCGAGGTCAAGATCGACAATCAGGTTGTTTATCCGGGTAGTTACAGCAAAGAGTATGCAAATGGCAAACTTGTGGTTTCGTTCTCAAATCTGAAAAACGCCCATGCGAAAAATGGAGATGGCGGCGAGGGCGCAATCATTAACGTTGATGGCAACTCAAAGGTCTATGTGAACTATAAGGCAAAGATTAATCATACTGAGGTTAACGCCGGCATGCTCGGTAAAGGCCAGAAGAACACCGTCACTCTGACCTACTCTAACAACCCGCACGACAGCGACGGCATTGGCACAACGGTTGTCCACCCTGCCTACGATTACACCTACGGCATTGATGTAAAAAAGGTTGGCTCCGAAGAGACGAAGCCGACTCTCGCAAACGTCGAATTTACTCTGCAAGAGGTCGGTACTGGAAAGTTCATCAAGAAGGACGGCACAACTGCGAGCAGCGAAACTGATGATGGCGCAATTCTCAAGACGAATTCGAACGGAATGATAGAGGTCCTTGGCCTTGATGAAGGCATGTATGTTCTGAAGGAGAAAACCCCTGCGCCCGGTTACGACAATTCTCATGGCAGCAAGGGCATTACGTTCACCATTGCGCGTGACGGTAAACTTTCCGAGAGCGACAACACCGTGCACAACCCTAAGCTTACAGTGACTGACGCAGACGATCAAAAGCTCGTTGCTGCTGCCGACGCCACTAACGGCATGGTTCATCTCACCGTCACTGATAAGAAGGGCTCTGGCCTCCCGCTGACCGGTCTTAACGGCGTGACCTTCACTTGGATCGCTGGTGGCGTGGTGCTGTGCATCGGCGTGGCGCACCTCATCCGCAGCCGTAAGCAGGCTGAGGAGTCCGAGCAGGAGTAGCGCTCGCTCACCCATCCCTTTGGCAGGTGGGATGTGATGGCCATGAGACTTGCGGACACTTTTCTCGTCCATCGACGTTCTTGCTTTGCCATTCTATTTTCGGGGCAGACTCCACACTGGAGTTTGCCCCGTTCTTTTTGGACAACACAGGCAGCTTCCATTGCCCGATGGATCAAGCGTATGAATATCGAACAGATGTTTGCAATTATTGCGTTTACCAGCTTTTGGTGCATACATTCGCAGTAAATACCCTTGCGACGCATCCCGTGCGCGGGCGGCCGACGACTCGATCGGAGGTCCCCAAATGCTGAAATTCCTTAACGCGCTCGCCGCCCTCGCGGCGGTGGGCACGTTCGTCATCGCGTTTTTTGACTCGTATGAGGTTCGGTTTAAGGTCCGTAGGCGCTCGCGCGGTGCGGACGGTTCTCGGCGTTTGCGCCGCAAGCGCAAATAAAAACGGCCGGGGTTGCAGCCCGGCCGTTTAACACGTTAGAAAACTAGGCTGCCCGCGCTCCTTAACACTTACGCGGGATGCGTCGTTTTCTATAAACATTGTATCCCGAATCGCTCAGTTGATTCGAGATATTTTGAAAACTCAAATGCGGGTCCATACCTGATAGAAATTTCGTTATTTCCGAAAATTATGTATAATTCCAATATTAACTGGAACTAAGCGAAAAGATGGAAATGAACGAAGCGCTTACCTACTTACAAGAAGCACTAGGCCTCTCCGCCAAGGCTAAAACTTGGCCTGGATCCGCACACTTGCCACTGCATCTACGGTCGATTGAGGTCCGCGCCGTTGACGCAAATGGTTTTTCTTTTTTGCTTGCAAGTTTGCCTGCTGGCGTAGGACTTCCCGAGGCTAAGAGAGTCTATAGCCAGTTAGCCTTGCGTGCGGAGGCTCCTGTCGTCGTTTCGTTTCCTGATGCCGATGCGCGCCAACGCAAGGCATTGGTCGCACAAGGAATCCCCTTTGTTTGCTCTGGTAGACAGGCCTTTCTTCCATTTATGGGCGCGGCCTGCACGGAGAGGGGCGGCACTAGATTTCATAATCGCGCGACCAAGATGTCACCCAACGCGCAGGCTACCGCAATCTGGGGAGCAAACCAGGAGTCGTATCATCCCGATGACCTTTGTCGTGCGCTTGGGATTTCGGCAAGCCGCGCGAGTGAGGCCATAACCGAGCTTGTAGACAGGGGGCTCGCAAGGCGCGAGCGGCGCGAACGGCGTGTCATTGTGTTCCCCGCGGCCGTGGATCTTCTGCTCAATGAGCACATGGCAGAGCTTTCCTCGCCTGTCTCGAAGGTTATTTTTGCAAGGAAGGCACCACAGGTCGACCGCCTTGCTGACGCTGGCGAGACGGCGCTCGCTGCGCGTTCGATGCTCGCTGCGCCGAGCATGGAGCAAAAGGCTGTCTTAAGAAGTGCATGGCGTGAGCTGCGTGACCTTGAAGTCGCAGAAGGGGAACTGCCAGACAACGAAACGGCGATGATCCAAGTGTGGCGCTATGCGCCTGTGGTTGCTGACTCCTCTCGCATCGACGACATCTCACTTGCGCTATCTTTGGCGGCAATCGACGACGAACGAATTCAGCTTGAACTTGATCACATGTTTGGAAAGGAATATCCATGGCAGGAAGCGCTGTAGAAGGTCTTCAAGAATTCCGACCGTAGGCGGTGCTTCGGTCCTGGCTGCGTTGTCCGGGATAGGAACTCGCTAATCGGCTATTATTTGTTTAGGCAACCTGAGCTTTAGAGGAGTGACCGGCGATGGTGAAGGGCGCCAAACATATGAAGGGCAATAACACCGCGGATAACGGCACGCCGGGCCCGCAGCCCAAGCCCAAACCCAAGCGTCGTCGCAAGCGGCTGCCGCGCTGGGCTGATCGGCTCATCACTATCGTCATCATCCTTATTGGCGTGGGCCTTATGACCTGGCCGTGGATCTTGGACCGGCTCGAGGCCTCGGGCGTGTTCAACCAGATCAGCACCGTGTCCAGCACCGTGGACGCGCTCTCCGAAGAGGAGCGCGAGCGCATTCTACTGCAGGCGCGCTCCTTTAACGAGCAGCTTGCCGGCGAGGCCACCGAACTTCCCGCCGACCAGATCGAGCCCTACGATCAGCAGCTTATCTTTGACCGAGACCCCATGATGAGCTGGGTCGAGATTCCCTCCATCGACGTGAGCATGCCCATCTACCACGGCACGAGCGAGGAAGTCCTTATGGCGGGCGTCGGCCACCTGGAGGGCACGAGCCTGCCGGTAGGCGGCAGCTCGACGCATTGCGTGCTCACCGCGCACTCGGGCATGCGGAACCTGAGCATGTTCGACGACATCCATTCGCTAGAGCCCGGCGACCTGGTGCTGTTGCACACCATGAACAAGACGCTTGCCTACAAGATGGTGGACTCCGAGGTCGTGCTGCCCGAGGAGATGGAGTCGCTGACCATCGAGCCCGGTGCCGACAAGGTGACGCTCGTCACCTGCACGCCCTACGGCGTAAACGACCATCGCCTGCTGGTGCATTGCGTGCGCACCAAGTACAGCAAGAAGGACGTCGACAAGCAAAAGTCGCTGGCCGGCCGCCACTGGGGCAAGCGCGAGTTTGCCGTGCTCATCGTGGTTGTGGCCATCCTGCTGTTGCTGCTGGACATCGTGGTCCACGCGATCCGAAAACGCCGCAAGGCCAAGGCCTCGGCATAGCCATTGTTCAGAACCACCACAAAGTGGCCCTTTGTGGTGGTCGGGGCTTCCAAACCGTCCCAACATTCGATGAAAAACGCGATTTTGCCGAAAAACGTTGAATGTTGGGACGGTTTTTGTTGTGGGTGGGACGGTTTTCGCCGCAGGTCCGCCGGGTCGCGCCCTTCCAGTCGCCGTCCTCGTTACGTTTTCGCTGCATTTGGGTAAAGCGCCTGCTTCAAGCCGGTGTTGCCCTGTATACTAGAGCGGTTTATCTGTTATGCGGAAGGGAGCGCCTATGGCACTCAGCGAGAAAGACGTGCGCGGCATCGCCGAGTACGCAAAGATCGCACTGACCGATGACGAGCTCACCCAGATGACGTCCTACCTGAACGACGCCGTCCAGATGCTCGAGCCCGTCCTGCAATATGACTTGCCCGACGTGGAGCCCACGTTCCATCCCATCGGAAGCCTGTCCAACGTGATGGGCGATGACCTGCGCGAGCCCGAGCGCGACCTGCCGCTCGACGTTGCGCTCGAAAACGCCGGCAGCGCGCGCGACCGCTACTTCCGCGTGCCGTCCATTTTGGGAGAGGGGGAGAGCGAGTAATGGCGCAGAGCTTCGATTCCCTTACCGCCGCCCAGATCGCTGCGGGCGTTGCCGCCGGCGACTTTACCGCTACCGAGGTGGCCCAGGCCTCCCTTGCCGCCATCGAGGCGCGCGAGGGCGGGGTCCAGGCATTCCTGCAGGTGTCGCCCGAGCTTGCGCTCGAGGCCGCCGCGCGCGTGGATGCCGACCGTGCCGCAGGCAAGCCGCTGC
>URKU01000107.1 GCA_900548515.1 uncultured Collinsella sp. | reverse complement strand
CGTCCGTCCTTGCCGGTCGAGACGGCGTCGAAGCCGCCGTCCGCGCCCGCCGCCACGTACACGCGCATGCTCGAGGCGACCTTGGAGGGGTCGAGCCCCGCGCTCATGGTGTCGACGAACTGCACCGCGTAGGCGTCGTAGGCGGTGAGGCCCGCCGGGACCGTGGCGGAGAGGCGCCAGTACAGGTCGTCGGCGACCGAGGCGTCGGCGGCCTTCTGCCATGCTGCGGTGCCGTCCTCCAGCACGTGCTTGGAAACCTTGGGGGTCGCCGCCTTGGGCTTGACGGTGACGGCGCTGCCGCCCACCAGGGCCATGATCGGCGCGGTGCCGGCCTCGCCCTGGGCGATGGCGTCGTCGTCGGCGACGATGAGCCAGTAGCCACAGGGCAACTCGGCCGCCGTGCCCGCGTTGAGGGCCACGGACTCGGCGTCAGAGCTCTGGAGGGAACGAGCGAGCTGTGCGCTCAGCGCGCTCGTAAGGTGGGAATCGGTGTTGAGCCACTCGGCAGCTTCCTGCGCGGTGGTCTGGGAACTGGGCATGCCGGCGCTGTGCAGCACAGGCAGGACGGCGTCGCGCGCGGCGTCGTTTGCCCAAGCGAGGTCAGTGGCGATCTTGGCGTCGTTGTCGCCGTCGACGACGTTGGCGCTAAAGATCTGGTAGGCATCGTAGCTGCTCGCTACGGTGCCGCTCACCGTGATGGAACCGGTCGAGGTCGGCGCGGCCTGCGCGGAAGCGGGGAACACAACCGCGCAGGTGCCGATCAAGAGGGCAAGCAGCGCAAACAAGATCGGGAAGGAGCTAACATTCTTATTCACGACGCTCACCCCCCTTCGCATTCGCCTTGCGACGAATGTGCATCCAGGCCGCAGCAGCGCAAAGCACCGCCGCGCCGGCAAGGTACGTCAGAGTGACGCCCGACATACCAGAAAGGGGCAAAGAGGTGGAGTAGGTGTTGGTGAAGGTGGAGGCGGGAATGGCGTCGGGCGCGGCGGCGGAGGGTTCAACCACGACGCCCTGCCCGTTCTCGCCAAGGGTGTTGCCCATGTCGTCCTTCATCTGCGTAACGGTGGTAGAGGTGGTAAGACCGGTGTACTTGCCAGTGGTCTCATTCATGACGGCCTTCACCGTGACGGCAACCTGGTACTCGGCCTTGGAGTAGCGGAGCTTATCGATGACACCGGTGGTAGGCGCGACCTCCTTCACCGTGTAGGTGTAGGTCCTGGCGTAGTCACCCGCCGTACCGGTGGTATCGGACAGGTGCGACTTGTTGAACGTCATGGCGCCAAAGGTCGCCGTGATGTTGTTGGGCTTGGCGGCGTCGGTCTCCCCTGCTGCGGGTGCAATGGAGAGGTCTGCCGGGTTAGGAATGGGCACGTTGGTTGCGTAATCCCCCGTAGCCTCGATGTTGAAGTCGAACGCAACGTATTTCCCGCTGGAATCCTTCGGCCAGTCCGTATTACGGACGGACTTAGTCACCGGGATTTCCACGGACGTGGTGGTGAGAGAATCGGAGATGTACGTAGTGCCCTCAACAATGCTCGGTTTCTTTCCCTCGGTCCACGCAATGGAACCGTCCGCCTTGGACACCGTGAACTCGTAGGTTGTCTGGTTCAGCTCGTAGCCAAACGGCGCCTGGGTCTCCGTGAGCGTGTACGTGCCCGGCAGCAGACCCTCGAGCTTGAACTTGCCATCGGCGGGATCAGAATCTGCCCACTTGTTGCTGACAGCTTCCGCATTCGTATCGTTATCAATCACAGTCAGGGATGCAGCGTCCGGAATTTCGGCACCATCGGCATCCTTTACCTTGGTAAGCGCCCACTCGGAACCAGCCAAAGGAGTGTGTCCCGTGTCGCTCTCCTCAACCTTGGTCCAAGACACCGTACCGGTGATCTTGGTGTTGGAGATGGCGCCCGTGGTGTTGGAATCATCGAATGAAACGAGCTCATTTCCGTTCACCGTGTCCACATGACCCTGAACATAGTTCACCTGCTCGCCGGTGTTGTTCATGGTTGCGTAGTAGATGGTGTCCGACTTCTGATAACCAGCCGGCGCCTTGACCTCGCGAATGTAGTACGTGAAGTAGTCTTTATCGTTGGGATCGCCAATTTTGGCCTTCTGATTCAAATAGTTGAACTGAAGCTCGCCATCATCCGAAGAGTAATCATTGGCACCGCCATCCGTTACCGTAACGATGGGATACGTTTCATTCTTGGCATCATCGACAGTGCCGTATATCGTCCACGAGGAACCAGAAAGCGGCGTCATGCCGTCCGCAGCGTCGACCTTGCTCCACGCAATGGCAGAGCCGTCCGGTGTATACGACCCAGACCACGGGAAGTTGTGACGCTCCTGATCCATATCGATGACGGAAGCCGAGTTACCCTCGAGATTTGTGAAGTTGTACGCGATCTTAGGGTTGTTCATCATGAAATCTTCGCCCACGTACACACGACCGTTGGTGGTCACATGGTCGTCGAAGCTTCCGTTGGGAACGAGAATCGATCCGAGCATAACAGCGGCGGGGTCATCGTCGGTCCACTTGCCGTCCCCGCCGCCATTGCCCCAGTCGCTTCTACCCTCGCCCGCAATGCCACCACGGATGGTGAGGCTCGTGGTATCGACAAAATTCCACATGATGGACTGGGAGGCCAGCGAGTATTTCGCGCGAAGGTCTTTATCGGCGTTACTCTCATAACCGCGAGATATTTCTGTATCGCCCCACCAGAAGCGCCAGCCATTGTGGAACTCGACAGGACCAGCACCTGTAACGTTCACGACAATGGATGCGCCTTCGGGGACATTGGTGAACTTAAAGTCGACGCCGCGGTAGTAGACGCCATCCTTCAAGTTGGAGAGCTCGGAACCGGCAATGGTGAAGACCTGTTGCATAGAAGTTCCATCGCCGGTAAAGGTGATAAGTCGCTCGGTGTTGCAAATCTTATAGTTCGGGATTCTGGTATCAAGCGCACCGGAAACAGACTTCTCACTACCATCGAAAGTGAGTGTATAGCTTGTTCCATTGTTATCGTACTTGTTGATTGCGTAGCTGTTGTCGCTAATTGCGGAACCATCCGTAACTGTGCCGGTATTTGCAAACGAGGCGAGCTGTTTCGATAGCTTCGAGAGGTATCCATCTGCACCGTTGTAGCTCGAATAATCGTTACCGTTAACATTAGTCAAATCAACATTTTGATTGAACAGGTCGCTCTTCAGAGCATCCGAGCCCTCGAACCAATTACCTTGCTTTTTCACGACAGACTGGCGCCCGTTGTTAGCATTCGAATCCCAATAGGAATAGGTAATGGGACCGGCGATCTGCGCGGTATAGTCATAGCCAGAGTGGGAGTCAGTCTTTGTCGCCTTGCCGACCCAAGCACCCTTGGTCCAAGCACCAACCGTCGCAGCATCTGAGGTCGTTCCCTGACCGGTATTCATGTTCTCAATCAAGCTGTTTATGCCGGCGACCGCAAGCACCGTGCTTCCCTCCCTGGGACGAAACTGCGATCCAAAACCAACGGTGCCGAAACGGAAGCCCTGGCCGCCCCAACTCTCCTTGATAGGATTCATGGCCAGTTTGCCGTGGACCACGGTAAGGCCCTCCGCCTCAGCGGCATATGAGCCGGTGGGGGCGTTATTCGCATCAAGAGTGCTAGTTTTGTTCGGCTTACCACCGATGTACATGTCGCGGCCGACGTAGGTGGCCACGCCGGGATCGGGGGTGGAGATATCGATATTCGTACCGATACCGATAGACGTGGGCTTGTAGATGCCCTTGTTCACAGTAGTAGCCGCGTTCGCAGAGGTGGCGGCGCTATTCTGGTTTTCGGCATCCTCGCTGGTGTTATCTACAGCAGCGGACTCACTTGAGGAACTCCCCGTTACAGCTTCCTCGGTAGAAACTGTCTGGGTGTCGTTGGCAATGGCCTGCGAGATTGGAGGCATGACGAGCGACAGTACCAGACTCAACACGGAGGCTCCGCACAAAACGCCTGCCAGTACACGGCGCGTCGCTTTTTTACTCTGCTTAGTTTTTTCTGAATTCGCTTCCATCGATGTCTCCTCCCCAAGAGACCGCGATCTTGCTCTTTCACTATCAAACGCATCTGCGCAATCTGTAATTGCGCACGCTTGTAGTACATATTGTAACGATTGTTTGAACATCTAAGCAAAAATACCGATAGTTTTGTAGCGAATTCTCAATTCTCTTGACATTTGCTCGGATTAACCTTCGTTTATTCGCTATGAAATATCTATTTCTACTGGTAATTAAGCTAGTTATCATTTTTTAATAGCATTTTATTTATTTGCACAACATTTTGCTCAAGAGCATGCTTCCTGTGAACGGTCGAAAATCAACCGTGAACGGTAGGTCATTAACCGGGAGGAATAGACTACTAAATTGCTGGGAATATCTTTAACTCATCGGTAGTTACAAGCGTAATGTTCAGACAACCATATTTGAATTTTCGCGCAGATTTTAGGCATCAATTCGCCCAAATCGCCTAAGGGCACCGCAAAGGAGCCTGCCCCCTTTGCGGTGGTTCTCCCCCGGCGCTACAGCAGATGTTCCTCGATAAAGATCGCGATGCCGTCTTTGTCGTTGCTGGCGGTTACAAAATCGGCGGCGGCACGGGTGGCATCGCTGCCATTTGCCATGGCCACGCCCACGCCGGCGTCAGCCACCATGCAGGTGTCGTTGTCCGCATCGCCAAACACGCAGATGTCCTGGAGCTCCATGTCGTTGAGTTCCGCCACGCGCACAAGGCCGCGCGTCTTGGACACGCGCGGATCCATGAACTCGTAGAGCCGCTGCGTGGTTTGCAGAGCCGCCGCCTTAACGGTGTCGTCGGCAAACGTCGACGCCCGCTCAATCACCCGCGGCATTACCTCGGGCGCCATGGTAAACATCACCTTGGGCTGCGGCTCGCGCAAAAACTCGGCAAAATCGACCACCTGGTAGGGCACACCGTCGACGCGCGACAGGTGCTCGACGCACGCGTTGCTCTCGGGCACATAGAGCACGCCGTCCCGAGGGCAAACGGGCGTTGCCGGAAGGTCTGCCATGTGTTTGCAGATGCGCGCGATGGTCTCGCCCGGCAGCGGATAGCTCAGCTCGTTGATGTCGTGCGCACGGTCGATGACCTCGGCGCCACCGCAGCCCACCAGCACGTCCACCAGGCCTTCGATGCCCCAGAGCTCGTACATGGCCTCGGTCGCGCGGGCGTCGCGCCCGGTACACAGGCCAAAGAGCACGCCGCGCTCGCGCAGGGCGCGGATCGCCGCCACGGTGCGCGGGGACACCGTGTGCTGGCTCGTGAGCAGCGTGCCGTCGATATCGCAGAACACGGCTTTGATGTGGCTGAAGGTGGTGTCCATGGGGGCCTTTCTGGGTTGTGCGGCGGTGTGGGGTGTATTCGTAAACGGCGTACATGGTATACCAAGGCGCAGGCCGTTGGGACCCGATCGCCACAAAGGTGCCCGCCCCCCTGTGGTGGCCGAACCCGTAGGGTGGCCTGGCCCGGGGCGCAAAGCATCGCAACATTCGACGTTTTTCGGCAAAATCGCGATTTTCATCGAATGTTGTGATGGTTTTTACTGCAAAGCAAAATCCACCACAAAGGTGCCTGGCCCCTTTGTGGTGGAAGTGACGTTTGCCCAGATAAAACCTGCCAAAATAAACCTGTCCCTTTTTGGCAGGTTTTAGGCCAGATGGTCCTGAATCAGATCGCAGATGGCTCGGGCGTCGTTGATGTTGATGGCTCGGGTCGCGAAGCCGGCGTCGAAGGCCTGACGCGCCAGGGCCTCGTTGCAGGCAAGGGCCAGCGTGTGGCCATCGACCAGGTCGAGCGAGCTCTTGCCGCGCAGACGGTCGACACCGGAGCGCGCGACCACGATGTTGTCGAAGCCCTCGGTCTTGTAGCCCTCGATGATCACCACATCGACATCGTTGTAACGCGACAGCAGCTCGCGCGCGGGCATCTCGTCCTCCTCGCGCGTGTCGGCGTACTCCGCCCAGCGCGTGGCGCAGATGAGTCCCACGTGCTTGGATCCGGCCTGGTGATGGCGCCAAGTGTCCTTGGCGGGCACGTCGATATCGAAGCCGTGATGCCCATGATGCTTGAGTGAACCAACACGTAGGCCACGGCGAGTAAGCTCGGCGATGACCTTCTCGACAAGTGTGGTCTTGCCCGAGTTCTGGTAACCGATAAACGCGATTGCTGCCATAACCCTCTCCTGAATACAGTGATGTCACTTTTTGTCATTTATGACATGCCTTGTTTGTCTGTTTTT
>URKU01000106.1 GCA_900548515.1 uncultured Collinsella sp. | reverse complement strand
AGACGGCGAGTTAGCCGGCAGGTCGGCATGTCAATCCTGGTCTAACAGAGCCTTATTTAATCCCCGTCCCAGAAAAATCATCCCGCGCGGGCACTTGGCTCACGCGGGATGATGGCGTCTTATTTATCCTGCTCCAGCAGATCGGACGGCGTGCGATCGGGCTTGCCACCGCGGAAGATCTCGCGGCCATGCAGACGATGCTCCAGATCACGTTCGGCCTTTTCCTCGTCAATCTTGGTCTGGCTCACCGACGGGTCCTCAATCAGTGACGACACCGAGTTCACCTGCTTTTGAATGCGCTCGGCAATCGTGTCGTCCATGCTCACGATATGCATCTTCCAGTCGATGTTCGTGGCGGTCGAAGAGCTCTTGGTCCACACGAACGTCAAAATGGCACTCTGATGACCCCGCGCGGGAAACATGCCAAAGAAGGAATCATGCTGGATATTGCTGTCCTCATCGATATAGGCGTGCACGTTGTACACCACGCGGTCAATCTTATCGTTGAGCAACGCGTTGGTCGCAAGTGCCGCAGCCTGAATCTGCCCGTTGGACAGCAGCTCGAGCTCGTTGGCAGACGACGTGTCCAACACCGTCACCTCGACCGTACCCGTGCGCTCGTCCGCCTCGTCGACGCTAAAGTCGAGCGGGAACTGCGTAAAGCCGTTACCCCACTCAAGGCCGCCCTTCAGTGCCGTGGAAACAGTATCCACCGAAACGCTCTCGGACAGGTTGGCGGTATTCAGACGGCGCATCACGCCGTAGCCGATCTGCATGCCCACGATTAACACCAGAATGCCGATAACTACGGCCATGGCGGTCTTCGTAATGGTATGGCTCACCTGCGAGCCCGAAGGGTCGTCCTCGGACAGCGGGTCGATCTGCTTTGTCTGGCTTGCGCGATCTTCGCTGCGAAGCTGCGCCAGCGCCGCCTTGTCGCCGCGCTTGGCCGCAGCCTCTTTTTCGCGCATGCGCTCGGTGCGCTTTTTGGCAAGCGTCGGATCCAAAACGCCGGATGCGTCGATCTCGGAGAATAACTCCGTCACTTCTTCCGGAGTCAAAGGGTTCTTCTCAGCCATATACTTCCTGTCATATCAATCAGTCGAGCTCGTGCGCACGCGCACCTTCGAACTGCATTCGATAGTAACGGGCATAGGTGCCACCACGGGCGAGAAGCTGCTCATGCGTACCACGTTCCACAACGCGACCATGCTCGACGGTCGCAATCTCGTCGGCATGCTTAATGGTCGAGAGACGGTGGGCGATGATGATCGTGGTGCGACCGCGCGCCAGGCGCTCGAGCGACTCCTGCACCGCCTCCTCGCTCTCGTTATCCAAGGCGCTCGTCGCCTCGTCCAGGATCAGAATCTTGGGGTTCTTGAGAAACACGCGTGCAATGGCTACGCGCTGCTTCTGACCGCCCGAAAGACGGCTGCCGCGCTCGCCCACGACCGTGTCGTAGCCCTGCGGAAGCGATTCGATAAAGGTATCGATATTGGCGCGGCGGGCCGCCTCGGCGATCTCTTCTGCCGTAGCACCCGGCTTGCCGTAGGCGATGTTCTCGCCAATCGTACCGTCAAACAGATAGACATCCTGCTGCACCAGGCCAATGGCGCGGCGCAGACTCTGTTGCGTCACGTCGCGCACGTCTTGGCCATCGATGCTGACGGATCCAGCAGCCACGTCATAAAAGCGCGGCAGCAGCGAACACGTTGTGGACTTGCCACCGCCCGAGGGGCCAACCAGGGCAATGGTCTGTCCGGGCTTGATGGACAGATCCATATGATCGATAACAGGGCGTCCGTCGGCACTGCCCTCGCCCAACTCAACATCCTCGTAGCTAAAGCACACATCGCGATATTCAACCGCGCCAGCCGTCACCTGCAGGTCCGCGGCATCCGGCTTGTCCTGGATATCCGGGGCGGTCGAAAGTACCTCGTCCATACGCTTAAAGCCGGCGATGGCTTTCTGATACGTCTCAGCCGAGTTCACAAGCGTCTCGAGCGGGGTGCAGAACAGCGAAATGTAGAGCGCAAAGGTCGCCATATCGACCGGCTGCAGTTGGCCTTGCGCCACCAGCCAACCACCCAGCAGCACCACGATCACGTACAGCACACCCGAGAGCAGGCCATACGTCGCAGTGTAGACGCCCATGGCGTGATACATATTCTCCTTGGACGAAAGATAGCGGTCATTAGAGACGCGGAACTTGGAGCGCTCAGCTTCCTCGTTCGCAAAACTCTTGACCACGCGCATGCCGGCCAGCGAATCCTGCAGTTGAGCATTAATACCGCTGATCTTTTTGCGATTGTCGCTGAAGACCTCGCGCATGCGCATGTTCTGCCAAAACATAATGACCGCAAACACCGCCGTCACCACGGCCATGGCAAGCGCCAGCACCGGAGCGATGGTAAAGAGGATCACAAACGAGCCGACGATCTCGATACCGCAGATGATTATCCACTCGGGTACGTGATGCGCTGCCTCACAGATATCGAACAGGTCGTTGACCACGCGGCTCATCATGTCACCCGAGCTGTTGCGATCGAAATACGCAAAGCTAAAGCGCTCGTACTGATCGAACAGGTCCTCGCGCATCTTGGACTCCATGCGCGCGCCCATCACGTGGCCCCAGTAACTCACAAAGTAGCGGCAGGCGCAACGGATGGCATACATCAGCACCAGGCCAACCGCGATCATACCGAGCGCCTGCATAATAGCAGCCTGACCCTGGGTAAAGAGCCCGCCGGTCAGATTGCGCAGGATAATGGGAAACGCCAAGTCAATGGCGGCAAGCACCAGGGCACAAACAGTATCGGCAACAAAAAGCCCCATCTGGGGCTTGTAATAAGACAAAAACCTTCTAAACATGCAGTCCTCGGAGAGAAATAAATAGCGTGAGAAATCCGGTTGAACCGGTCGGGCTGAAAACAAAGCGTCCCAACAAACATAACGCCGATGTTCTGGCAGCGTCAGCGAAAACGTCCCTAAGCGAGCAAGGTGCCTTGAAAGAGGAGCGACGCGTACTTCGGTACGCGAGCGACGATTGAAAGGCAGATTGCCGCTTAGGGGCGTTTGCAGCGTCGACTCGTTACGCGGTTTGGTAAAACCGCGTAACCTAGAGCTCCGCGCCCCCAAGGCGATGCGCGATGCTATCGCAGGCCAAGGCGCCCACGACGGTCTTGGCATCTTCGATCTTGCCGTCGAGCACGGCGTCGATCAGCTCGTGCAGCGGCACCAGGTCCACGTTGACAAACTCGTCATCATCGGGGTTGGGCGCATCAAACTCGAGCTTGGTAGCCAAGTAGATGTGGATGATCTCATCGCAAAAACCGCAGGACGTGACAATCGACGTCAAAAAGCGAATACGACCAGCCCTAAAGCCGGTCTCCTCATGCAGTTCGCGCTTGGCGCAATCGAGCGGGTCCTCGCCTGGATCGAGCTTGCCGGCGGGAATCTCGACCGTCACGCGGTCGATGGCGGTGCGGTACTGACGCACCAGTACGATCTTGCCGCTCTCGGTCAGTGCCACAACGGCCGCCGCACCCGGATGGCGAACGATATCGCGGGCGCTGCGGTGACCGTTGGGCAGCTCAACCTCAAGACGGTGGACGTCGAGAATCTTGCCCTTCCAGGCGCACTCCTCCGAAAGAATCTTCTCGTGCAGCTCGGCATCGTGCGGGTCGTCGTCGCCCAGCACCAGTGCCGGCTCGTCAGCGACCTCGCCACCAGGCTCGCCCTCGGCGTGCCCATACATGCGGCTGTCCTCTTCGACGATCTGCGCGTCCACGAGCTCTTCGTTCTTCTCGTCCATCCGTCTCATTCCTCTCGGATTTTAGGCATCCCAGGCGTCGCGGCCGCGCAGCGCGCGCAGGCCGATGTCGTGACGCAGGGTCTTGCCCTCAAAATCAATCTTCTCGCAGGCCTCGTAGGCAAGGTTGCGAGCGTTCTCGAACGTGTCGCCCAGAGCGGTCACGGCAAGCACGCGGCCACCATTGGTCACGAGCTGGCCGTCCACCACGGCGGTGCCCGCGTGGTACACGGTCACGTTCTCCATGGCCTCGGCATCGGCGATACCGGTGATGACCTTGCCCTTCTCGTAGCTGCCGGGATAGCCCGCGCTCGTCAGGACAACGGCCACGGCCCACTCGTCACGCCAGTCGAGCTCAATCTGATCGAGCTCGCAGTTGGCACAAGCCAGCATGACCTCGACCAAGTCGTTCTTAAGGCGCGGCAGCACGACCTGCGTCTCGGGGTCGCCAAAGCGGGCATTGAACTCCAGCACCTTGGGGCCGGCAGGCGTGAGCATAAAGCCGCCGTACAGGCAGCCGCGGTAGTCGATACCCTCGACAGCGAGCTCGGCCACGGTCTGCTCCATGACCTTCACCATCGTGGCGTGCTCCTCGTCAGTCACGATGGGCACCGGGCTGTAGACGCCCATGCCACCGGTGTTGGGGCCCTTGTCGCCCTCGAGCGCGCGCTTGTGGTCCTGCGAGGTGGCCATGGGGCGAACGGTCTTGCCGTCGGTAAAGGCCAGCAGCGAGCACTCGGGGCCAACGAGCATCTCCTCGATAACCACGGTGTTGCCGGCATCGCCAAAGGTGCCGCCAAAACACTCACGCACGGCCTCCTCGGCCTGCTCAAGTTCAGTCGCCACGATAACGCCCTTGCCCGCGGCAAGGCCGTCGGCCTTGACGACCAGCGGGGCGCCCTGCTCGCGCACGTAGGCAAGAGCCGAAGCCTCGTCGGTAAACGAGCCGTAGGCCGCCGTCGGGATACCGGCGCGCTCCATGAGCTGCTTGGAGAACAGCTTGGAGCCCTCCATCTGGGCGCCCTCGGCACCCGGGCCAAAGCAGGGAATACCCGCCGCGCGCACGGCGTCGGCCACGCCCGCCACGAGCGGAGCCTCGGGGCCAATTACCACAAGTCCGCATCCGTGGCTCTGCGCAAACGCCGCCACGGCCGCAGGATCGCAGTCGTCGAGAACAACGTTCTCGCCGCAGCTCGCGGTGCCGCCGTTGCCCGGCGCAATGTAGAGCTTGCCGGCGCGCGGTGATGCTGCGAGCTTGGCTGCCAAAGCATGCTCACGGCCGCCGCTGCCCAACAACAGGATGTCGATGGTTTGAGTGTCCGCCTTCAAGGGTGCCTCCTCTATGGATGAACGGCCCGCTCCGCGCGAGCCCTTTGCAAGCAAATATACCCCTCGGCCGCCCGTCCGGGCTGCAAAGGGGTATATCGCAATAACCAAATAGTCCCGATTACTTCCAGAATCGGTTGATGATCTGCTCGCGACCGGCGCCAACGCCAATGAACGTCACGCGGGTGTGTGCCAGATCCTCGATAAACGCCACGTAGTCCTGAGCCTCCTGCGGCAGCTCCTCAAAGCTGCGGCAACCGGTGATATCGCACTTCCAGCCAGGGAGCTCCTCGTAGATGGGCTTGGCATGCTCAAAGCGCACCTGATGCTCGGGCACGCTCGTGTAGCGCTCGCCATCGACGTCGTAGGCCACGCACACCTTGATGGTGTCGAAGGCCGAAAGCACGTCGAGCTTGGTCACGGCGATGTCGGTGAGGCCGTTGACGCGCGAAGCATAGTTGGCGATAGGGCCGTCAAACCAGCCGCAACGACGACGACGACCGGTGGTCACGCCGTACTCATAGCCCTCCTCGGTCAGCGTGTGGCCGGCCTCGGACTCATAGGAAAGCTCGGTGGGCATGGGGCCCGAACCGACGCGGGTGATATAAGCCTTCATGACGCCCAGCACGCGATCGACGTTCTTCATGCCGACGCCGGAGCCGGTAATGGCGCCGCCGGCGGTGCAGTTGGAAGACGTCACGTACGGATAGGTGCCGTGGTCGATGTCGAGCAGCGTCGCCTGGGCACCCTCAAACAGCAGGTTCTTGCCCTCATCGATCATGTTGTTGAGCAGCAGGCTCGTCTCGGTGATGTAGGGACGCAGGCGCTCGGCCATCGGCAGGTACTCGTCGCAAATCTGGTCCACGGTGTAGGTGGGCAGGTTGTAGATGAGCTCGAGCTCGGGGTTCACGCGGGCGAGAGCGGTCTCCAACTTGTCGCGGAACAGCGTCTCGTCCAGCATGTCCTGCATGCGCAGGCCAATGCGGGCCATCTTGTCCTGATAGCACGGACCAATGCCGCGCTTGGTGGTACCGATGTTCTTCTTGCCGAGCTTCTGCTCAAAGGCGCCATCCAGATCGATGTGGTACGGCATGATGACATGCGCGTTGCCGCTAATCTTGAGGTTCTTGGTGGTGATGCCGTCGGCCTCGAACATGTCGATCTCCTCAAGGACAACCTTGGGGTTGACGACGCAGCCGTTACCGATCACCGACA
>URKU01000105.1 GCA_900548515.1 uncultured Collinsella sp. | reverse complement strand
TAGGCCTTTTGGCCATGCCCGACGATTGAACGTCAGATTGCCGCTCTGGCGGGCTCGCAGCGTCGAGTAGTTCCGGCGTTTGGCAAAACGCCGGAACAATCAGTGTTCGATCCAGCAGCGAAGCGTTTCGCCCGCCTGCAGGTGACGCAGGTTCTCCGCGGCGATGTCGACCACATTGTTGAGCGTGGCGGCCAGGTGGAACCAGCCCGAGACGTGCGGTGTGATGAGCATGTTGGGCGCATCCCACAGGGGGCTTGTCGCAGGCAGCGGCTCGGGGTCGGTGACGTCGACCGCGGCACCGGCAAGATGTCCCGACTCCAGGGCGGCAACCAGATCGTCGGCAACAACAAGGTCACCGCGGCCACCATTGGCAAAGAAGGTGCCCGGCTTCATCGCGGCGAAGAACTCGGCGTTCGCCAGGCCGCGAGTCTCGGGTGTGCTGGGCATAAAGGCTGCGACGATGTCAGCCTCGGCCAGGCGCTCGGGCAGGGCGTCCATGCCGTCCATGTCCTCAAACACAATGGGGTAGACGAGCGGATGGCGCTTGATGCCGCGGACGTGCGCACCCATGCTGCGGCAGAGCGTGGCGAAGTGGCCGCCGATATCGCCCGCGCCCAGCACCAGCACGTTGGCGTTTTTGAGCGAGGTGACCGGGCCCAAATCCTCCCAGCGATGCTCGCGCTGCAAGTCGCGATAACCGGGCAGGCGCTTCATCATAGACAGCACCATGGCAAACATGTGCTCGCTTACGGCCTGACCGTAGGCGCCTACCGAGCAGGAAAGCTTAGCGTCGGCCGGTACGGTGCCGGCGGCAAGGTAGTCGTCATAGCCGGCGGTCTGCAATTGCAACAGCTGGAGATGCTCGCATGCCGTGAGCATGCTAGGGTCTATGTTGCCCAAGATCACGTCGGCGTCGGCGACCTGCTCACGCGTGACGGCATCGGCGCTCGTGTAGATAAAGTCCTCGCCCGGAGCGCTCGACTCAAGAATTGCGCGATGGCGGTCGTTGACGGGCAACAAAACCAGGATGTTCACAAGCAGTCCTCTCCGCTCGACCTGCCAAAAAGGGACAGGTTTATTTTTGGCAGGTTTTATCAGACAAAACGCTAAAAAACGCCGGGCTTCGTGATGGTTAACATATCCATCGCGAAGCCCGGCGCATCCACGGCTACCAGCTCAGCAGCTCGTAGCCGTCCTCGGTCACCACGAGCTGTACCTCGCACTGAGCCGAATCGCTGCCGTCCTTGGTGCGCACACACCAGCCATCGCCCTTGCTAATCTTGATGTCGGGCGCTCCGGCATTGACCATAGGCTCGATGGTAAAGACCATGCCCGGAGCCATGATGGTGTCCACATCGGGCGCCTCGGTGGTAAAGCCCACAAACGGGTCCTCGTGGAATTCCTTACCGATGCCGTGTCCGCCGTACTCGCGCACCACGCTAAAGCCGGCATCCTCGACCGTCTTTTGCACGGCTTCGGCCATCACGGACAGTGGCAGCCATGGCTTGACGGCTGCCAGACCCGCCTCCACGCTGGCGCGGGTGACGTCGACCAGGCGCTGGCGCTCGGCCGAGACCTCGCCGATGCAGAACATGCGGCTCGAGTCGCTAAAGTAGCCGTCTAGGATCGTGGAGCAGTCCACGTTGATGATGTCGCCCTCGTGCAGCACGTCCGTATCACAGGGAATGCCGTGGCAGACGACGTCGTTGATCGAGGTACACACGCTCTTGGGGTAGCCCTCGTAGTTGAGGTCGGCCGGCGTGCCGCCATGCTCGACGGTGTAGTCGTAAATCATCTGGTCGATCTGGTTGGTGGTCATGCCCGCGGCGATGTGCTCGCCTACGTAGTCGAGCACGCCCACGTTGATGGCGGCCGAGCGCTTGATGCCCTCGATATCGGCGGGCGTCTTGTAGAGCGTGCGGGGCAGAACCTCCCAGCCCTCTTCCCACAAGCGCTCGAGGCGCTCGTCGAAGGCGCTATGGCATTTCTTATATTTTTTGCCGCTGCCGCACCAGCAAGCGTCGTTGCGGCCAGGAACGGGTCCGTTGTCAAACATGGCTAACTTCCTTTCATTCGCAGCTAGTATAGCCCACCCACGCGTCCGTAAAAGTTGCGGTGATATAGTTCCGATTTAAGCGGTTTAACAGCATAAACAGGAACTATATCACCGCAACTGATGGAGCGGGATGGCGGGCACTAGCTGCTGCGTGGTTTTGCTAGTAGCTCACCTGGCAGGGAATGCCGAGGGCGCGCACGCGTGCGGCGATCGTGTCGAGCACCTCGGGCACCGCTTTGGCAAGGCCGGCGACCGGCGTCTCGCGCGCCACCGTGTAAATGGTCGCCTCCTGCGGACGAATGCGCTCGAGCGCCGCGAGCCAAGGGCCGACGTACTCCTCGCCAGTGTTATCGAGAGGCTTGCCCTGATACTCGCCGGTCAAAAAGATTGTCTGGATAATGACATGACCGTCAAAGCTTGCGAACGTCTCAATCTGATGCTCCACATCGTAGGGGCCAACAGGCTGGTCGAGCAGCTGGATAAACGCCGGGTCGACGGTATCGAGCTTGAGGATATTGTCGTCGACCATCATGAGCGCGTCGTGCACCTCGGGGCGGTCGGCGCGCGTGCCGTTGGAGAGCACGGCGATCTTGGAGTTTGGGGCTAGCTGGTCGCGCAGCGCAACGGCGCCGGCGATGGCCTGCGGAAACTCCGGTGCGGCGGTGGGCTCGCCGTTGCCTGCGAAGGTGATCACATCGGGGAGCTCGCCCTCGGCTGCCATCTCGCGCAGCTTTGCCTCGAGCGCGTCGAGTACCACGGCAGCTGTGTTGTACGGCTCATGGCAGGGGCGCTCGGCGTTGAGGCCGTTTTCGCAGTAAATGCAGTCGAACGTGCAGATCTTACCGCTCGCCGGCATCATGTTGACACCGAGCGAAAGGCCCAGACGACGGCTGCGAACGGGCCCAAAGATGGGGCTGGCATTCAAAAACGTAGACATAGGCATATGCTCCTCAAGACAATTGTGCCTAAGCATAGCATCGGCTCCAAAGCAAGGTGCGGGCTCTTGCTTTACAAGTTTCGTTTTTTCACGTCGCTCATTATGCCGTGCCATGAAAAGCCTCGGGTCGGGTACAGTTAATCTGTTAACAAGGCGTAAGGCAATGCGGGTCCATCCAACCGTACTGACGTGCAGCTGGATGGGCATTGATGACGGGGGCACAACATGGATTTTACGGTCGAGAACGCGGGCACCACGATCGCCTGCCGCGAGTATGCCGGCCCGGATGCGTCGTCTGATGCACCCGCCTTGGTGTGCGTTCACGGCGCCTGCGTCGACGGCGTCTTTTTTGACGCCATTGCCCGCGAACTCGCCTGTGACTATCGCGTCATTGTCTACGACCGCCGCGGTTGCGGCGAGAGCGGCGACGCTGCAGACGGGCGCTACGACCTCGCCGCCCAGGCCGCCGACCTGCAGGCTGTTATCGAGCATATTGGCGCTCCGGCAAACGTGCTCGCGCACAGTGCCGGTACGTTGGTGGCCCTGGAGCTTCTCCGTGCAAACCCCGCCATAATCTCGCGTGCGATTCTGCATGAACCCGCCGTGACGGATCAGGGTGCCGGCCTGGGCGCGGCCCCGGTTTTGCTCGAGATGATCGCCGCGGGAAAGGTCTCCAGGGCATTACGGGCCTTCCTGGGCGCCATCGGCGATTCGGACCCTGAGGCCCCCAAGTTAACCGAGGCAGAAGCCAAGCACGCCCTGCGCAACGGCCGCAGTTTCATGGCGAACGAATACGGGATTACTATGACCTGCATTCCCGATTGGGATAGTGTTCGCGCGTCGAAAACGGTGGCCGCCGTGCTTTTGGGCGAGCTCTCGATTGGTACGCCCCGCGAGGCGGGAACGAGGATAGCGGCTGAGCTTTTGGACTGTCCGCTCGTAATGGTTCCCGGCGCGCACAACGGCCTGCGCGATCGCCCGGCAGCGGCTGCCCAGACTGTCCGTGGCATTCTGGGGCTCTAACACCCGCAATAGCCAAAACAGGCTTCACCCGCAAACGTTTCGGCTGTGTTAACAAATGTGCTCAAAACCTTACGTTTGCGGCTCCAATTGCGCCGTCTGCCAACTCATAAAAATGTAACGGCATTCACGTGCTTACCTGCATCGGCAAGGTGTTACCCTTGTAACATTTGGAACCCACCGCTACTATGCGAAGCTATCGAAAGGGCCCCATATGCTCAATAATCACGAGGCCAATCTAACCGACGAGGAGGCTGCCGTCGAGGTCGCCCGCGTCGCGAAGACCTACCCCGTGGTACGTTTGCTGTCGGCCGATCAGATTAAGAGCGAGCGTAACTGCCTGCTCGCCGGCGATCGCTGCCCTTGTCTGCGTCAGTCGAGTCTTGAGGCCTTGGCAGATTCGGGTGAGGTGTCGGAGCAACTGCTCAACGATGGTGTTGAGTACCGCGCCCGTCTGCGCCCTCTAAAGGTCGAGGGCGAGCCTCACGTCTTGCTGATGGTGCGTCCGATTGATGAGCAAGAGGCCACAGAAGAGGACCTTGTCTACACCGACGTGCTGACGGGCGTGCGCAATCGCCGATATTACGAGGAAAAGCTCCGTAGCGCCCGCATGAATGCCGGCATTGCGATGATCGACCTTGATGATTTTAGGGTCTTCAACGATACGTGTGGCCGTCATGCCGGCGACCTTGCGCTCGGTGCTGTGGCGACAGCCATGCGCAGCGGAATCCGTTCGACTGACGAGCTTGTGCGCTATGGCTGCGACAAGTTTGTGGTTGTCATGCCCAATATTCCCTCCGATGACTTCACCCGTCGCCTGCATCAGGTATCCGATGCCGTTCATGCCACGATTATTCCGGGCCATGAGTACGTGAGCTTGACGGCATGTGTTGGTGGCGTTCTCATTCATGGCGAGACGGTCGATGAGGGCGTTGGCCGCGCTGTCCAGTTATTGAGCCGCGCTAAGGCAAAAGCCGGTACGGTCGTGACCGATGCCGATTCCATCGAGGCCTTCCAAAGCGAAAAGCCTTTGGTGCTTATTGTCGATGACTCCGAGATGAACCGAGCCATTCTCAGCGAGATGCTCAAGGACGAGTATTGCATCCTCGAGGCCGACCACGGTCGTGCGGCGCTCGACATGGTCGACCGCTATGGCGATGAGTTGTCGCTCGTGCTGCTGGATATTGTCATGCCGGGCGTAAGCGGCTTTGAGGTGCTGGCCGATCTGTCGCGCCGATCGGTTAGTGACAATCTGCCCGTCATCATGATTTCGAGCGAAGATTCCGATGATATGGTTCTGCGCGCGTACGAGCTGGGCGCCTCGGACTATATCAACCGCCCGTTTGACTCCCGTGTCGTGCGCCGCCGTGTGAGCAACACCATCCGCCTATACGCCAAGCAGCGCCGCCTGACGAACCTGCTGTCCCAGCAGTACAACGAGCGCGTCAAGAACAGTCGCATGCTCATCGACATCATGGCCGGCGTCATGGAGCTTCGTAACGGCGAGAGCGGCAGGCACGTTACGAACATCGAGAAGCTGACCGAGCTGCTGCTTGGCTGTCTGGTCCGGCGTAGCGACACGATCTCCCTCGACAATGAGGAACGCTCCACGATCGCCCTGGCTTCGGCGCTGCACGATATCGGCAAGATGTCGATTGACGATGCGATTCTCAACAAGCCCGGACGCCTTACGCCCGAGGAGTTCGAGATTATGAAGACGCATACCACGATCGGCGCCGACATGCTGCGTGAGCTGGGTAGCCATCACGCCGGCAATGCGCTTATGGAATATGCGTACCAGATCGCGCGTTGGCACCACGAGCGCTGGGACGGCAAGGGTTATCCCGATGGCCTTAAGGGCGACGAAAGTCCCATTGCCGCACAGGTGGTTTCGGTGGCCGACGTGTACGATGCCCTGACGAGCGTGCGCGTGTACAAGGACGCTATCCCGCACGAGGAAGCGATCAAGATGATTCTGGACGGTAAGTGCGGCACCTTTAACCCGTTGCTGCTCGACTGTTTGCTCGAGGTGCAAGACCAAATTGCCGAGACATTGGCACGCCCCGCCGATGTCGTCGCGTTTCCTACGATTTAGTTTGACCAAAGGAGTTTTTAATCCATGATTTCCATGCGTGAGGCGTATGAGAAGATCGGCGCTAATTACGATGACGCGTGCGCTCGGCTGATGGGCGGGGAAATGCTTGCCCGCTTTGCCCTCAAGTTTTTGGATGACGAGAGCATGGACAAGCTGGAGGCCGCCATGGCGGCGGGAGACGCCGAAGGTGCGTTTATGGCAGCGCACACGCTCAAGGGCGTGAGCCAGAACCTGGGATTTGATAAGGCTCTGTTAGACCAGGATTGACATACATGTGTCCCCACGGTGCCATATCTTT
>URKU01000104.1 GCA_900548515.1 uncultured Collinsella sp. | reverse complement strand
ACGGGAGGACGATGCACCTCCTCGGCAGCACGCGATGCCGCCTCTGCCGCAGCGGCTTCAATCGCCCATGCCTTGCTTTCGGTCTCGTGTTCGTCGGCCATTACGGCAACCCCTCGTTAACAATTTGGAAACAATGCGCCCATTAGGGTAACGCGGAACGCGAAGATTGCAACCCTTAGTTAGACGAGCGGTATGCCTAGATCGAGGCTATATGGAAAACGGTCGACCGCACTTTTGCTTGCGCGGTCGACCGTTTGGTGTTTTCGCAGATAAAACCTGCCAAAACAAACCTGTCCCTTTTTGGTAGGTTACTCGTGCTGGCTGGTGCGGTGCTCGTACTCCTCGGGGGTGATGACATCCTCGATGCGCAGATTGACGCCTGCCACCTCAAGGCCGGTCATCGCGGCCAGACGCTCAGTGACGCGCGCCTTAACGTCGTCAAAGATCGCAGGCGCATAGGCGCCATACTCGATGATAACCGAGATGTTGACGACCACGCGGTTGTCATCGGTGACTTCGACCGTCACGCCCTTGGTCAGGTTCTCGGCACCAAACTGTTCCTGCACAAAGTGCATAAGGTTACCCTTCATGCCCAGAACGTGCGGAACCTCGCGGGTGGCCATGGCGACGATTTTCTCGATCACGCCGTTGGAATAGGTCAGCGAGTCCTCGGACTCGTCCGCCTCCTCGTCCATCTCCTCGTTGTCCTCGTCCGTATCGGACTCGGCCTCGACGAGCGCCTCGTCCTCGAGCGTTACGTCCTCCGCCTCGGCGGCGACGGCCTCATTCGCCTCGAGCTCGGTATCGGCCACATCGACCTTCGTGTTAAAAGCCATGGTTCCTCCTTATGCCTGCCGCAGATGCGACAGTCGAATACATATTAGCGGCCGCTAAACAGACGGCCGAAGAAGTTGACGATACCGTTCTCGCCATCGCGAATCTGGCCGATCACGGCACCGATCAGCACAAAGAATGCGATGACGAGCGTGTCCCACAGGCCCAACGTAAGTACCAGCACGGCGAGGATAAAGCCTGCCAAGGCGCCGAGCGTAGTATTGGGGTGGCGCACGGCGTAGCTCCAGATAGCAGCGCCCGTACCTTTGATGAGCCCCATGGCCTCGTCAAAGTCGTTGGCGGCGCTGTCGTGCTGCTCGCCGGCCTCGGGCTTGGTGTCGGCGGACTCGCCTGCCGGCGTAGCGTTCTGGTCGATCGTCAGGCGCGGCGTGCGGGCGGTCTTGTCTTGGTTGGTATCACTCACCGGAAACCTCCACGGTCTGGACGGTAGTCTTGGACGGCAAAAAACGGACGCGCGCGGTCGTGCCCGGCGTGCCGAGCATGGTGTCGCAGGCCTTCTCGATGCGCTGCTGCATCGCGGTGGCAAGAGAGGCGACGTCTTTATCATCCAGCGCGATGGCCTCGACCTTAAAACGAACGCGCGACTCGTCGGAGCCTTGAACGCGCGCCTCGATATGCTCAACCATCACGCGATCATCGCACTCCGCCGCGGCACGGGCGCACGAGGAAAGCGCTGCGAGCGTAACCTCGATATTGCGCTCCCCCGCCGGATGCACGCAGGACGGCTCGCGACGCGCGAACATCAGGCGGAAAAAACCGATGAGCACGCCAAGTGCCACGATGGCGGCACACACCGTAACGACGACGCGAGGCATGGTGTCACGCAACAGCAGCATAAAGCGATACGTATACGGTCCCCAGAACTGGCAGACAAGCGTGCCCAGCGCCACGATGGCGGCGGCAAGATACACGATCGCTAGGGCTCGTTTGAGTACGCGCACGCGCGCTCCCTTCAGGTTTCGGTCCACAGAATGCAAAACGATTCGCATCATTATAAAAGAGCCGGGTCCGGTGCTGTACGCACGCGGATCCGGCTCATCTATTCCACGAGGCTTGCATGCTCGCTTCATTATGCCCAGATATGCACGGCTTAACCCGTGCAGGCGCTACTCCTCCTCGAGGGCAGCGATGACCTCGTCGGTCATGTCCATGGCGCTGTAGACGTCCTGGACGTCGTCGAGCTCCTCGAGACGGTCGATGAGGCGCTGAACCTTCTTGGCGTCGGTACCGGAGACCTCCGTCGGGGTGGTCGGGACCATGGTGGTCTCGGAGCCCTTGACCTGGATGCCCTGCTCCTCGAGTGCCTTGGAGACAGCCATGACGTCGTTAGCAGCGGTCCAGACAATCCACTCCTCGCCGGCGTCCTCGTAGTCCTCGCCACCGGCCTCGGCGATAGCCATCATGAACTCATCCTCGTCACCGGCAGCACCGTTGGCGATCATGGTCTCCTTCTTGGCGTTCTCGTCCAAGATCTCCTTGGCGACGACGATCTGGCCCTTGCGCTCAAACTGGAAGGCGACGGAGCCGGAGGTGCCCAGGTTGCCGCCAGCGTGGGAGAAGGCGGAACGGACATCGGCGGCAGTGCGGTTGCGGTTATCGGTCAGGCAGTCGACGTAGACGGCGACACCGGCGGGACCATAGCCCTCGTACACGATGTTCTCGTAGACAGCGGCGTCGGCACCCGAACCGAAGGCCTTGTCGATAGCGGACTTGATCTTGTCCTTGGGCATGGACTGAGCCTTGGCCTTGGCAACGGCAGCGGCGAGGCTGGCGTTGTTCTCGGGCAGCGGGTCGCCGCCGAGACGGGCAGCAACGGTGATGTTGCGGCTCAGCTTGGAGAAGAGGGCGGAACGCTTGGCGTCCTGCGCGCCCTTACGATGCTTGGTTGTGGCCCACTTAGAGTGTCCGGACATACGTGTCTCCTATCGGTTTCGACCTAAAGCCCAGCGCAGATGCTCGGGCAATATAAACAAACGTCGTTATGATATACCTACTGGCCTGCGAGATAAACCCCAAAATGAAGGCGTCGTGATGATACAGCCCCTTGGTGCAAAGTAACCTGCCCCCTTTGCACCAAATTAGGACCAGAGGAGGTCGCTGCGGGTGATGGTGGCGCCGATGGCAAAGGGCATGCAGGCGATAACCGGGTACAGGTAGCGCATGTAGGTCGAGCCGTTGCAGGGACCGATCAGGCACACGGCGAGCACGCCCAGCAGCGGCACCCAAATGGCCAGCCCGCGCCACGAATGACGACGTAGCAGATAGACCACCACGGCGATCATGATCCACACATAGGTGGCCGAGCTCATGGCGAGCGAGATAAACGGGATGCGTTGTACTGCCACGCGGTACAGGTTGATCAGGTGGTCGCACCAGCGCACAACCTTGCTATCGACCGGATGGAAGTCAAAGTACTTGAGGTTATCGGGCTTCGCCATGATCTCGGCACTGCGCGCCGTGCTGTAGACCCACGCATCGCGAGCGCTCGGATAAAAGTAGCCGTAGTAGTTATTGATGAGCGCCGAGATATAGCACTCGGGATCCTTTTTGAACATCTGGGCCCACACCTCAAAATAGGCCTTGATGTCCTCCTGCGAGGCGTACTCGTTAAAGCAATTTTTGACGGCGTCCGACTTATCCGGGTTGTAACGGCGGCCCAGGTTTTCGTACTTGAGTACGCGATCGATCACGGCACGCTCCTCTTCGGTCACCAAACCGTCGCAGGGAGCTTCCACGATGGTGCCGTCCTCTTTAACCGTAGGATTGACACCTGAGTTAAGGCCGTCGTGCTTTTGGACGAAGCGCGCCGTCTGCTGGAACGGAATCGAGAGCACCTCGCGCTTGGAGCTGGGCGTAATGTCGTGCGCCGGCATAAAGACCTTGGTGAAGTACATGTTGGAGACAAGACAGAGCGCAAGCACCGCCAGGATGCCAACCCAGCAAAAGCGTGGCACGCGAAACGAGGACTCAGCACCCGTCTGCTTGGCCGCACGGCGAGCCGCATGCACGTCCCAAGCGCAAAACGCCGCCGCGATCACGCATGCCGCCAGCACAAACACCAGGCCGCCGTTACGCAAAAACGTCGACCCCATGGCGCCTAGAGCAAGCAGCAGCCAGTCATGGCGCGCAAAGAGCACGGGCTCGGGCTCGCCCACACGCTCGACATTCGCATCGCGACGAGGCAGGCCACAGGCCACAAGCTTGACGGTCTGCACCAGCAAAACCAAAAACGCGTCGGCAAACAGCACATCTTTGGTAAGCAGGGCCGCGTAGTTGGAGAACATGGGCATAAACACAAAGAACAGCAGGATCACGCCGCGGACCGGCAGGCTCACGCCCAGCTTGCGCAGCGACGAGATGGAATAGGCCATGCAAGCGGCCGTAATGACGAACTGAGCGCAGGTGTAGATGACAAGACCTGCGTTGGCGCTGTTGAACAGTGAAAGCCCCAGCTGGACGCACGAACCGATGATAGCCGTGTGCACGACCGGATGATGCCCGTTGAGCAGGACATTGGGGTTGAGCAGGCGCAGGTAGTCGCTCGTACCGTTGGGGTAGTTGAACCACTGGCGAATCTGCGCACCCGTATCCCCCATAAAAAGGCCGGGCAGCGAAGCGATGAGCGTGGGCGCCCAGGCGACCATAAGCACCAGGAAGGGCCCGGCAAAGGGATGGACCGAGAGCACGGCGTGAGCCACACGCCATACGCGGCCAAAGTGCGCTTCGGAAAACGGAATGCGCCGAGAGCTCAGCCAATCTAGACACTCAAAGGCAAGGTAGAAGGCAACGACCGCCAAGAGCATCCAGCCCGCACCGCCTATCCAGGCGCAGATGATGCGCGCCTTGTCGCCGAGCACGATCTCGGCCGAATCGGTGAGGTCGTAGCTGCGGCCAAACACCATGCAGACGGCAAAGAACAGCGACGGAAGGATCACCGAGGGACGCCAGGCGTCGCCGCGGCCAAAGAATACGTAGCGAAACGGCAGCGTGAGCAGGCAGGCAAGCGCAAGCAGCATGACCGCGTCGGTATGGCCGGCAAACGAGAGGAGCACCTCGTAGCACACGTACAGCATGCCCGAAGCCTTGGGGTCAATCGCCAAGACTGCGTTGCTCGACACCGGGGCGGGATCGATGGAAAACGCCGTGGTCGCCAACAGCGCGAGCAAAAATGCGATGAGTGTCTGCTTGGCGGGATAGCGCTTAAACCAGACGATGCGGGCAGCGTCGCGCGCAGCCGTTGTGGAGAGGTCGGAATCCTTCACAGTCCGAAAGCCTTTCTAGAAACCGGTCAAACTCGGCAAAACCACCACAAAGGTGCCTGTCCCCTTTGTGGTGGTCTTGGTTAGGCGTCGAGGTAGATGCGCTGGGGGCGATTGCGGTGTCGGGCGAAGATGATGAGCGCCAGACCGGCGATCACGAGCGGCAAACTCAGCAGCTGACCCATGGTGATGACGCCGCCCAGCAGATAGCCCAGCTGGGCATCGGGCACGCGCACGAACTCAACGAGAAAGCGGACGATGCCGTACCCCATCACGAACACGCCCATAAACGTGCCCTGGGGCAGTAGCGGCTTTTTGCGGCTGAGCACCTGCAAAATACAGAAGAGCACAATGCCCTCAAGAAACGCCTCGTAGAGCTGGGAGGGATGGCGCGGCATATCGCCCGCGGTGCCGCCAAAGACCACACCCCAGGGCAGATCGGTCGGCTTACCCCACAGCTCACCGTTCACGAAGTTGGCGCAACGTCCCAGGCACAGCGCCAGCGGAGCACCGATCACAGCAAGGTCGGCGATGGTCCAGGCGTCGAGCTTATACATGCGGCACACGATGATGCCGCCCAAGATGCCGCCCACCAGGCCGCCGTGGAAGCTCATGCCGCCCTCGTTGGTGGCAAAGATCTCGAGCGGATGGGTCCAATAGTAGCCATCGCCGTAAAAGACGACGTAAAACAGGCGCGCGCCGATGATGAGGCCAAAGACCGCGCCGACCACGACGCTCGTCAGGTCATCGATCGTGATGTCGAAGCCCCAACGACGCTGCGTGCGGTACATAACAACCGCCGTGAGCAGAGCGCCGACCACGTAGGCCAGGCCGTACCAGTAGATGGTGATGGGGCCCGCCGAGATCGCGACGGGGTCAAGCATGTGGTAGAGGTCGTTGAGCATACCGATCCCCTGCTCCCTACATACAAATGCGGCCGCGGGCCTTGCGCTCGCAGTCGCATATCTGGGCGTAACGTCTATGCGGAGCGTACCGTCCGCAGCTTTCGCATCTTAGAACGGCGCGTACTCGTCGTACAGGTCCTCGGCCTCGCCGGAAGCATTGACCTGCTCAACGCGGGTAACGCCGGGCACATGCTCCTTCAGGATGCGCTCGATACCCATAGACAGGGTCAGCGAGCTCATGGGACAGCCGGCGCAAGCGCCCTGCAGTTCCAGCTTGACGACGCCCTCTTCGTCGACGCCCACATATTCCATATCGCCGCCGTCGGCCTGCAGGTTGGGGCGAATCTCTTCAAGAACCTTCTTAAGCAGCTCTTCGTTAACAGCCACAGGGGCTCCTTTCTCACAATAACGCGGGC
>URKU01000103.1 GCA_900548515.1 uncultured Collinsella sp. | reverse complement strand
ACCCACGCACTCTGTCCACAGCGCAATCGCAACAGGTCCGCTGCTCCTGCTCCTCTTCCTGCTTTTCGGCTGCCTGACACCGGGAGCCGCATTTGCCGTCGATGGCTACGACCAGCTCGGCTTCCGCACTATTAGCGATGATTGTGGGCCCTTCCTCATCGGCAAGTATGAAGCTCAAGACGCCTCGATTGCCTACTGCATGAACCAGGAGCGCCCCGGCCCCACCAAGCCGGGCGGCCCATGGCTCAACTTTGATCAAGGCTGGGTGTGGCTCGACGACGAGTTCGCGGCAATCGTTTGTCACGGATATCCCACCACCACGTCGTTTGGCGGTTACCATCTTTCACCCGATCGTGCCCGCGCCGCAACCCAGCTTGCCGTATGGATGCTCAACGGCACTACCCATGTCGACGGTACCTACTCTTACACGACCGCTCAGGGCAAAACCAAGAGTGGGCACTTTATCACTGACAATGAAGTCGTGGCGGCGGCGCGGTGGCTCCACGACAGCGCAAAATCAGGAAGCATCAAAGCCGCTCCGCACCGCGCGCGGCGCTATCTAGGAGCCGTATCGGGCGGCAGCAAACGTCAGGACATGCTCTATGTACTGCCGGCGGTCTCTGTTTCCTTCCAAAAGCAGTCTGCAAACGCTGCCATTACCAGCGGAAACAATACTTATCAGTTTGACGGGGCAACATTCGATGTTTTTGAGAGCACCAGCGGCGCGCGTGTCGGCACCGTCCAGATGGACAGCAACGGTCGAGCGCAGGCAACACTTCTGCCCAACACGGCATACTACCTAGTTGAAACGAAGGCGCCGGCCGGCTATGTCCCCCGTCGCGATCGCATCGCCTTTACCACGGGGAATGACGGTGGAAAGGTCGCCATTGATGAACAGCCCGGCACCATCAATCTGCGTATCGTAAAACTCGATGCCGCGACGAATGCCGGCCCCCAGGCGGGATCTTCACTCGCAGGAGCAGAGTTCACGTGTGTGTCGCAATCAACCCCTGGATGGGCGCAAATTCTCACGACTGACGAAAGCGGTCGGGCTACCCTCGTCGATGTCCCCTTAGGAACCTTTACCATCTACGAATCAAAAGCCCCCGAGGGCTACCTGCCATCCAACGACAGCTGGACCTATACCGTTGGAGCCGACCAGCTCGGCGATTCAGGCGTGGTCGAGATCGAATCTCGCATTTCCGATATCCCCATTGCGTTTGACCTTGAGATTTCCAAATTCAAGGATTACGGCAATAGCGACCAATCCGGCCTGGAGCAGCCGGCGGGTGGTGTTGTCTTTGAGGTTGTCAGCAACAGCTCTCAGCAGGTTGTTGGCACACTGACCACAAACATCTATGGCTTTGCCTCCACCAAAGATCAGCCCGAAGCATGGTTCGGCACAGGCAAGCGACCCGCCGGTGTCCACGGAGCCGTCCCATACGACCGTGCCGGCTACACGATTCGCGAGGTTCCGGAAACCGTCCCCGAGGGTTTTAAACGTGCAGGGGAATGGACCGTCGGGGCCAATCAGATTTCCGACGGCGCCGAGCTTCAATATATCGTGGACAACCACGCTCTGTCGACGCATCTCCAGATTGTAAAACGCGATGCCCAAACAGGCGCTTCTGTTCCCCTAGCCGGATTCTCCTTCCAACTCCTCGACAGCAATCACGAACCTGTCTCACAAACTTGCTGGTATCCAGCACATAACGTAATGGACACCTTTACGACTGACGCGACCGGGACCGTCACACTGCCCGAATCGCTCGTGCCGGGCACCTATTATGTACGCGAAACCTCGGCCAAAGAGCCCTATCTTGTCGGCGAAGAAATCGAGGTAAACATACCCGCCGACATGAACCTAACGCCCGTTGCAATCGCCTCGTATTATGACCACGCCGCGACCGGAAATATCAGGATCGTTAAAACCGATGCCGTAGACGGCAGCAGCCTCGCGGGCGCCATCTTTGAGATCCGTGCCTCGGGTGATATCGTGCGCCCCGACGGTAGCATTGCCGCACTCGACGGTGAGACTGTCGCTACCGTCACGACGGATGAAACTGGAGAAGCACGCGCGGACAACCTCCCACTGGGATCTGGCACCGCACGCTACGAGGTTGTCGAGACTCAAGCGCCGGCAGGCTTCTTGCTCGATCAGACAACCCATATTGTCGACCTTACTTATGCCGACCAGAAAACACCCGTTGTAGAAGCACGGCTTAACGTATCCGACGATTACACCAAGGTTGATATCTCCAAGGTCGATGCAAGCGGTGAGCAGGAAGTAGAAGGCGCACGGCTCACCTTATATGGTCCCGATAAAACCGAAATAGACTCCTGGACCTCATCCGACAAGCCACACCGCGTCGAACATCTTGCACCCGGCACCTACTCGTTGCGCGAAATGATGTCTCCGCGGACCTATGACCTTGCCGAGGAGATAACGTTTGAAATAAAGGATACGGGAGAAGTCCAATCCGTCGCGATGAAGGATGCGCCCATCGAGATCAAGGGGCAGGTCGACAAGCGTCAGGAACTTGTCCAACCTATCGAAAAGGGCCTGTTGGCTAACGGCGATGGTAAAAACCGTGCCACGATGCAAACCAATACGGATGGGCTTTTCTCCTATACCATCGACGCTCGAAACGATTCAACTACCTGGGTTGATGAGTTTACAATTACCGATGATCTTGAGTGTGCCGAGGACGATACGGCGAGATTCGTCTCAATCGAAACCCCCGTCGCCATCGGCGACCTCAATGGTCTGTGCAACGTGTGGTATCGCACGACGCCGTTGGACTCGACAGACGTCGATGAGCCGGCGAACGCGACACTTGACGATGGACACGAAAATCCTTGGCTTGAGTCCGACGAAGTAAAAGAGAGCCTTGGTGAGGACTGCCGCCTCGTTGATTACGACGGCTGGCGCCTCTGGAAGGCGGATGTCTCGACCACGGAATCCACCACACTCGAGGCGGAAGAGCTCGACCTTGCATCCAATACCGTCGTAACGGGCATTCGAATTGAATACGGTGCGGTAGCCGCCGACTTTACGACTCGAAGCGATGCGGATTCTTGGACCCGCGATGATCTCAAAGATGAGCACGACGACCTTGACGATGCCAAAGCAATCCTTGGCACAGACGCTCGGGGCGCAATCGTGCACATGCAGGCGACGTCGGCTTATACGCCCCAAACCGCACTCACCAACAGCGCACGCGTCGATCTTTGCCGCAACGGCGGCGGCGATAAACTTGAGTCACATGACGAGGACCGTGTCATTCAACGCTGTACCCTACTGCAGGACCTACCGGCAACAGGATCAGTTCCCATCGCCGCTTGCATCACCGCGCTCCTGACCTCGGGTGCCGCAGCCCTATGGTTCGCTCGCCTTAGGTCGACCCCAAAGAAGCGCTAGCGCGATGAAAAAGCGGGCGAGCCAGTCCCCTGGCTCGCCCGCTTTCAATCATGTAAATCGCCGTATCTACTCTGCAGACGAAGATCCACCATCAACGATTGCCTGCTCGGACTCAGGAATCCCATCGGCACCCGTACTCTGTTCTTGCTCCACCTCTTCGCTGATTGCGGAGGCGGGGGTCGAGCCCTTTGCACCCACGATGTAGGCAGCCCCAAATCCTAACGCAATGGCAATCAAGGTCAAAATCACGTAGACAGGCCAATGGCGCTTAATATACGAAAACACGTTGACTCCTTAGAGCTCCGTCTACGAACGGCGGATAACCTCGGTCACGACCTCGGATACCGTGGCAATGTTCGTCGGGTTGACATTGTGGGGCAGGTCGTCCTCGGTACGAGCGCAAGCCAGACGCGTGCCGTCCACGCCGGCGATGGTGAGGGCTCGGCGGCTCGCCTCGAGCGCGGCATAGGCATCGGTCTTGGCATAGGGCATCTCGAGCGCGCCACAATCGACATGGAACGACTTGCACACCTTGCTGACCAGGTTCATGATGCGGCGATCGCCCTTGAGCAGCTGCTGTTCGCCCTCGACCGTCACCACCGAAAGCCTACCGGCGCCGACGGATTCAAGATTGATGAAGAATACGCCGCGGAGTTTATCGCGATGCGAAGCCAAGAAGGCCTTCATGCCGGCGCCATCACAATCCGAGGCGCCCGTTGCCACAAACCAGATATCGTGACCGAGCAGCTCATCATCGCCCATAGAGGCGACAGCCGAGAGCATATCTTCGGAAGAAGCGCCATCGGAAGACGTAGCGCCGCCCTTCCAGCCATCGTTATCGTCCTCGAAGTTATCCCACGAACCGATACCGCGACCGGACTTCTTGGCATCGTAATCGTCTTCGACGCCCAGCCAATCACTCATGCTGTCCTGCTCGTTTTTCCTTTTACGACCGAACAGGCCACCCAGGCCGCGTTTGCGAGACTTGGGTGCCGCCGGGGCGGGAGCCGAAATGGTCTCGATCGGCTGCGCGCCCGACGCAACGGGCATAGAAGGCGCAACGGGTGCCGATGTGGGTTCGGGACCCTGGGCAGTAGCAAAGGGGTCGTTGACCTGGGCAGAGGGATCGGGAAGGTCGAACAGCGACGTGCGAGACGCAACGTTTGCCTGCTTCATAGACGGCAGCGACGGATCGGGGACCGAAGCCAGCGGAGACGAGGAAGGTGCAGGCGACGGTGCCGACGCCGGATCGGGAACATTCATCTGCGGACGCGGCGATGCCTGGGAGGAAATCTGGGCCATAAGGGAATCGACCGTTTCGTCCTGGGTGGGAGCGACATTGGCAACCGTGGCACCGGAACCACTCGGGGTCGGCATGGTGAAAATCTGCGTGGAGTAAGGCCTCGACTCATCCGTCTCGGGAGTCTCGGAAACCGCAGGCACTTCCTCCTGCTCGACCTCGGTCGAATCACCTTGATCGGCTGCCGCGTATTGCTCTTCGTCAGAGTTGGCCTCGACGGACTCGTCCTCGGCGGCATCTTGGATTTCGGCAGCATCAATGGGCTCGTCATCGTCTGCCGCGTCGCCCTGCTCATCGGAAACAGGAAGGGGCTCGGCAATTGCGGTGCCTTGCTTTTCAAACGTTATCGTGGAATCGAACTGCGCGGCATCAAACGACATGGTGCTATCGACGTGCTGCTGAGCCTCGAAAGACGTTGTTGCCTCAACAACATCCGCTGACGTCGGTTGCTGGGACTCAAAGGACGTCGTAGCTTCGGCAGCGTCGACGGGCCCGGACTGCATAGCCTCGTTCTGCTCGAACTCTTGCGCCGCGCGCTCACGTGCCGCCTCGGCTGCCTGCTGCTGAGCGATAGCCTCCTGCTCGGCAGCCTCGCGTGCGGCAGCGCGCTTCTCCTCGAAATCGTCGACAAATTTCCTGCCCTTTGCAAGCGCACCCTTAAAGAAGCTGGAAGCGCTGGCGCCAATCGAAGAGAACGCGGATGCAATATCGGCATGGGGCGTTGCCGCGGGAATCTCGGCAGAGAAATCAGTATCGCTCTCGTAAGACACGCGCCTCGGCTGTTCAACGTAATCGTCGTCAGACTCGTCCGCAACGTCTTGCGCCGGCGCGGCGGGAGCCAAAATGTCCAGTCCTGCCGCGGGATCGATCGCGGACACCGCCTCGGGCTCG
Source organism: uncultured Collinsella sp. (assembly GCA_900548515.1). Lineage (GTDB taxonomy): Bacteria > Actinomycetota > Coriobacteriia > Coriobacteriales > Coriobacteriaceae > Collinsella. The sequence continues at coordinate 1,092 of URKU01000103.1, read as the reverse complement.
GCAACGGCAGCGGTAACCGCGGCAGACTCATCATCCGCAGTGACAACGGGCGCAGGCTCGGGCTCAAACGTCGGCTCCTCGCCCTCCTCGTAATCGAGCGTGCAGGACTCGGGAAGCATTCCGAGTGCACGGATGGCATCCGAACCAAAGCGAATGTTGCCGGCGGCATTGCGATAGAGCTTGGGCTCGGGCTCGGCCGCGACAGGCTCCTCCACCGGCTCGGCAGCGGAAACCTCGTCATTGAACTCTTCGGCCTGGACAGCCTGATTCTGATCCTCGGGCACAATGGCGCCAATCAGCGTCTCGTCGGCAGACGCACCCTCAAAGCCCTCGATCTGCTCGTCGAAAGCCTCGCCCTGTTCGGGCTCGGTTTGAGCGTCGGGAGCAATCGGCTGACCGAACTCGTCCTCGGCGTAGGTAGGCTCTTCATACTCGATGGTGTTACCGTAGTCGTTTTGCTGCTGGGCCGCGGCATACTCCGCCGCTGCGCGCGCCATTTCCTCGGCACGACGCTTCTGCTCCCCAAAATAGGTATCGAACGGAACATCGTCGGGAAACTCGTTTTCGCCCTGGAAGGGAGCAACGTTGTCCATAACGCCGAGCATAGCGGCGACAGAGGACTTGTTGCACACCGCGCCGGACGTATAGGGAAGAACGTGGCGGTTAGAGATGATGTTTGCCGCGTTGGCAAGTGCAACGAGGGAAGCGAGGATCGCGACAATCCACAGCAGAACCTTGAGCGCGCCGGGGAGCGGCAGGATACGCAGGATGGCAACGGCAGCAGGGGCAATCGTGGCAACGGGCAACAGCTTGGCGATGAGCGCACGATACGAAGCATAGGGCTCGCGGGCGAGCAGCTCAGCACGGGGAGAGTCGTAGTGTGCGACAACGACCACCGGGCGGTTGCGCGGAGACGCGAGCGGGCCCGAGGCCTTGTGGTAGGCGATGACATTTTGGCTCACGCCCGTCTTGCCCAGGCGCGAAACCACGGGGTGGCCCGTGCGCTCGAGCACGTAAAGAACGGCGCCGACAATGGCCAGCAAGGTGCCGACCAAGCCGATACCGCCGCCGATGCCCATCAGCAGGGCGCCG
>URKU01000102.1 GCA_900548515.1 uncultured Collinsella sp. | reverse complement strand
TTTGGCGCGCTGCTCACCTGCGAGCTGCAGCGTCAGGACATCGGGCGCATTCGCTCTTGGAGCCCTGCGAGCGGCAGCGGCGAGGCTACCGTTGAGTACTACGACCAGACGCTTTCGATCGGCATCGATGCCGCCATCGGCCTGGGCACCACCGAGCTGCGCAAAAAGACGGGTCTCACCGGTACGCCGCTCTACACCCTCTCGGGACTTGAGCAGTTTGGCCTACGCTATCGCAACTACCCCATGACAGTCAGCTTTGACGGGGCGCCCGCCGAGCGCGTGAGGGCAATCATCATGGCAATTCAGCTGGGCCCCACCTATGGCTCGGGCTATCGCATCTGTCCCGATGCCAATCCCTGCGACGGCATACTCGACGTCTGCTACGCCTGCGGCCCCGTTCCGCGCGCGGTCGCGCTTCCCATGTTCCTTTCGGCCAAAGATGGCCACCACACCAAGCTGCCACCGGTTCGCATGCGACGCTGTCGCCATGCCGAGCTCACCTTTGAGGAGCCCGAGTACCCCATCCAGGCCGACGGCGAGCCCGTTGTCGCCTCGCGCATCGAGGTAGACATCCTTCCCGCCGTCCTCGAGGTCTGGCACCCAACCCGCTAACCCCACCTAAGTTGCGGTGAAATAGGGACTGTTTATGCAGCTAAAGCCGCAAAACAATCCCTATTTCACCGCAACTTATGAGGAAGCTATTCGTCGCTGCCCGGCTTGCGACGGTTGGCCTTTTTAATGGCGTTGAAGTGCTTGTCATTGAGCCTGCGCTGGCGAGAGCGCTGAGGCACCTTGGTCTTTACGCGTCGGCGCGGCGGACGGCCACGACGCTCAAGCTCTGCCCTCAGCTTACGCAGGCAGCTCGCACGATTCTGAAACTGACTACGGCTCTCGCGCGCCGTCACGGTAATCCCCGTGGGCCCATGCTTCATGCGCACCGCCGAGTCCGTCGTGTTCACGCCCTGCCCACCCGGGCCCGTCGCGCGAAACACCTGCACCTCGCAATCGCGCGCCAACTCCTCGACCGACATCTCGGCATAGTGCGCATACTCACGCCATCCCATCTTGTTCTCATCCATATCAACACCTCCCCTCATACAAAAAATGTGACAAAGGGAAAGTCCCTTTGTCACATCGCATACCAATCGCTTGTGCTGCGCGCTTAGGCGAAGGTGATCTCGCCGGTCTCGCAGTCCATATCGGCGATACGGGCCAGGCTCTCGACGCGGAAGCCGCGCTCGCGAAGCTTATCGCCACCGCCCTGGAAGCCCTTCTCAACGGCGATGCCAATGCCGGCAACCTCGGCACCCGCAGCCTCGCAGATCTTGATAAGACCCTCGAGCGCGCACCCGTTGGCCAAGAAGTCGTCGATGATCAGGACCTTGTCGCCCTCGGACAGGAAGCGCTTGCCAACGATGACCGGGTACTCCTTCTGCTTGGTAAAGGAGTAAATGGTCGTGGCATACTGCTCGCCGTCAAGGTTGATGGACTGGGCCTTCTTGGCAAAGACCACCGGCACGCCGCCAAAATGCTGGGCTGCAATGCAAGCCATGCCAATGCCCGAAGCCTCGATCGTCAGGATCTTGTTGATCTCGACACCCTCGAACAGACGGGCCCACTCGGCGCCCATGTGGTCGAACAGCTCAACGTCGCATTGGTGGTTGAGGAAGGCATCAACCTTAAGGACGTTACCGGCCTTTACGATGCCGTCATGGCGAATACGATCCTCAAGCTCCTGCATGGCGCAACCCCTTCTCACGGCAACGATACCGCGCGATTAATAAACGTTGTTCGATAGTCTACCACGGACCGACCCCCGCCCGCCCCACAAGCCGCATCGCACCACAAACCAGTCTTTTTGGGACGGCGCGAATCGTGGCAGACAGCCTCCCAAAAAGCTAATGGCGGGCGCGCACCCTCACCAAGCGCACCATGGCGAGCGCAAAGCCCACAGCGGCCACAGCCATAAGCACATAGAACACCGATCGAAAGCCGAATAGGAATACATCCGGACGGCCTGCAACAAAACTGGTCACGGCCTCGCCCATCGCCACGCTCATCTGCCCATACAGGATATGCGACGCCGCCGTAATGCCGAGCGCCATGCCGGCGTAGCGTGCCAAACTACCCAGGCTGCCCGCAAAGCCGAGCGCTTCGCGCGGAGCCGAGCCCATATACAGCGAGTTGTTGGGGCTCTGGAAAATCGACGTACCGCACGACATAAACGCGGCACAGCACACAATCACAGGGATGGAAGAGTGCTCGTCGAGCGTACTTACCGCAAAGAGCCCGCACACGTACACGCCCAGGCCGACCGCCGTGGGACCCTCGCAGCCAACACGGTCCGAAACCGCACCCGAAAGCGGGCCGATAAAGGCATTCACCATCGGCAGCGCCAAAAACAGCAATCCGGAAATGTCGGAACCAAAGCCGTGGGCGTCCTGAAAATAGAACGGCAGGATAAACTCGGATGCGCCAATACCAACGAACACGATGAGCATGCAGGCAAGGTTGATGGTGAAGGCCGAATTTGCAAAGCAGCGACGCGCGGCCTCCGCCAGCGACATGGGGCGCTCGCCGGCCTCCGGCTTTACATGCGGCAGCGTGTAGAGCCCCACGATAAACGAGATGACGCCAATGGGCAGGTTGATGAGGAAGATGCTCTCCCAAGGAAAGCTTGCCACCAGCATGCCGCCGAGCACGGGGCCACACATCATGCCGAGGGCCACAAAGGTCGCGAGAATACCCATAGCACGGCCTCGTTCGCGCGCCGGAAACGACTCGGTGATGATACCCATGTTGTTAGCCATGGCCGCCGCGCAACCGACGCCCTGAACAATGCGTGCCAGGATAAGAACCTCGAGCGAGGCCGAAAGGCCGCACAGCAGCGAACCGACCGAAAAGACGATGACACCCAGCTGGAACACATTCACCTTGCCGCGCACGTCACCCAGACGGCCAAACGGCAACATAGCCACGCATGTCGCAAGCAGGTACACCGAGCTCACCAGCTGAATGCGATCGAGGCCCACGCCCAGCTCCTTTTGCATCACGGGCAGCGCCACGGTCACGACGGTCGAATCCAAACACACCATAAACGTCATGATGAGCACGGTAAATAGAATCGCCCATTTGTTCTTGCCATGGGTGTCGCCCTCTAGGGCAATATGCTCGCGGCGCAGCTGCTCTGCAGTTTTCTCCATATCCATCCTTTCAAGTGGCGCAACGCAAAAACGGGGCCCCAATCGCCTGTAAACAGTCGCAATTGGGGTCCCGCCTACGGAATCGGAACGAAAGGCCACCGAAGCTTTCTGCCAGCATCGGCGCCTTGTGCGAACGCTAGCCTAGCACTGCTCGAGCGCCTGCTCAAGGTCGGCAATCAGATCGGCCGTGTCCTCGAGGCCGCACGACAGGCGCACCATGTCGGCGGAGATACCGCAGGCGATGAGCTCCTCATCGTTCATCTGGCGATGCGTGGCATTAGCGGGATGCAGGCAGCAAGTACGGGCGTCGGCCACGTGCGTGGCGATCTGGGCGAGCTTGAGGCTCTTCATAAAGGTCTCGGCCGCCGCGCGACCACCATTAAAGCCAAAGCTCACAACGCCGCAGGTACCGTTTGGCATGTACTTCTGAGCGAGGTCATAGTACTTGTCGCCCTCCAGGCCCGGATAGCTCACGAAGCGCACCTTGGGATGGCTCTGCAGGAACTTGGCAACGGCCAGGCCGTTCTCGCAATGACGCGGCATGCGCACATGCAGGCTCTCGAGCGAGCTGTTCAAGAAGAACGCCGCCTGCGGGTTCTGCATGGGGCCAAGATCGCGCATGAGCTGCGCGGTGGCCTTGGTAATGAAGGCGCCCTCGCGACCGAACTTCTCGGCATAGGTCACGCCATGGTAGCTCTCGTCAGGCGTGGTGAGACCCGGGAACTTGTCCGCATGGGCCATCCAGTCAAACTGGCCGTGGTCGACGATCACGCCGCCCAGGTAGGCAGCATGTCCATCCATGTACTTGGTGGTGGAGTGCGTAACGATGTCGGCGCCCCACTCAAAGGGACGGCACATCACGGGCGTCGGGAAGGTGTTGTCGACCATCAGCGGCACGCCGTGGTCATGTGCGGCCTTGGCAAAGCGCTCAATATCGAGCACGGCAAGGGCGGGATTTGCGATCGTCTCGCCAAAGACGAGCTTTGTGTTGGGCTGAAAGGCAGCCTCCAGCTCCTCATCGGTGCAGTCGGGAGCGACGAACGTGCAGGTCACGCCCATGCGGCCCATGGTGTGGGCGAGCAGGTTATACGTACCGCCGTAAATGGCAGAGCTTGCGACCACGTGATCGCCGGCACCGGCAACGTTAAAGATCGCGAGGAAGTTCGCAGCCATGCCCGAACTCGTGAGCATCGCTGCGGTGCCGCCCTCCATCTCGCAGATCTTGGCGGCAACCAAATCGCACGTGGGGTTCTGCAGACGGCTGTAGAAGTAGCCCGACTCCTCTAGGTCAAACAGCTTGCCCATGTGCTCGGACGTGTCGTACTTCCACGTGGTGGACTGGTAGATGGGCACCTGGCGCGGCTCCGCATCTCCCGGGTGATAGCCGCCCTGAACACATGTAGTACCGATAGTCTGCTCGCTCATATCTAGCTCCCTTGCCTGGGTTACGTTTTATTCGGTTCACGATACCGCTACCCTGCACCCCTCTCAACCCATCCCCAAGGTAGGTTAAGGGACAAATTGATTAGGGGTATTTATCTCAAGCCTTGGGCATTTGCTCGATAGATAAAAATGAGGCATACATGAAGCTCTCGATGATTACATGCCCCGTCACGGGTACCATAGGCGGGTACACCGTGATCAAGGAGACAACGATGAAGCAGATCGATACCACCCAGCTCGACACCGCCGCCTGCCAGGCTCAGGCTGCCGAATACCACGCCCGCGGCTTTAACTGCGCACAGGCCGTTGCCTGCACGCTCGCACCTGCCGTCGGGCTCGACCCCCAGACCGCCTTTACCCTCACCGAGGGCTTTGGCGCCGGCATGGGTGGCATGACCGAGACCTGCGGCGCCATCTCGGGCGCTGTTGCCATCATGGGCTTTGTAATGAGCGACGGCATGGAAAACCCCAAGACCAAAGGCCAGACCTACAAGCTGTCGCGCGAGATTGCCAAGCGATTTGGCGAGAAGAACACGACGACCGTCTGCGGCACGCTCAAGGGCATCGGATCGGATAAAGGTCCGCTCCGCAGCTGCCCCGGCTGCATCGACGATGCCGTCGAGATCGCCTGCGATGTGCTAAAGCAGCTCGCCGAGTAAACGGCAGCAACATAAAACGACGGCCGGCGCGTTTGGGATCCATCCAAAAGAACGCCGGCCGTCGTCGTTAGAACTCGGCAAACTCGGGAGCGCCGACCTCGATCTCCTCGCGCCCCGCCATAAGCTCGCGCATCTTAACGCAAAACGACTCCTGCTCCCCTGCCTTAAACACAAAATGAAGTGTCACGGCATCCGTGAAATCGGTATCCGAAACCTTGGCACCCGAATCCTGCGCCAAACGAAGCACCTGCTCATACTGCGGATAGGCCACATGCACGTCAACCGGCACGACGCTCGTCATCTCAACGATCTGCCCTGCCTCCTGAGCCGCGGCCACCGCCGCCTGCGTCGCCGCGGTATAGGCGCGTACCAAGCCACCAGGCCCCAACAGCGTGCCACCAAAATAGCGCGTCACCACGCAGCAAACATTTTTGAGCCCCGCACCGCGCAGCACCTCGAGCGTCGGCATGCCGCTCGTGCGGCTCGGCTCACCATCATCGCTCTGGCGCTCGCGCCCATCGACCAAAATCCACGCGGGAACATTGTGTCGAGCGTCGTAATGGCGCTTGCGAACTGTCTCGATAAAGGCATTCGCCTCATCCTCGGACTCAATATGGACCAGCTGGGCAATAAACCGGCTCTTGCGGTCCACAAACTCGCCCGAAACCTCAATATTCGATTGCAGAGTAAAATAGCTGTCCAACAAAGCCCCTCAACAACAAGCAAAGCAACAAACAGCCTCAATAATAAGGCAAAGACAGCACCGTTGACCTCGCCAACAAGAACGGAAACGCCAATGATACCGTCACCAACAGCGAGAACCCGTCAGCGCGAGCAAGGTGCCTTGAAAGACAAGGGCATTGACCTTATGGTCATGCCCGAAGGCTTGAAAGGCAAATTGCCGCGCTGACGGGTTCGCAGCGTCAACAAAGTGCCGAGTGGGCCGATAAGCCGGGTTCTGTCGTGAACGGTCATTTATCTTGTCTGCACGTTACCGTGCAGCTCCACGCACGCTACCCGAACGCGGACCGGGCCGGCCCATAGCGTTCCTATTCGCGCTTGCTCCGGATGGGGCTTGCCAAGCCGCCGTGTTGCCACGACGCTGGTGGTCTCTTACACCACCGTTTCAGCTTTTCCCTTTACGCCTTGCGGCGCAGGTGGGAGTCTTCTTTTCTGCGGCGCTTTCCGTCGGATCACTCCGCCCGGCCGTTAGCCGGCATCCCGCCCTCTGGAGCCCGGACTTTCCTCACGCGTGCTGCAAGCAGCACATCGCGCGACCGTCTGGCCCACTCAGCAGTGCAAGAGTGTAGCACACCGTTGCCGCAGGCAATGGCACAACACAAGCGTTCGACACGATAAACCAAGAACCCTTGATTATCAACTTCATCCGAACACTTCCCACATTCATCCGCACATGTGCGG
>URKU01000101.1 GCA_900548515.1 uncultured Collinsella sp. | reverse complement strand
CCGACGAAGCCTTCACCTTCGTGCTCGCTGCCGAGTGGATGGATAGGATCGAATACCTCGAGTATGGTTACGAAGTTTGCGGCGACTATCGCATGGGGCTCAATTCCTCTGACCCTTACACTGAGCAACCAGCCACCACCTCCAAGGACGAAATTGTCGAGCTACTCGATCGGCACCCTGGCAAACCCGGTGCCACACGCGCCAGACTCGCGCTCAGACACATCTACGACCACTCAGCCTCGCCCATGGAGACCGCATCGTCCATCACCCTCTCGCTCCCAACAAGCGAAGGCGGCATTGGTATCAGAGGTATCGAACTCAACAAACCGCTCGAAATCCCTCAACGTCTCTGGCATTGCACAAAAGCCCGATCGCTCAAAATCGACGCTCTTGTTACTTATCAGCGCAGAGAACTCGGCATCGAATATAAGGGCGGTTTTCACGACGAGACCGAGCGCAAGGGCGCAGATGCGGAACGAGAGGCCGTACTCTCCCAAATGGGATATCGAATCGTTACGCTCACCTCGGCACAGTTCGCAAGTCAACTTGCCTTTCATCGCGCCATGAACAGCATTCGCGAAGCACTCGGTATGCCCCGCTGCACGGACGCCGAGTACCAGCGAAAGCAAAACGAACTGCGCAAGGCACTTATCCGCAACTGGAAGAGCGCGCAAGGCGAAGACACGCCTTCCGAGTAGCGTCATCCCAGCGCGCCACACCAAAACATGTACGTCAGCCTCCAAAGATGTCGAAAAATGTCGTTTTTGGAGGGCGACGTACATGTTTTGGACCCCTGGCATTCCAACAACGCCACGCCCGCGCCCAGTCCCGACCGTTTGCCGAGCAATGGGGTCGCGAGACCCGCCAACCATGTACTATGTACGGTCATTGTCTAAACTCGCAACTCAAAGGACCCCATCTTGCCCGTCGTCGCCGCTATAACCGTTACCTCACATGCCTCGGATGCCATGGTCGCTATCCCATTTTGGCTCGAGATGTTCGCCGTTGTCGCGGCATCGATCTCGGGTGTGCTGGTTGCGCGCGAGCACAAGCTCGACCTGGTGGGCGCGGTCGCACTCGCCGTGGTCTGCGGTCTGGGCGGCGGTCTTTTACGCGACATGACGCTGCAGGTGGGCAACGTCTACATCCTCAACCAGCCGATGGCACTCCCGCTTTCCATCGCCACGGCGGCCATCATCTACATCTTCCCGGCAATCGTCGATAAACCCGAGAAACTCATCCCATTGCTCGACATCATCTCGGTCGGCATCTACGCCGCCACCGGAGCGGACAAGGCACTGGTTTATGGCTTTGCGCCGGCCGTATGCATCATGATGGGCTTCTTCACCGCGGTGGGTGGCGGCATGTTGCGCGACGGCTTTATGGGCGTGGTCCCAGGCATTTTCCAACGCACTAACTTTTATGCCATCGCGGCCATCGCCGGATCGGCAAGCTATGTAAGCCTCGTCATGAGTGGCTTGGTCAGCAATGTCGCTGCGCTAGTCGTATGCGTTGCGGTGACCATGGGCCTGCGCTGGCTCTCGCTGCGCTTTGACATCAAAAGCCCCACCGAGGAAGACATCGCGCGCTTCTTGCATCGCAAAAAGTAGACAGCGCGGCACGACCCTTCGAAATGCAACCGAGAGGTTCTTTTAGAGCGCCCGCGCGTTGGGTACCCTGTTAGATACATGTCGAATATCTAACGAAGGATTCATTATGCCTTGCAACCTAGAACCGTCGTCCCGGCGCCGTAAAGCGCAGGCCCGCACCGCCCTCCTATTCGCACTGATAGCGCTTGCGCTGACCGCGCTTCCCACAACGTCGTTCGCCGGCACAGACACCGCCGGCAACGTGCTCGCAACCGAAGTTGACTCAAATCCGTCTGGCGTCGAAGGCGACCTGTACTGGGCCGGCCAAAGCCTTAACCTAGACGACGCTTCCATCGGCCGCGATATTATCGCGGCAGGCGAGAGCCTGTCGATTCGCGACTGCACCGTAGGCGGCGCCGTTCGCCTGGCGGCGCGCACCATCGATATCTCCAAAACCGCAATCGATGGCAGCGTGACGGTAGCCGGTCAGCATGTCGTGCTCAACACTGGTAGCACCGCCAACTGTTTTTACGCAATGGGCGAGACGGTTGCCCTGCGCGGCTCTGCCAAGTCGGCAGCGCTCGCAGGCGACACCGTGACAATCGATGGCACCGTCGACGGCGATGTCGAGGTTTGGGCCGACAAGCTCGTCTTGGGCAAGAATGCCCGCATTACCGGCACCGTAAACGCGCACGTCTCCGAGGACCCCGAGCGCGCCGCAGGAGCCGAGGTCGGCGCGCTCAAGATCGACCGTACCGAGAACGAAGATACTTCCACCCTTAACGATATCGTCGGCGGCATCGTGGCCGCAGCCCTGTCGACCTGCTTTATCGCCTTGTTGCTCGAGCTCGTCTTTCCGCGTGCGACCGCCAGTGCCGCCGGCATGCTCCACCAGCGCCCCATGCCACTGTGGGTGAGCGGTCTTCTGGGCACGATTGCTGTCGTCCCCACCGTCCTGCTGCTGATTATCTCTATCGCTGGCCTGTCGCTTGCCGGAACCCTCTTGTGCGGCGTTATCGGCATCGCGTTGGTGTCGAGTGCCTTTGCGGGATGCGCGATCGCCCGCATGGTCGGACACAACCAGAACCGCTACGCTATGGCCGCCGTGGGCGGTATCGCCGCAGGAGCCCTCACGGGACTTCCCCTCATCGGCGACTTCATCAGCGGCGTGGCCTTTGTCTTTATGCTCGGCTACGTTATCCAAATCATCTGGCGCAACGCCCGCCTCAAGCCCCAGCAGGCCACCAACACCCCGGGCCTTCCCTCCGCCTAGCCGTCGATCCACCCGCAAAGGGGACAGTCACCTTTGTGGTGGTGCAGACCAACTCAATCCCTGTGTACCAAAAAGGGCGCCGACCATTGCGGTCGACGCCCTTTCTTGTTGGCGGTTATAAGCCCCAGCGCTTATTTGTTGACCTGGCCGGCGCGGACGGCAGCCTTCTTGCGGTCGGTGGCGTTGAGCAGACGCTTGCGCAGGCGGATGTTCTTGGGAGTGATCTCGACCAGCTCGTCATCGGCGATGTACTCCAGCGCCTCCTCCAGCGAGAAGGTGCGGGGCGGCACCAGCTGGACGGAGATATCGGAGGTCGAGGAACGCTGGTTGCCCAGGTTCTTGGTACGGGCGATGTTGACGACCATGTCGCCGGCCTTGCTGCGCTCGCCCACGATCATGCCCTCGTAGCACTCGGTGCCCGGCTCAACGAACAGCTGGCCGCGCTCCTGCAGCGTACCCAGAGCGTAGGCAACGGCCTTCTCGGTGGTCATGGAGATCATGGCGCCGTTCTGACGGTTGCCGATCTCGCCGGCGTAGGGGCCATACTCCAGGAAGGTGTGGTAGAACACGCCCTCGCCGTGAGTGACGTTCATGATGCGGTTCTTAAGGCCCATGATGCCGCGGGTCGGGATCTTGAACTCAAGATGGGTCACGATGCCCGAGGTGTCCATGCTCGTCATGATGCCACCGGAGGTACCGAAGACCTCGACGACCTTGCCCGAGTACTCGTCTGGGCACTCGACGACGGCCTGCTCGACAGGCTCCAGCTTGTTACCGTTCTCGTCCTTCTTAAACAGAACGCGGGGACGACCGACCTGGAACTCAAAGCCCTCGCGGCGCATGGACTCCATCAGGACGGACAGGTGCAGAATGCCGCGGCCAGAGACCTCGACGCCGCTCTTGTCCTCGAGCTCCTCGATCTTCATGGTCACGTTGTTCTCGGCCTCGTTGAACAGGCGCTCCTTAAGCTGACGGGCGCCCACGATGTCGCCGTCACGGCCGACGAGCGGGGAGGTCGAAGCCTCAAAGACGATGGACAGGGTCGGCGGGTCGATCTCGATGGGCTCGAGCTCGACGGGGTTCTCGGGGTCGGTGTAGACATCGCCGATATCGGTGCGGTCAATACCCACGACGGCGGCGATATCGCCGGCGCCGACTTCCTGGCACTCGGTGCGGCCCAGGTAGTCGAAGGTAAAGAGCTGCTTGACGGTAGCGGTGGCGCTGGAGCCGTCGTTCTTCACGACCAGAATCTGATCGCCCTGGTGAATGGCGCCGGAGTACACGCGACCGATACCGATGCGGCCAACGAAGTTGGAGTGGTCGATGGTCACGCACTGCATGGCCAGCGGGGCGTTCTCGTCAACCTCGGGCGCGGGCATGTCGTCGATGATCATATCGAGCAGCGGATACATGTCCATGTTGCCGTCGTTGGGGTCAAGGCGGGCAAAGCCATTCATGGCGCTGGCGTAGACCACGTGCTCCATGGCGAACTCAAGCTGGTCGTCGGTAGCGCCCAGGTCGGCCATAAGGTCCAGGCAGTCGTTGTAGGCCTTCTCGGGGTTGGCGCCCGGACGGTCGATCTTGTTGATGACGATCATGATCTTGAGGCCGGTGTCGATAGCGTGACGCAGCACGAAGCGGGTCTGGGGCATGGGGCCCTCAAAGGCGTCGACCAGCAGCAGGGCGCCGTCGGCCATACGCAGCACGCGCTCGACCTCGCCGCCAAAGTCGGCGTGGCCCGGGGTGTCGATGACGTTGATCTTGACGTCCTTGTACTCGATAGAGATGTTCTTGGCGAGAATCGTGATGCCGCGCTCGCGCTCCTGGTCGTTAGAGTCCAGGACGCGGTCCTCGACTTGCTGGTTGGCACGGAAGGCGTCCGTGGCACGCAGGAGCTTATCGACCATCGTCGTCTTGCCGTGGTCGACGTGGGCGATGATGGCGATGTTCCTCAGATTGTCTACGCGCATGTAGTTCCCCTATCTTCTATCCATATACAAACGGCACACGTATGCGGCCCGCCCAGCAACACAACGCTCAGCGGGAATATTGAGCCTTTTACCGAAAACTCGTTTATTTTAGCGATTTTAGATGAGAGGGGTTTCCTCACCTGCAGGTTCAGGGTCGCTCCACATAAAACCATCGCCGGCGCCCATGCCCTCATACAGCACATATGCCGAAAAGCCGCTCTCGAGCGTCGTCTCAAAGAAGCTCACGAGCAGAGCGTCGTGATAGCCACCGTCAATCTCGACACAGCCGGTGTAGCCGATGGCATAGCGGGCGATGCGGCCCAGGCCCTCGTCCTTAAGACCCATCTTGTGCTCGGAGATAAAGTTGGTGGCGGCCTCGAGGCACGCCTCCTCGCCATCCTCGTCGAGCGCGGCCAGATAGCGGTTGGAAGCAGCGTCCTCGATCGCCACAACTACGCCCGGATTCTCGCCGGCGGCAAGGTCGTCCAAGAACGCGCCAATCAGGTCACACACCATGGCGTCGAGCTCGGCGGAGACGTTACCGGCGTCCTGCATATCCTGTGCCATCTCTAGACCTTCCCATCGAATCCGGCGTCGTTACAGTTCTTGTGCCTCGGCAGCGATCTTGGCGGCAGCGTCGCGGGCGCGCATCATATCCATCGCGCGCTTGTCGAGTACCTTGATCTGGTTGGTCAGCATGACTGCATCGACCACACCCCAGATTACCAAGCCTGTTGAAATCGAAAACCCAAGCGCACCAACTGTACCACGAAGACGAGAACAGATTACCGCGACAAGGGCGGAGATGATAACCATCTTGATATAGGAGCCGCGGCGCTCGCGAAGCGTGCGGGCCTGCGTCACATAGGCGATGCGAGCCGCCTCGGATGCCTCCGAGCGCATCTGGGCTTCACGCGCGATGGCGGCCGCTTCAGCTGATACGCGGGTACCCATCAGCGACCTCTCCGCTCGCGTGCCAGACATTTAGAAATCATCGGGGGAGAGCGTATGGACGAACTCGTCGAACTTCTCGAACTCCTGCTCGTCGTCAACTTCCTCGGCATGGGCAGAAACGGTACCCAGACGATTCATGATGTCGTCCTCCACGAACATGGGGGCATTACTGCGCACGGCAAGGGCAATGGCGTCACTGGGGCGGGCGTCAATCTTGCGCTCGTCACCATCGACCAGCACGACAATCGTCGCATAGAACACCGGCGGCTCGGCACGAACGATCTCGATGCGCTCGAGCTTGGCGCCCAGGGCATCGACGGTGTCAAGCAGCAGGTCATGCGTTATCGGGCGCTCGGCGCGACCGCTATCGATACCACGGCTAATGGCCGCAGCCTCAAACGAGCCGGTCTGAATGGAAAGCGAACGCAGGGGCGCCGTCGAATCCGACTTGCCGCAGCGCTCACGAAGCACGATAAGCGATGGCACGGGACCGGCGGCCATGACGATGGTCTCTATGTCGACACGAACCATGGAACACCTCCGGTACGTAGCGGTTAACACACGGCAGGGTCGCCGCATTGAATAGCTATACTACCCAATCTTTCGCCCAGCACACAAAATCAAAGTAGTTAATTTGGGACGGGGCTATTTTGACTACTTCTGTTAGATAAGAAAAAAGCCCCGAGGCAATGCCCCAGGGCTCTTAACGTTTTGATGGTGGACCTGACAAGATTCGAACTTGTGACCTCCCGGTTATCAGCCGGACGCTCTAACCAACTGAGCTACAGGTCCATCATGGTGGAGGTTAGGGGGATCGAACCCCTGACCTCAGGCTTGCAAAGCCCGCGCTCTCCCAGCTGAGCTAAACCCCCACGGAGAAAGTAATAAACACCCCAGCGGCGACTCGGCTCTCGCTGGGGTGTTTATTGCGAAAGAAAGTGGTGGACCTGACAAGATTCGAACTTGTGACCTCCCGGTTATCAGCCGGACGCTC
>URKU01000100.1 GCA_900548515.1 uncultured Collinsella sp. | reverse complement strand
CCTGGCCCCTGGCGGGGTCCTTCGGCCGCCCCGAGCACGTCAGGTAGTGCCACGCCGACTCCACCAGTGCCGTCCTGGCGAGCCGGTTGCCCGTCTTGGTTATCCCGCCGCGCCGCTCGGTCTCGCCGCTCGAGCGCTCCGACGGGACCAGCCCGCACCAGCTCGCGAAGGCCGGGGCCGTCCGGAACCTCGTGAAGGAGCCCGCCTCGGCTGCGAGCCTGAAGGCCGTCAGGGTGTCGATTCCCTTGATGCAGGAGAGCGCCTCGACGGCCGGACGCCACCGGTCGGTCCGGGCGAGGGCGAGCACCTTCTTCTCGAGCTGCCGGCGGTCCGACTCCGCGCACCTCGCGGCCGTGACGTAGTACTCGAGCACGTCGCGCTGGGGCCCCTCGAGCCTGATCCCGGATATCCACCTCCAGTGGGCGCGCGTCCAGGACCCCTTCCTCGTCCCGTCGGAGTTGCGCTCGTCCCAGACGTGGCCCAGCCTGATCAGGAACATGTTGAGGCGCTGCCTGGCGCGGCGGTACTCCGCCGTGGCGTCGTCGAGGGCGCGGTCGAGGTCCCGGGCGGCCTCGACGGCCGCATCGGGCAGCGGGACCTCCACGATGTTGTGGGTGGCGAGCATGCGGGCGATGAACTCGGCGTCGCGCCGGTCGTTCTTCCGGCGCGCGTCAGCCGCCGGCCTCTGCATCTTGGAGACGGCGGCCACGGCGCAGTCGAGGCCGAGCGCGCGCAGCTCGCGCGCCATGTGGAAGCCGGTGGGGCCGCTCTCGTAGCAGGCCCTGGGCCCCTCGAACCCGAGGGCCCACTCCGCGATCTCGGCGGCATCCGTCCCGAAGTCACGGTGCACCACCTCGCCGGTGAAGGGGTTGAACGCCGCGGCGGCGACCGATCGCGCGTGGACGTCCAGGCCGATGGAGGTAACATGGGGCATGGGAAGCCTCCTCCCCGCAGGTGCGGTAAGGGCTACCGCACGGGCCGATACTCAAAGCCCATTGTGGCATCCCGAGCCCGCGGAAAGAAGCTGCGCCGCGGGGGAGGCAACCCAAATGGCTTTCTCATATCGTCTTTTCATATAGGAACACAAGGTCAAAGGCGGCACCATGATCCTCCTGGTCGACAAGATCGAAAAAAGCTTCGGCACGCGCGTCCTCTTTAGCGGCGCGTCCTTCCAGATCAACCCCGGCGAGCGCTTCGCGCTCGTGGGCCCCAACGGCGCCGGCAAAACCACCATGCTCAAAATCATCATGGGCATCGACAGCCCCGACACCGGCCAAGTCCAGTACGCCAAGGACTGTCAGGTGGGCTACCTCGAGCAGGAAACTAACCTTGAACACAAGGACACCACCATCCTCGCAGAGGTCATGGCCGCCGCCAAGGAAATCCGCCGCATGGGCGAGCGCGCCAACGAGCTGCAGGCCCAGATCACCGAGCTCTCTGAGCAGGGCAAGGACGTCGATGCCCTATTGAACGAATACGGCCAGGTCCAGGATCGCTTTGAGCACCTGGGCGGCTACGAGCTCGAGAGCAACGCCCGCAAAATCCTATCCGGCCTGGGCTTTAAGGTCACCGACTTTGAGCGCCCGTGCTCCGAGTTCTCGGGCGGCTGGCAGATGCGTATCGCGCTGGCAAAGCTCTTCCTACGTCATCCCGACCTGCTGCTTCTGGACGAACCCACCAACCACCTGGACCTCGAAAGCGTCCAGTGGCTGCGCGGCTTTATCGCCAACTACGACGGCGCCGTCCTCATCGTCAGCCACGACCGCGCCTTCATGGACGCCTGCGTCGACCACGTCGCTGCTCTCGAAAACCGTCGCGTTACCACCTACACCGGCAACTACAGCAGCTACCTCAAGCAGCGCGAGGACAACCTGGAACAGATGCGCGCCAAGCGCGCCGCCCAGGAGCGCGACATCGCCCATATGCAGGTCTTCGTCGACAAGTTCCGCTACAAGCCCACCAAGGCCGCCCAGGCGCAGGAGCGCATCCGCAAGATCGAGCAGATCAAAAAGGAGCTCGTCATCCTGCCCGAGGGCCACAAGCACATCGACTTTAAGTTCCCCGACCCGCCGCGCTCCGGCGACATGGTCGTGGGCCTGGAGGGTGTATCCAAGTCCTACGGCGACAAGCACATCTACAGCGACATCGACCTAAAGCTTTACCGCGGCGAGCACGTGGCGCTCGTCGGCCCCAACGGCGCCGGCAAGTCCACGCTCATGAAGATCCTCGCCGGCCTGGAACCGCCCACTACCGGCACGCGCGACCTGGGCACCAACGTGGGCGTGGCCTACTACGCCCAGCACGCACTCGAGGGCATGACCGAATCCAACACCGTCCTGCAAGAGATCGACACCGTTACGCCCAAGTGGACCGTGCCGCAGCAGCGCAGCCTGCTGGGCGCCTTCCTGTTTAGCGACAACGATTCCATCGAAAAGCAGGTCCGCGTCCTCTCCGGCGGCGAGAAGGCCCGTCTAGCCCTGGCCAAGATGCTCGTGGCGCCCGAGGCGCTCCTGTGCCTGGACGAACCCACCAACCACCTTGACATCGACTCGGTGGACATGCTCGAGAACGCCCTGCAAAACTTTCCCGGCACCATCGTGCTGATCAGCCATGACGAGCACCTGGTACGCGCCGTGGCCAACCGCGTGATCGACATCCGCGACGGCAAGGTCACGGTCTATGACGGCGACTACGACTACTACCTCTACAAGCGCGAGGACCTCGCAGCCCGCGCCGCCGCCGAGGCGGCAGGGGAGAGCGCGCCGGGCACGGCCAAGTCCACCAAGGTCACCGCGGCCCAGCCCGATGCGCCCACCGCCGCTTCCAAGCCTGCCGAGGGCAAAAAGACCAAGGAGCAGAAGCGCGCCGAGGCTCAGGCCCGCGCAGCGCTCAACAAAAAACTCAAGGGCGTGCGTAACCAGCTCAAGAAGATCGAGACGGAGCTCGACAAAAAGCGCGCCCGCTATGACGAGCTTATGGAATTGATGGCGAACGAAGAGCTTTATGCCGATCAGGACAAGTTCAACGCCGCGCTGGGGGAATATAACGGCCTTAAGCAAGAGCTGCCCAAGCTCGAGGACGAATGGCTCGAGCTTTCCACCCAGATCGAAGAGGAGACCGCGCGTGAACTCTCGTAAGGCCGCTGCCGTGGCGATGAGCATCATCGCCATCGCCTGCCGCGTTTGCGGCATCTTTATGAGCGCGATGACCGTGCTGCTGTGCTTTAGTGGACTCACAGCCAAGCTGCAGATCGTCGGCTTTGTCGTCGAGCTCTCGCGCGCGCTGCCGAGCGCCATCGCCGGCTACGGCGTCATCACCTCGCCCTTTGGCGGCGTGTTCCGCTTGGATTACGCCATCGTGGCCGTCATCCTGTTTGTGGCTGACTACCTGCTCACGCGCGCCTCGCGCCGCGTCCGCTAGGGGAGCGCCATGTCCAGCAGCTACATCATGAACCTGCTCGCGAGCGCCGTCGCCGTCATTGTGGGCATCGTCATCCACGAGAGTGCGCACGCCGCCGCGGCCTGGGCACTCGGCGATAAGACGGCCCGATCGCGCGGTCGTGTCTCGCTCAACCCGCTCAACCACATCGACCCGTTTGGCACCATTCTCCTGCCGCTGCTCATGCTCGCCGCCGGAGGCCCGGTGTTTGCCTTCGCCAAGCCCGTGCCCGTCTACCTCAACAACCTCAAGCACCCAAAGCGCGACGAGGTCCTGGTGAGCGTGGCCGGCCCCGCATCGAACATTGCACTCGCATGCCTCGCGGCCGCCCTCATGCACGCAACGTACGGCAACCTCTACACCAGCATGTCCTTTGCCGTGGCGTCCCAAATCATGAACTTCGGCGCCACGTTTATCGTGGTCAATCTGTCGCTCGCGTTCTTTAACCTCATCCCGATTCCGCCGCTCGATGGCTCGTCGATCATTGTGCCGTTCCTTAAAGGCAAGGCTCTCAACAACTATTATCGTCTGCAGCAATACGCTATGCCCATCCTCATCCTAGTGCTGTACCTGCTGCCCATGTGGACCGGCATCGACGTGATCGGCCGCTATTTCGACGTTACCGTGTATCCGCTTGCTGAGCAGCTGCTCAACTTCGCAATCGCCAGCATCTAAGGTAAACTTACAGGTCGACCGTGCAAAACGGTCGCAGCATGCACCCAAACCGCGCCGCGAAGGCGCCGTCAAAGGAGGTCGAAGATGTCGTATCGCGTGTCGACGCAGGTCTACAGCGGACCGTTCGACCTGCTGCTGCAGCTGGTAACCCGCCAAAAAGTAGATATCGGTGCCATCTCCATCAGCGAGGTGGCCGAGCAGTACCTTGCCGAGGCCGAGCGCATCGAGGCGCTGGACCTGGACGTGGCGAGCGACTTTTTGCTGGTCGCGGCAACCCTTTTGGACATCAAGGCCGCCTCTCTGGTGCCGCAGGAGGCCCCGCGCAAAGTCGATGACGATGACGAGTTCGACGAAGACCTCGAGGAGCTCAGCGCGCTCGACGGCGACGCCCTGCGCGAGGTCCTGATCCAGCGCCTGATTGCCTACAAGCAGTTTAAAGGTGCGGCTGCGGCCCTCGGTGCCCGCATGCAGGCCGAAAGCCGCATGCACCCGCGTGTGGCCGGCCCCGATCCCGAGTTCCTGGGGCTCATGCCCGACTATCTGGCCGGCATTACCCTGCGCGGCCTCGCCGTCATCTGCGCCGACCTGGACGGCAAGCGACAGACCTTCCTGCTGGAGGCCGAGCACGTAGCTCCGCATCGCGTGCCGCTCGACCTGACCGTGGCCTCAGTCGACCGCTTTACCATGACGCACCAAACCTGCACTTTCCGCGAGCTGCTGGACGGCGATGCCACCACCGAGCAGCTCGTCGTCACCTTCCTTGCCATGCTTGAGCTCGCCAAGCGCGGCTCGCTCACGCTGAGCCAGGACGAGATCTTTGGAACCATTCAAATCAACCGCGTCGAGGGCGCCGAGGCCTATGTGCCCGGCGAGGGCCCCGAGCTCACCGAATAGGAGCCGCAACCATGTCAACCCTTTCCACGCTGGAGGCAAACAGCCTCAAAGGCGCCCTCGAGGCGCTGCTGCTGGTGTCGAGCGACCCGGTGAGTGCGCCCGCGCTGGCCGGCGCACTGGATATCGCCCCCGGTGAGTGCGCGTCGCTGCTCGCCGAGCTCAAGGTTGAGTACGAGGAGGCCAACCGCGGCTTTCAGCTGCGCGAGGTCGCCGGCGGCTGGCGCCTGTTTACGCACCCCGCATACCACGACGTGGTCGAGGCCTACGTGCTGAGCTGGGACACGCAAAAGCTGTCGCAGGCGGCGCTCGAAACCCTGGCCGTCATCGCATACCACCAGCCCGTGACGCGCGAGGTGGTCAAGGGCATCCGCGGCGTCAATTCCGACGGCGTCATCGCGTCGCTCGTGGACAAGGGTCTGGTGCGAGAGCTCGGCCGCGACCCCCAGCGCGGTCAGGCCATCATCTACGGCACGACCAACGCCTTCTTGGAAAAGTTCGGTCTGCGCTCCACCCGAGACCTGCCCGACCTGGAGCAGTTTGCCCCCGACGAGCAGTCGCGTCAGTTTATCCGCGAGCGCCTGAGCGGCCGGAGTATTCAGTCCACGCTCGAGGAGCAGGCCGAGGACCTGGACGAAGAGCGTGAACTGCTCGATACCGATGTTGAAGATGTTGAGGCAGTCGAGAACTTGGAGAGCCTGGTCGTCGACGAGACCTCGGAGGATTTGCATGACGAGGACTAACGAAGTAGGGGAGACGTGCGCCATGGGCAACGCAGTACCCGCAACCGACGCCCAGCCCGTCTATCCGCACACCATGCGCCTGCAGCGCTTTTTGGCGCGTGCGGGCGTGGCGAGCCGCCGCGGCTCGGAGGACCTGATGACCGCCGGCCGCGTGACCGTCAACGGCCAGGTCGCGACCGAGCTGGGCACCAAGGTCGACGTCGACCACGATCACATCGAGGTCGACGGCATGCCCGTCAAGCTCAACCAGGGCGCCGTGTACTTGATGCTCTACAAGCCGACCGGCTACCTCACCACCATGAGCGACCCGCAGGAGCGCCCTTGCGTGGCCGACCTGGTCCCCCGCGACCGCTTTCCGGGACTATTCCCGGTGGGCCGCCTGGACCGCGACACCACAGGCCTTTTGCTCTTTACCACCGACGGCGACCTGTCGCAGGACCTACTGCACCCCAGCAAGCACGTCTACAAGACATACCAGGCACTCGTGGACGGACAGCTGACCGACCGCGATCTAGAACCGCTCCGCCGTGGCATCGAGCTCGATGACGGTCTGTGCCAGCCGGCAATCTGCCGCGTCATTAACGCACGCGAGGCCGAGGCCGTGGCTCCGCAGGGTGTCAAGCCCGGCACCACCGCCGTGGAGGTCATCATCCGCGAGGGTCGTAAGAACCAGGTCAAGCGCATGCTGGGCAAGATTCACCATCCCGTGATCCGCCTGCATCGCTGTAACTTTGCCGGCCTGGAGCTCAAGGACGTGGCAAAGGGCTCGTGGCGAGAGCTCACCGACCGCGAGGTGCAGATCCTCAAGGCCGGCGGCATCCCGCCTAAGCAGGCCAGCTCCAAGCGCGACAGCGGCAAGCCCCAGGGCACGCCCGCGGCACGCACGCGTCACCACGGCAGCCACGGCTCCGCGCCCAAGCGCAACACCTACCGCGAGCGCTACACCGGCTAGGCAGACCGCCAACCTAAACAGCTCCCGCGTCCCATACCAGCACGTTAATCACCGAAAGGAAGCATTGCATGATCGTCGCCATCGACGGCCCCGCCGGTTCCGGCAAG
>URKU01000099.1 GCA_900548515.1 uncultured Collinsella sp. | reverse complement strand
ACGTGACCATCCCCTACAAGCGCGCCGTCATGGACTACCTGGACGAGCTGAGCCCACTCGCCGAGCGCATGGGAAACGTCAACACCATCACGCGCCTGCCCGACGGCCGCCTGCGCGGCGACAACACCGACTACTTCGGTTTCCAGTGCTTGGTTGAAGAGCTGGGCGCCCAGGTTGCCGGCAAGAAGGCCCTCGTGCTCGGTGCCACCGGTGGCGCCGGCACCACTGCCAGCATGGTGCTCGACGACCTGGGCGCCATCGTCGTACCCGTGGGTCGCACAAGCGAGGTCAATTACGACAACATCGCGCAGCAATCCGATGCCGCGCTGCTCGTCAACTGCACGCCTGCCGGCATGTTCCCCCATTGCCCCGACGCGCCTTGTACGCTCGAGGGGCTCGGTGCGCTCGAGGGCGTCATCGACATTGTCTACAACCCCGCTCGCACGGGACTCATGCTCGAGGCCGAGCGCCGCGGCATCCCCTACATCGGCGGTCTGCTCATGCTCGTGGCCCAGGCGGCGCAAGCCGTTGAGCACTACACCGGCCAGGTCACTCCGCGCGAGCGCATTCTGGACGTAACGGAGCGCCTGTCACGCCGCGAGCAGAACATCGCGCTGATCGGCATGCCGGGCTCGGGCAAGACCCGCGTGGGTGAGCAGATTGCCCTGCTCACGGGGCGAGAGCACATCGACCTGGATCGCGCGCTTGAGGAACGCCTGGGGATGCCCTGCGCCGACTATATCGTCGAGCGCGGCGAGGCGGCCTTCCGCGAGCAGGAAACGGCGGCGCTCTCCGACATCTCCAAGCGCAGCGGCCTGGTGCTTTCCACCGGCGGTGGCGTGGTCACGCGAGACGAGAACTATCCGCTGCTGCACCAGAACAGCAAAATTGTGATGCTCAACCGCAAGCTCGAAGAGCTCGCCCACAAGGGCCGCCCCATCACCGCACGCGACGGCATCGATAAGCTCGCGGAACAACGTATGCCACGCTACCGCGCCTGGGCCGACCACATCATCGACTCACGCGACTGCGCCGCCAATACCGCCCAAGCCCTCCTCGACACCCTCCCACCCGCTCTCTAAAAAAACCACCACAAAGGGGACAGGCACCTTTGTGGTGGTTTCTCGACTGCAAAGGAAGCAACCATGAAAGCACTCGTCATCAACGGCCCCAACCTCAACATGCTCGGCATTCGCGAGCCGGGCATCTATGGCAGCGACAACTACGACCGCTTAGTGCAGATCTGCCAGGAAGCGGGCGCCGCACAGGGCTTCGACGAGGTCGAGGTCTTCCAGTCCAACCACGAGGGCAACATCGTCGACAAGATCCAGGAGGCCTACGGCAAGGTCGACGGCATCGTCATCAACCCGGCTGCCTACACGCATACGAGCGTGGC
Source organism: uncultured Collinsella sp. (assembly GCA_900548515.1). Classification (GTDB taxonomy): domain Bacteria; phylum Actinomycetota; class Coriobacteriia; order Coriobacteriales; family Coriobacteriaceae; genus Collinsella. The sequence continues at coordinate 5,514 of URKU01000099.1, read as the reverse complement.
GATCCTCGACGCCCTCAAGGCCGTTGCCATCCCTGCCGTCGAGGTGCACATCAGCGCCGTAGAGACGCGCGAAGACTTCCGCCAGGTGAGCTACGCCCGCCTAGCCTGCTTCGCCACCATCACCGGCGAGGGCCTGCAAGGCTACGCCCACGCGCTGGAGCTGCTGAGGGAACGTCTCGAAAAGTAGCCTCGCGAGCAAATCCATCAACGCGATTCACACGCTAATAATGCCAGTGCCGCCAGCAGCAACCTCGCTACTGGCGGCACTTTATTACTGGCATATAATCATTGCAGTCACACAACGTCTGGAGACGCGCATGTTAAGCATCCATCTGGGGGATTACCCCGGTTCCATCTACGATACCGAAACCTATTTTAGGAACTCATACTTGGACTCATGGTTCGAAGACCCTATGGCCGCACAGATTATTAAAAGCGTGGACGGATCAGAGCTCATCGGTCCCCACAACATCGTAAGCAAACAGCTGGGCTCGATCACCCCACTCGAACTGTCCGGCGGCGTTAAGACGCTGCTGCTGGTGCGCAATCTCCCAAATATGGTGTTCAACGCATCCACCTGCGGAGACAACTGTGCCCGCTGGCTACTCAAGATCGGCAAAGAGCAGGATGTGATGGTGACCTTATACCACATCATGAAATTCCCCTGGAAGAGCTTTGAAATCCGCATTGAAAACGATGGCCGCATCGTCAGAAACATGCAGGAGTTTGTCGGCGCCACGAATGACTTTTTGGATGTTGATGAGTAATGAAGGGAACGCATACCGTTGTCGTAGAGCGTGCAAAGGTCAAATACACACTCACGTTTAAGCGCAATATTTCCTTTATACGCGGCAACAGCGGCACGGGTAAAACGACGCTCATCTCGATGATTCGCGACTACAACGACCGAGGACCGGAAAGCGGCGTTGCACTCAGTTGCGACGTGCCTTGCGAAACGCTTTCCGGCAGACGCTGGGAGCGCGAGCTATCGATCATCGAAGATTCAATCGTCTTTCTAGATGAGGGTAACGAGTTTATCTACTCAAAGGACTTCGCCAAAGCCGTCAACGGCTCGTCCAACTATTTTGTTCTGATATCTCGTCGCGATGCCAACGAGCTCCCCTACAGCGTTGATGAGATCCTGAAGCTAGTCAACACGACAAGTAAAACAATCAATGGCCGCAAGAGCGACAGGCGCTTCTACTCGGTGACCAAGCCGCTATATGACCACACGGCAAGTATGCTGTATCAGGATCTAAATGTTGGATTCGAGGTACCCGACGCCGTAGTTGTCGAGGATAGCAAATCTGGCTATCAATTCTACGACGCTCTTTGCAACCGACTCGGGATCCCCTGCTATACCGCCACCGGCGTTGCGAATCTAAAACGTACGATTCACGAATGTCCCGAGCAAAACATCCTTGCTATTGGAGACGGAGCAGCATTTGGTCCCTACATCGAAAAGGTGCTCGGACAGCGCGTTTACAAGAACGTACGCTTGTTCCTCCCCGAATCATTCGAGTGGACACTCCTGCAATCTGGCCTCATTCCCAGTAACGATATCTTAAAAATCCTCGAGGATCCCTCAAGCTATATCGAAAGCCGCGACTACCTGAGCTGGGAGCGGTTCTTCACCGATGTGTTGATCAAATACTCGGCAGACACTCGCTACGCCTACAGAAAGGTAAAGCTCAATGAGCAGTACCTGAGGCCGCAGGCGATGAATGCAGTTGCAAACGTCTTGCCCGAGTGCCTGAAGGCAGACTAGATACAGCGGGGAGGGCCAAGTTGGTCCTCCCCGCTTTTGTTACGCCTTCTTGATCACGTACGCCAATCCAATATCGCAGGCACAGCGTACGATTGACGCGAAGAACCACGATGCTGGCAGCGTCATAAGCAGAGGCTTGCTCACGCTCGGCTCCAGCCCCCTTTGGCGCGCCGTATAACCAATCCACATCAGCAGCACAATAGCAGCTCACGCCACGGCTTCGGCCTAAACGTATACCCGGCAAGAACAAAGAACACCGGCATGTGAAAAAGCCCAGACCACCAAGCGGTCTGGGCTTAATAAACGATGGTGCTCCATGGCGGATTCGAACCGTCGACCTTGGGATTAGAAGTCCCCTGCTCTATCCAACTGAGCTAATGGAGCAAATAGCCGCACGCCCAAGCAAGCGCAAGCCTGTCAGGCGCAAGTAATTATAACCTAGTTGAACTGCTCGCGATACGCCTTGCAGACCTCATCAACCGGGCCGTCCATGCGAAGGTCACCCTTCTCAATCCAAACGGCACGCTGGCAGATGCGCTCAACCTGCTCCATAGAGTGCGAAACGAACAGAACCGTCACGTCGCCGCTCTGGATAAAGTGCTGGATACGGTCCTCGCACTTCTGCTGGAAGAACACATCACCGACGGACAACGTCTCGTCAACGATCAGAATATCGGGCTCGGTAATCGTCGCGATTGCAAAGGCGATACGCGCCACCATGCCCGAGGAGAAGTTCTTAAGCGGCATATCGACAAAGTTCTGCAGCTCAGCGAATTCGATAATGCCGTCAAAGTTGGCATCGATGAACTCCTTGGTATAGCCAAGCAGGGCGCCGTTCAGATAGATGTTCTCGCGGGCGGTCAGCTCGGGGTCAAAACCAGCACCAAGCTCAATCAGCGGCGCGATGTTACCGTGCACCTTAACGCTGCCCTCGCTTGGCTCAAGCACGCCAGCGATAATCTTGAGCATCGTAGACTTACCGGAACCATTGGTGCCAACCAGACCGACAACTTCGCCGCGATGAATATCGAACGAGATGTGCTTAAGCGCTCTAAACTCCTCAAAGAACAGCTCGTGCTTGGCAAGCTTGATGAAGTACTCCTTGAGGTTGGTCAGCGACTCGGACGCCATGTTAAAGATCATGGTGACGTCGTCGACCTCGACAGCCAGAGGCTGCTCGCTGTAATCAACAACAGATTCAGTCATCACAGCACTCCTTAGATGTAGAGGATGAACTTGCGCTCAGACTTATGGAACACGGTGTAGCCAACAACAAGCGCAAGAACCGCCCAAGCGACGCACATACCAAACGTCATAAGCGAAGGCGTGGTCTGGAACAGGAAGATATCACGCATAAACTGCAGGTAGTTATACATGGGGTTCGCATACACCAAAATACGCACGAGATGCGGCATTTGCGCGACAAAATCAGTCGTCCAGAAGATGGGCGTAAGGTAGGTCCACGCCGTAATGACAACGCTCCACAGATGCATGACATCGCGGAAGAAGACCGTAAGGGCAGAAAGCATCAAGCCAAGGCCCATGCAGAAGCACATAAGCAAGAGCAGACAAACAGGCAGCAGAATGAGGTGCCAAGAAGGCATAACGCGGAACCACAGCATAACGATGGCGACGGCGACCAGCGAGAAGGCAAAGTTCACCAGCGAAAAGAGCACCTTCTGCACCGGGAAGACCCAGCGGTGCACCTTAACCTTCTTAAGCAGCGGGGCAGCACCCACGATCGACGTCAGCGCCTGGTTCGTAGACTCGGACATGACGGCAAAGGTGACGTTACCCACGATCAAGTACAGCGGGTACATCTCGGGCGTAATGGAGCCGTTGCGACCCTGAGCAAAAATCGTCGAGAACACGATGGCCATGACGATCATCATCAGCAGCGGGTTGAGCACCGACCACGCAACGCCCAAAACGCTGCGACGATACTTAATCTTAAAATCCTTGGTAACCAGCTGACGAAGGATAAACGCGTCCTTCTCAAATTCATTCTTAGCAAACGTCGCAGGCAGACTGCGAGTTTCTTGTTGCTTTGTCTGATCCGACACGGATGCAACTCCTTTACTCGTAATCGTTGACAAACGAACAGTATAGACCCGACAGCCATGCAAACGATTCGCGCAACAAAACTGGAGAACTAACCCACATCTTAGGATGCCAGGCGCAAACGGCTATACTTTCAGAAATTGAAATTCAAAGGAGCATTGAGTGAATTCTGAATCCATTGCCGTCATTATCCCCTGCTACAACGAAGCCCTCACGATCGGTAAGGTCATCGACGACTTCCACCGCGAGCTTCCGCAGGCGACGGTCTACGTCTATGACAACAACTCATCGGACGATACTTCACGCATTGCCACCGAGCACGGCGCCACGGTGCGTTTTGAGCCCCGTCAGGGCAAAGGCAACGTCTGCCGCCAGATGTTTCGCGACATCGATGCCGATTGCTACCTGATGGTCGACGGCGACGACACCTACCCCGCCGAGGCAGCCAAGACCCTTTGCGAGCCCATCCTTAGCGGCACGGCCGACATGACTGTGGGTGACCGCCTTTCCAACGGCACCTACGCCGAGGAGAACAAACGTGCCTTCCACGGCTTTGGCAACAACCTGGTACGCGCCATGATCAAGTGGATCTATGGCTACAGTTTCGATGACGTCATGACCGGCTACCGCGCCATGAGCCGCCCATTCGTCAAAACCTTCCCCGTGCTTTCTGAGGGCTTTCAGATCGAAACCGAGTTGTCGATCCACGCCGTCGACCACCGCTGGCGCATCAAAGATGTGCCCATCGAGTACCGCGACCGTCCCGCGGGTTCCGAGTCCAAACTCAACACCGTCAGCGATGGCATCAAAGTCATAGCGATGATCGGTACGCTGTTCAAGGACTACCGTCCGCTGAAGTTCTTCAGCCTGGTCGCGCTCCTGTTTGCGATCATCGGCCTCGCCCTGGGCATGCCCATCGTTGTCGAGTATTTCCAAACCGGCCTCGTCCCACGCTTCCCCACCGCCATGCTCGCCGCCTCGTTTATGTTCCTGTGCGGCCTGAGCCTCGCAACCGGATTCATCCTCGACTCCGTGGCAAAGGTCGAAAAAAAGCAGTGGGAAGTCAACGTGTACAGCAAAATACGCTTTCGATGACTATCGCAACGACAAAACAAACGAGAGGTAAATCTTCCGCAAAATACTATTGGCACCTCTGCGCAAATAGCCACCAACAAGAAAAGCCGCCGTTAACAAGCGGCGGCTTTTCTTTCGGAATTTGAATAGCTACTAGAGCGTCTTGAGGTACTCCCCCAGCTCTTCCTCCCAGTCGGGCATGTGGAAGCCGGCGGACTCGAGCTTGGACAGGTCGAGCGCGGAGTGGACCGGGCGCGGGGCGACGGGGCCCTCGGCGCTCGCGTAGTAGTCGGCGGTCGACACCGGCACGACCTTGTCCCCGTTGCCGTTGGCGGCCTCGAAGACGGCGCGGGCGATGTCGGCCCAGGACTTGACGGCCCCGGAGCCGGTGCAGTTATAGGTGCCGTAGGGGGCGTGCGCCCCCAGCACGTGGAAGATGGCCGCGGCCATGTCGCGCGTGAAGGTCAGGCGGCCCAGCTGGTCGTCCACGACGGTGATCTGCTCCAGCTTGTCCTCCGGGTCGGCGACGCGGTCGGACAGGCCCCTCATGGTCTTGACGAAGTTGCGGCCCTCGCCGATGACCCAGCTGGAGCGCATGATGTAGTGGCGCG
>URKU01000098.1 GCA_900548515.1 uncultured Collinsella sp. | reverse complement strand
ATAGAAAGCAGCTCAAACCAAACCTCACGCTGAAACGCCGTGCCAATCATATGCAACGGCGGCGTAAACCGAGGCTCCTGCCCCGCAAAATAAGCATTCAGCCACGCCCAAGAACGCTCAAGCACCGAAGAAGCCGCGCCATTTGCCGGACTCACCGACGACATGCCGCCAATACCGGAAACCGCGTCGGCGCCTTCAACATGTTCGGAGTCTTCCCGGAGAAGCGTGGAGCCAAAATGTTCCTGCCCCTCAAACCAAAGCCCCGTCAGACCGCGGCCATCAGCGGCAAGCAAGATTTCGCCCAAAGGCGAGGCAAACGTCGTCGTGACCACCAGCGGCTCCTTTCAAAACTCCGCAACATAATACCGCGAATTGTGCAGACAACCCCGCAGATACGTCTGGGCGGGCTCGCAATTGCTTAAGCGAGGCTGTTTTCCCCAATCAAGCGAAGAAGACGCAGGGCTTCGACGCCAGAGAGGTACCTCTATCAGCTGAGCTCTAATACTTTCCCGAGAAGTGAACGAGTAAAAACGAAGCCCCGGAGCATCCACACCTTTAGCCCAAAAAACCGCAGGATTCACGCTGTAAAACCGCAGGAAATAGCGGTCAAAATATGCCAATGCTTCGGGGGTCCAAATAAGCTCGTTCACTTCACGGGAAAGTATTAGACCCCGATTCACCCCAACCCCAAAGTCGCCCCAGGCAGCAGGCGCGACAGCGCCGCGGCTGCCGTCACGGCCCCGCAGTCACCCCAGGCAGCAGGCGCAACGCGCCGCAGCTACCGGCCGCGCCCCACAGTCCCCCAAGGCGGCAGGCGCGAAGCGCCGGGGCCGCCGCCAGAACCAGGGCCCGCAACAGCCACGCGCCCCCACATCAGCCCAGCGGCCCCAACCAACAACGGCCCCATCGCAGGCCGCTTGCAGCAACGTCACCGCAGGCGGGGGTCGGGCTTAGTTTTCAGAACACTCCGCAGACCAGTGTGGCGCCTTGTCCGCGGCTCCGAAGGAGCAGGACAAGGCGCCACACATGGTCGAGGACGTTCTGAAAACTAAGCCCGGCCCCCGCCGGACAGGTCGCACTACTCGCAGAGCAGCTTAGCGATCTGGACGGCGTTGGTTGCCGCGCCCTTACGGATTTGGTCGCCGCAGCACCAGAAGGTGATACCGCGCGCGGCCTCGGGGTTCGAGATGTCGCGACGCACGCGGCCGACCCAAATCAGATCCTGGTCGGACGTATCCATCGGCATGGGGAAGCGGTCGTGTGCATCCTCGGCAACCATATCGTCAACCAGCTTGACGCCGGGAGCAGCAGCCAGCGCAGCACGGGCCTCGTCAACCGTAATGTCGCGCTCAAACTCGAGCGTAATGCTCTCGGAGTGCGAACGCAGCACGGGCACGCGCACGCAGGTGCAGTTCACGCGCAGCTCGGGCAGGTGCATGATCTTGCGGCCCTCGTTCTGCAGCTTCATCTCCTCGGAGGTAAAGCCTTCCTCCTTGACGCCGCCGATCTGCGGAATCAGGTTGCTCGCCAGCTGGGCGGCAAACGCGCGCGGCTCGGGAATCTCCTCGCCGCGGCCCAGGGCGGCCAGCTGAGCCTCGAGCTCGGCCATACCGGGAGCGCCGGCACCCGAAGCCGCCTGATACGTCGAGACGATCATGCGCTTCACACCGGCGAGCTGATGCAGCGGCCACGTGGGAACCAGGCCGATGATGGTCGCGCAGTTGGGGTTGGCGATAAGGCCGTGATGCCACTTGATATCGTCGGCATTGATCTCGGGCACGACCAGCGGCACCTCGGGATCCATACGGAAAGCATGGCTGTTGTCGACCACGACGGCGCCGCGCTTGACGGCCTCGGGCAGCAGCTCCTTGGCGATATCGTCGCCGGCAGCGCCGAGCACGATGTCACAGCCCTCAAAGGCCTCGGGGCAAGCCTCTTCGATCACAATCTGCTCGCCGCGGAACTCGACGGTTTTGCCCGCAGAACGCGCGCTCGCCAGCAGCTTGAGCTTACCGACCGGGAACTCCTGCTCGTTGAGGCACCCGAGCATCTGGGTGCCCACGGCTCCCGTCGCGCCCAAAATAGCAACCGTGTACTGTTTCATGCTTCCCCCTTTAAAGGTTGTGGCTTTTGCCCGCACGCCGAGCAGGCCGATTATTGTTGCCAGTGTATACAAGAACGGGGCAGGCACGAAACCCGCCCCGTCGAAACGAAACCGAAACGAAACGCCCCGCCGTAGATTTTTGAGGCGAGTCCCAAAAATCTAGCGAGATAGCAGCTACTTGTGGAGCGCAGCCAGAGCGGGATCGACCGGCGCGGGAGCCTCCAAGTCGGAGACCTTCACAATGCCGTTCTCGTCGGAGAAAGCACGGTAGATGGTCTGAATCGCCAGGTCGAAGTCCTTCTCCTCGACACCGATAATGATGTTGATCTCGTCGCAGCTCTGCGAAATCATGCGCACGCTCACGCCGGCCTGGCCAAGCATACCAAACAGATGGCCCGAGATACCTGCGCGGCCACGCAGGTTACGGCCGACGGTCGCGATGAGCGCCAGGCCCTCGACAACCTCGATCTCGAGCGGCTCGACCTCCTGCTGAATGTCGCCCACGAGCGAGTACAGCGAGTCGTGCACGTCCTGCTCCTGCACCACGGCGCCAAAGCGGTCGACACCGGTGGGCATATGCTCGACGGAGACGTCATAACGCTCGAACACCGAAAGCGCACGGCGCATAAAGCCAACACGGGGCTTGGTGCGGTCGCGGGCGACGTTGATGGCGACAAAACCGCGCTTGCCAGTCACGCCGGTAATGATGGGCTCTGCCTCGCCCTCATCAGCCGTCTCGCTAATGATGGTGCCGGGGTCCTGCGGCGCATTGGTGTTCTTGATGACCAGCGGAATACCCGCCTCACGCACAGGGAACACGGCCTCCTCGTGCAGGACGCTCGCACCCATGTACGAAAGCTCGCGCAGCTCCTCGTAGGTAACGCGCGCAATGGGCTGAGCCTCGGGAACAATACGCGGATCGGCAGAATAGAAGCCCGAGACATCGGTCCAGTTCTCGTACAGGTCGGCGCCCAGGCACTTGGCCAAAATCGAGCCGGAAATATCGCCGCCGCCACGGTCGAGCAGCTTGATCTGGCCCTCACGCGTCGCGCCGTAGAAACCAGGCATAACAAAGCCGCCCTGTTGACCGTACTCCTGCACCAGCTCGGAGGTGCGATTCATACTGAGCGTACCGTCGTGATGGAACGCCACAACCGTCGCGGCGTCCAGGAACGGCAGGCCCAGGTACTCGGCCATCAGGCGAGCGGTGAAGTACTCGCCGCGGCTCACGAGCTCCTCGGTAGAGTAACCGCCCGAGCGGGCGCGCTCGGCAAAGGCCGCAAACTCCTCGCGGATGGGATAGGTGAGCTCCAGCTCGTCAGCGATATCAAAATAGCGCTGGCCGATGTCCTCGAGTAGTTCCTCGCACGACACGTGATACTTAACGTGCGCGTTAACCAGGTAGAGCAGGTCGGTCACCTTGGTGTCGCCCTTAAAGCGGCGACCGCAGGCGGAAACCACCACAAAACGGCGGGCAGGGTCGGCATCGACGATGGCCTTAATCTTCTTAAAGTGTTCGGCGTCGGCGACCGACGAGCCGCCAAACTTGGCAATTTTTATCATGGCGTGGAGGTTACCTTTCTAAAAGCCTCTGCAAACCTGTTTTGCGTGCTCTGATACCATGGGGTCACCGATTGGGACCAAGGCATCCGAGGAGCAGTGTTATATGGGAACTTATCATAGTACACGAGGACGCACTTTATCGTGCTCAAGTAAGGTGGCAATCCGCACCGGCATCGCTCCCGACGGGGGTTTGTTTGTCTCGGACGAGCTCGGCACCCAGCAGGTCGATATCAGCTCGCTTGCAGATAAATCGTACTTTGAAATCGCTCAAGATGTGTTGGGAATGTTACTGAATGATTACACGGCCGAAGAAATTTCGGCGTGTGTCGACGAGGCATACCGTGGCACGTTCGTGAGTGAAGAGGTTACGCCGCTCGTCAAACTCGACGCTGCGCCGGGCGCTGACGTCCCTCAAACCTATGTGATGGAGCTCTTTGGCGGCCCCACGAGCGCCTTCAAGGACGTCGCCCTGCAGATGCTCCCCCGCCTCATGGCCCGCACTTCTGCCAAGAACGGCGGCGCCGAGCGCATCATGATCGTCACCGCCACGTCGGGCGACACGGGCAAGGCCGCGCTCGCCGGTTTTGCCGACGCTCCGGGCACGGGCATCACCGTCTTTTATCCCGAGGGCAAAGTCAGCCGCGTCCAGAACCTGCAGATGTCCACGCAGGAGGGCGACAACGTCGCCGTCTGCGGCATCCGCGGCAACTTCGACGACGCCCAGAGCGCCGTCAAGCGCATCTTTGCCGATAAGGAGCTTGCCGAACGTCTGGAGGCTGCCGGCACGGTGCTTTCGAGTGCCAACTCCATCAACGTCGGCCGCCTGGTACCGCAGGTCGTCTACTACTTTGCCGCCTATGCGCAGCTGTTGCGCGCCGGCGCCATCGAGGCCGGCGACGCCGTGGAGTTCTGCGTACCGACCGGCAACTTTGGCGATATCTTGGCCGGCTACTACGCCAAGCGCATGGGTCTGCCCGTCGCCAAGCTCATCGTTGCGAGCGATAAGAACAACGTGCTTGCCGACTTCCTGACTACCGGCGTCTACGACCGTAACCGTCCGTTCTTCACGACCATCTCGCCGTCGATGGACATCCTCATCAGCTCCAACCTGGAGCGCATGCTCTACTTCCTGTCCGACGGCGATTGCAAGCTCGTTGCCGGCCTTATGGAGCAGCTTGCCCAGACGGGTCGCTACGAGGTGCCCGCCGAGCTGCTGGCCAAGATCCAGAGCGTGTTTGCCTGCGGTTGGGCCAGCGAGGACGAGGTCCGCGCTGCCATCAAGAGCTGCTGGGACGCAAATGGCTACGTGATCGACCCGCACACCGCTTGCGGCTATCACGTCTTTGAGCAGGTCGCCCCCGCCGAGGGCGCCAAGGCCCGCGTGCTGCTTTCGACCGCCAGCCCCTACAAGTTCCCGCGCGCCTGCTGCGACGCCCTGGGCCTCGACGTTCCCGAGGATGATTTTGAGGCCATGCGTGTACTCGAGCAGGCCACCAACACGGTCGCCCCGACCCAGCTCGCCGAGCTCGAGTCCAAGCCCGTCCGCTTCGAAGACGTCTGCGACGTCGACGAGATGGCAAGCTACGTCGAGTCCGCAGCAAAACGAATGAGCACCAACTAGATCCCTTATTAAGCGCCGGCGAAAGCCGGCGCACCTTCTATTTATTTAGCTTTCGGAATGATGACGAGCATGCGAGCGGGTCTGGCCGTTTAGTTCGTCGCGAGTTCCGCACGAGCCGGAAAGCACTTAATGTGCTTTCCGAGCGAGCCAGGACTGCCCGAGCAGCGAACTAAACGGCCAGACCCGCCCAGGAGGACCCACATGATCAAAATCACCGTCCCAGCAACCAGCGCCAACCTAGGCATCGGCTACGATACCCTCGGCATGGCCGTCAGCCTCTACTCGCACTTCACCTTCGAGCGCGCCGACAAGCTCACCATCACGGGCTGCCCCGAGGAGTTCCAAAACGAGAATAACCTGGTCTACGTGAGCTTTGTGGATGCACTGGCCGCATGGGGCGAGTCGGCTTTCCCCGTTGCCATCGACATTCAAACTGATGTGCCCGTCGCCCGCGGCCTGGGTTCCAGCTCCACCTGCGTCGTCGCTGGCATCATGGCGGCCGCTGCGCTGACGGGCCACACCGTCGACCGCGCCGAGCTCGTCCGCATTGCCACCGAGGTCGAGGGCCATCCCGATAACGTCGCCCCCGCTATCCTGGGCGGCGCCGTCTGCTCCTTTACGCCGACCGATTCGCTCCCCCAGTGTCTGCGCTACGAGGTGAGCGATCGCTTGCGTTTTATTACCGTGATTCCACCTTACGAGGTGCACACGAGTGAGGCGCGCAAGGTCGTGCCACAGGAGATTCCGCTCTCCACCGCCGTGTGGCAGATGGGCCGCATCGCGGGCATGACGCGCGGCCTGGAGACCGGCGACCTTGACCTGATTGCCGCCGCCAACGACGACCGCATCCAGGAGCCCTATCGCCGCCGCCTCATCCCCGACTACAACGCAGTGCGCGACACCTGCCTTAACGGCGGCGCCAAGACCATCTGGATCAGCGGTTCAGGCTCGACCCTTATGGCGGTGACCGACGACACCATCGTGGCAAAGTTCCTGCAGGTCAAGCTGCGCGAACAGTTCCCTAAGTGCGACACGCATATTCTGACGTGCGACACCGAGGGCGCTCAAATCGAGTACCTGTAGACATCCTCCCCATATACCTGTCCGGGACGGTCGGGATGTTCCCTCAAAATCGTCCTCGCGCATGAAGGCCCCTTGTCCTGCTCCTACGGAGCGACGGACAAGGGGCCTTCGCGCTGCGGAATGATTTTGAGGGAACATCCCGACCGTCCCTGCGCCTACCTTGCTGAGGACGTCTACAGGGACCCACGCTTTGAAGGGGCGCCGAGCTGATAGTTGATTTTTATTGGCAGGGGCTCTTGCTGGTAAGGAGCACTTGCTAGAGGCAGGCCTCGGCGATGCGCTTTTTTAGTTCATCGATGCCGATACCGGTCTGGGAGCTTGTGATGATCACGTTCTCGGCCGGAACGTTGAGCTGTTTTTTGATGGCTGCTGCCTGGCGGGCCTGCTGGGTACGGCTGAGCTTGTCGGCTTTGGTGAGGCAGACGATAAAGTTGAACTCGTTGCCCTGCAGGTAGTCGATCATGTCATGGTCGAGTTTACTGGGGTCGTGGCGAATGTCCACCAGCGACACAACCAGGTTAAAGCTGCGCTCTGAGTCGAAGAAGTCGCCGATAAG
>URKU01000097.1 GCA_900548515.1 uncultured Collinsella sp. | reverse complement strand
GGATGGGGCACGATGCGAGGCGCATGGCGTCATAGATCGCAAGACCCGATCGCACGCTTCCGCCGGCGCTGGCGACAAATATGGTGATGGGGCGGCTGGGGTCGGTGGCATCGAGCAGGCGAATCTGCTGACATAGGTCGTGGGCCATCGGGGTTTCGATGTTTCCCATGACGGAGAGCTCGCGACGGGCGAGCATCTCATCGTAAATGCTGGTGAGCGTGATACCTCGGGCGGATTCACGCATGGTGAGGGGGCTGATGATGGGGGAATGATTGGTGTCCATGAGGACTCCTTTCTGTTGGTTGTGTTGTGGAATAGGATTGTTGCCCGCGGAGGGGCTGGCGGGCTACAGGGCTCGTCCGAGCCTGAGATCGAGCTCGGTTGTGGGGCAGGCTGCCTGTTCGTGCGGCTCGCAAGCGCCAAGGGCTTCAAAGCGATGGAGCGTTGCGACGGGCGTGGTGTAGGCGAGCCGCAGCTGATGCTCGACAGGGGCACATCCGTCATTTTTGTAATGAGCCGCGTAGTACTGCGCGATGCTGGCGTTCATCTCGCTGCCATTGCGATGGCGCTCAAACTGGCGTCTGCAGGTCTCGATGATCTTTGCTACCGACTTGGGTGCCGTCGCGGGAACAAGGGCGAGATAGCCCTCAAATAGCTCGTTGATGCTCAGGAGGCACAGCAGGTCGATCAGCGTCCTTATGGCTGCTCCCTCGGCGGAAAAGTGCGCGGTCATGCGGTTATATCGGTTGCGGTCGACGATGGCCGCATGGGGTCTTGGAGTTTTCTGCCCCGTGGTCCCGGGCTTTTGCCGCGCCTGTGTATTGAGCTCGACGTTGCAGCGCTTGAGGCCGTCCAACGGAAGGAACAGTGCGGTGCGCAGGGTGTTCCGTTTGCTTTCGAGTTCATGACGCTCGTCGGGCTCCCATTCGAGCTTGAGTTTCGTGTCGAGCGCCGTAAGCATATGGGCTAGGCAGCCTACGGTAAGAACGTACGAATCGTTGTCGCGTTTTGGGGCATAGGGGTCTGTCAGCTTGCGAATGTCGGGGTCGCCCATGATCTTTGTGCAGCGCTTCAGCAGTTGAGGGTGGTCGGCCAAGATCGTCGCGAGCGGTAGCGACGCGTAGTTCTTGATGGTTGCGGCGGCAAAGGCGGCGTCATATTCGTTTGCATATGCTCGCTCAATTCGGGCATCCAGAATGCTTTTCTTATCGCCGTCTTCAGCGTGGTGGTTTGTCATAGCTTCTCCAATCGGTTGATGTTCGTGCTGTTTGTTGATGTGTTGGTTGTCGTGCGTGATGTGCTTGCCGTGGGTGATGTGCTGACGTTGGGGTGCTATGCGGTTTTCAATGAGCCCGTGAGGCGGTTGCTGCAGGGGCGGGATGGAACGGCCCATGCAAGGCGGAAGGCATCGTGCTCAAAATCGAGACAGCAATGCCCTGGGTGCCTCACATGTGGCAGTTACCTCATTAAGTTGTCATTGTGTTTGGGGTTGTACTTTGCCGATCTTCCTTCTCTTATACGCTAAAACTCAAACTTCATATGCTCGATCTACTTAAAACCGCAACGGCGGTCTTTTATCAACTTATATGTCGGAACGCGTCTTTGCAAGTACTTTTTTGCCTTTGTTTCAAATGGGGTGGTTTTGCAACCGTCACGCGCCACGCTATGCGAACGTGCCCCGGCTCGGATAAGATGGTGCGATCGAGTTCTACCGCGCTCACCGCAAGTGGTCTTTGCTGCTGAGATAGGTCATGGCCGAAAGGGGCCCGTATCCGTTGGGATACGGGCCCCTTTTCTGTTGTCGGCCAGATACGATGGGTCGCGTGACGTCGTCAGAGGTCGAATTCGACCGCTAACGACGTTGTGCAGCTCATCATTTCTGGTCGCAAACAGTAAAGGGGCATGAGGGTGTATTGAGGAGGGGGATGTCTTGCTGTCGGCATCCGCGTGCGGTGCCATTCGCTGTCTGTAAATATACGTTTAAAGCTAATTTCATACCACTTGTCGGAATGCGGACGCTGTCCTTGCATGCCGGGCGTACATTGAACGTGGTTTTTCGCGTGAAACCACGAATCGGTTGTCAGTCCTGAACAAGGAGGCCCAGCATGACGCTTGCCAAACCCATCAACAAATACATCGACTATATCGATGCCCCCGAGGACACGTTTGAGCAATATGTCGAGAAGGCGTTAAAGTACAACTTTCGCTGCGTATTTGCGAACCTGCAGGAGTACGAGACGGGCCGCGCCATGCTCGAGGACTCTGACATCATCCTTGCCGGCGCTATCGACTTTCCCCAGGGCACTATGGCGCTCGAGGAGAAGCTTGCGAGGTTTGAGGAATACGCTGCGTGTGGCTTTACCGAGATTGACTACGTTTTGAATCAGAGGTCGATCGAGAACCGCGATTTTGATGCCATCGAGCGCGAGATGACTACCATTGCTGATTTTTGTCGCGCGCATGGCATCACTGACAAGGTAATCGTCGAGATGTGCAAGCTGGACGGCGACGACGCCGCCAAGCGCCGTGTATGCGAGATCGCGCTGGAGGCCAAGCCGGGATTCCTTAAGACATCGACCGGCAGAAGCTTTGGCGGTGCTAAGCTCGAGGACGTGCGGCTGATGCACGAGGTGCTCGGCGATGCCGTGGCAATCAAGGCGGCGGGCGGTATCCATAATTACGAAGAGGCCTGCGCATTCATCGAGGCCGGCGCCAGCGCGTTAGGTGCATCGGCGGGCATCACGATCGTCGAGGGCGCACCGACGGATGAGCGTCGCTAGCAGACGTATTTGACCTGAGCGATAAAGCTTCACGACCACACGCTGTTCATGTTCGAGACAATATGACTTTTTGCCCGTTGTAAACGGAGTCGCGATGGGTGTTCTGTATGATGGCTCAGACAAGGTTGTTCAATGACAGGGAGGCATATATGGCAATCAAAGCCATCGCGATGGATATCGACGGTACGCTCACCAACGATCAGAAAGTGATTAGCCCGCGTACGCGCGAGAAGCTGCTCGCGGCGCAGGAGTCGGGCATTAAGCTCATTTTGGCTTCGGGCCGTCCCGCATGGGGGCTGCACGCCTTGGCGCAAGAGCTCGACCTTCAAAACCATGACGGTCTGCTGGTGGCCTTTAACGGCGCACACGTCGTCGATGCCCAGACCGACGAGGTGCTGTTCGATCAGGCTATGCCTGCCGACGAATTGCATCGCCTGATTGATCACCTGCGTAATTTTGACGTGATCCCTATGATTTCGCTCGGTCGCGATTTGCACGTCGAGGACTCGTACCATTGCATGATCACGCTGCCTGACGGCTCGCAGAAGAATATCGTCAAGTATGAGCGCGACGCGTGCGATCTTAAGATTCGCGAGGTGGAGAGCCTGCATGAGGTCGCTGATGCTTATCCCGTGGACAAGCTGCTGACGGCGGGCGATCCGGCCTACCTGCAGGCGCATTACGAGGAGATGTATGCGCCCTTTAAGCAGACGCTTTCGGGCATGTTTACGGCCGACTGGTACTTTGAGTACACGGCGCCCGGTATCGACAAGGCCCGCGCACTCGAGGGTGCCCTGCCCAAGCTCGGCATCGATGCCAGTGAGGTCGTATCGTTTGGCGACGGCCAGAACGACAAGTCCATGATTGAGTGGGCCGGCACCGGTGTTGCCATGGGTAACGCCGTCGAAGAGGTTAAGGCTGTAGCCCAGATGGTGACCGCCGATAACAACGAAGATGGCATTGCGGTGACGCTGGATAAGCTGCTGGGTTAGAATCGCCGATTAATGCATGGCTCGGGCGCCTGCTTGCGGGCGTCCTTTTGTTAGGGAGGGTGCCGTGTCCGCATTTCCGTTCGACGCCGTTATCTTTGACATGGACGGCGTCATTGTCGATACCGAGTATTACTACCTGGGCGAGACTGCCGCGTTTGCCAAGGAGCTTGGGCTTAACCTGACTCAAGAGGAGTTGAATGGGCAGGTCGGTACTTCGCATCAGTTCTTCCTACATATGCTGGTCGATTGGTTTGAGCGCGCCGGTAAGGGGCATTTTACTGGCGAGGAAGCGTTGGCCCGTTGGGACGAGTGGGCGCATAAACGTCCGCGCGACTATCAGGCTTTGATTAACCCAGGCGCCGTGGAGACGATTCGAGAGCTGCCGCGCCGCGGCGTTCGCGTGGCGCTCGCCAGCTCGTCTCCCATGAATAGCATCGAGGAAGTGCTCAATGCGTGCGGGTTGTCGGATGCCTTTGAGTATGTGGTGAGCGGCGAGCAGTTTAAGGAGAGCAAGCCCGAGCCCGACATCTACCTGCATGCGCTGGACCTGCTGGGGTTGCCCGCGAATCGCTGCTGCTGCGTTGAGGATTCGGTGCCTGGCATCACCGCTGGCAAGCGAGCCGGCCTGACGGTCATTGCCAAGCGCGAGGAGCGCTTTGGCTTTAGCCAGGATGCCGCGGACAAGATTATCGACCAGCTGCCGGACCTGCTGGAACTCGCGTAGATTCTGGGCGGCATTGTTGTCACAACAGTGGTTCCGCTGGCATAAGAGAGGGGCGCGCTATGGCATTTAACGTGAGCGCACTGGGGTTTGGCGACAACGTCGTCGACCGCTACGAGCATATTCGCACGATGTATCCGGGTGGCAATGCGGTGAACTTTGCCGTGTATGCCAAGAAATGCGGAGCCGCGCGCTCCGCGTATATGGGCATCTTTGGTAATGACGCTGCTGCCGAGCACGTGATTGCGAGTCTTGAGGATGAGGACGTTGAGCTTGCCAAGTGCAAGCAGCTCATCGGCGAGAACGGTGCGGCACGCGTGACCGTCGTTAACGGCGACCGTGTTTTCCTTGGCTCCAATGAGGGCGGCATCCGTGGTGATGCGCGCTATGCGCTCGATCGCTTTGACCTTGCGTACGTGAAGCAGTTCGACGTAGTCCACTCGGGCAACTATTGCTTTACCGAGCGTGAACTTCCCAAGTTGAAGGCCGCGGGCATCACGGTTTCGTTTGACTTCTCGGACGATTCGACCGACGAGTACTACGAGCAGATTGCTCCCTACGTTGACTTCGCGTTCTTTAGCGCGGCAGACGCCGCGAGTGAGGATGAGATTCGCGAGCGTCTGGCATGGGTGAGGAGCCTAGGTCCGCGTTTCGTATCGGCAACGGCTGGCGCTGAGGGCTGCATTGCCTATGATGGCGATCGTTATTACCGCCAACTGGCTAAGCCGGTAACGGATATGAAGGACACCATGGGTGCGGGCGACTCATTCCTGACTTCGTTCCTGATGTGTTATCTCGATTCCGTCAAGCGTGGCGAGGATGGTGCCGAGGCCATCGAGCGTGCACTCGACTTTGCGGCGGGGTTTGCTTCGACCGTATGCGGCATGGAAGGCTCCTGGGGCCATGGAGTGCCGATTTCCGAATAGGTGAGCAGTCCCGGGGAGTCGAATTGTCGCCCCCCGGGACTCCATGGACAAAAAATGCTAAATATGAGTACTGTCACTAATTTAGTAACAGCGAAATTAAGCTATTGAGGGCCTAGTTGGGTGTCTGCGAGTGATTAAAACCTGCTAAAAATGACTTTAACCACCTTAAAGTGCCTTGATAATGGATAGCTGTACATTATCAAGGCACTATTTTGCCGTAAAATAATGTGACTGGATTTGCAACAGTACTCATATTTGGCATTTTTTGCCCACCGGGGCTAGCGAAGGTCAAAAACAGAGTGCGCATTTGCTAAAACTGCCGACTCGATGCACTCTGCGTCGCGGTTTTTGAGTGAGGCGATGCGTTCTGAGGTCCATGTGAGCGATCTGATAAGCGACTGTGCGCTTGTTTCGGTGTTTGCCTCCGCCGGCGCATCGGTCTCGAGCAGTAAACGATCGAGTGGGATCTGTCGGGCGTGTTCGCGACCGCGCTTGGTGGCGAGCATCCGCTCGTTCACGGAAAAATAACAGCCCGCATTACGCGCGCGGACGAGTTCGTCCGAAGTACCGCTAAACCAGTGGAAGATGATAGCGGGGGAGTCGGGGTTTGGGATGAGTAGTCCATGCGATTCGAGGACGTCCAGTACGGCTCCTGCCGAACGAACGTCGTGAATTGATATCACACGCCCGGTAAGAGGATGTTGCGCGAGAGCCTCGCAGAGCCGGTCAAGTGCCTGTGTTTGCAGCGGCTCGCTTCCGGCAAAGCGCGCAGAAAAGTCGAGTCCCACCTCGCCGATGTAGCGCTCTTGGGCTGCAACTTCGCAAAGCAGATTGATTTCGGCAGGACCGCAGCGACCGTCGGCAAGCCACCAGGGGTGAAGCCCAATGCCGGCGATGATGCTTGGTTGGCGATGGGCGCGCTCGTTTGCGGCCGAAAAGTCACGTGGATCGACGCCGCAATCAAATAGGCCCAAGCCCAGTGCCGTCGCCTCATCGGCAACGGCGTCCGGGTGAGCCATCAAATCAAGATGGCAGTGTGCATCAAATAACCGGGGCTCCATCTCGGCGCACTCCGCTAGTCCAGGCGTTGGCCGTCGGCGCGCACACGCTCGGTGCCGCGTCCACTGATCTGGCGGATAACCTCGCCGGCAATCATCTGACCCATGATGGGCGGCATAAAACTAGCGGTACCCAACTCGGTACGCTCGTGGATGTTGGACGGATCGCGGGGTTGGGTCTTAACCGATTCCTCGCAGCTAAACAGCACGTGCAGACTCTTGATTCCGCGCTTCTTACATTCTTTGCGCATGATGCGGCTCATGGGGTCGCGTACCGTATCGAAAATGTCGGCAAAGCGGAGGCACTCGGGATGGAGCTTGTTGGCCCCGCCCATGGAGCTAACCAAACGAATGTCGTGGTCCTGAGCATATTTGGCAATGGTGAGCTTGGCCGAGATGGTGTCGATGGCGTCGACGACGTAGTCGAGCTTGCCGTCCGTCTGCTCCAAAACGCTCGCGAAGAACTCGTCGATGTTGTCGCTCAGCAGGTATTCGGTGCG
>URKU01000096.1 GCA_900548515.1 uncultured Collinsella sp. | reverse complement strand
TCAACTTCAAGGGCGCGACCAGAAGGTCAGCGCCCTTTCGTTTCACGTCACCTTGCCTCAAATGCGACCCGCTCGCTGTCCGTCCTCTGCCTGCGGCGTTGTCTTGCTCCGGATGCGGCAGTTAGGGACGTTCCTTTTCTGCCGGCAGCTTGGGACACTCCTTGTAGTCATTGGGGACGTTCTTAAACGACTACATAGAACAAGAGTGGATGATCTCCCGGTTTGAGCCTGCATTCAAGCTCAAAGTGGGAGATCATCCACTCTCGTTTCGTTTGTTGATTTCGATGCCTACATTTGTAGGAACAGTTCGTGGAGGCGGGTATCGTCGTCGAGCTCGGGGTGGAAGGTTACGCCGAGCTGGTTGCCCTGACGGGCGGCGACAATACGACCGTCGACTTTCGCTAAGGCCTTGGCGTCGCCGTGGACCTTGACGATGCGGGGCGCGCGGATAAACGTCAGCGGCACTTCACCGTCGATGCCGGCTATTTGCCCCTTGGTTCGAAAGCTGCCGAGCTGCCTGCCGTAGGCATTGCGCTCGACAAGTACATCCATGGTTTCCAGACGCGGCGTGCCCTTATCGTCATGGGCGGCAAGGTCGTGAGCCAGTAGAATCAGGCCGGCGCAGGTGCCCAGGACGGGCATACCTTCAGCGATACGGGCACGAAGCTCCTCGAGCATGCCCAACTCATCAAGCAGCTTCCCTTGAACGGTAGACTCGCCGCCGGGAAGTACCAGACGGTCAAAGTCCTGCTTCAAATCAGCCGCCTGCCTCAGCTCAATACAGTGTGCGCCAAGCTCGAATAGTCTTGCCTCGTGCTCGGCAAAAGCGCCTTGGACCGCCAGCACGGCAACCGTTTGGTCTGCATAATCGCTCATGTGCGATCCTTTCTGCTGGACTAGCGCCCGCGCTCTTCCATGATAATCTCGATTTCGTCGGCGTTAATGCCCACCATGGCCTCGCCCAGGTCCTCCGAAAGCTCGGCGATGAGCCTGGCATCGGTGAAGTTTGCCACGGCCTTGACGATGGCAGCGGCGCGCTTGGCGGGGTCGCCGCTCTTAAAGATGCCCGAGCCGACAAAGACGCCCTCGGCACCCAGTTGCATCATCAGCGCGGCATCGGCCGGGGTCGCTACACCGCCGGCGGCAAAGTTCACGACGGGAAGCTTGCCCGTGGCATGGACCTCGCGTACCAGCTCGACCGGAACCTGCAGTTGCTTGGCTGCCTCAAAGAGCTCGTCGTCGCGCAGGGCAACAACGTCGCGGATCTGCTTTTGGATTTTGCGCATGTGACGCACGGCCTGGACGACGTCGCCCGTACCCGGCTCACCCTTGGTGCGAATCATAGTGGCGCCCTCGGCAACACGGCGCAGCGCCTCGCCCAGATCGCGGGCGCCGCAGACAAATGGCACGTCAAACTGGGTCTTGTCGATGTGATAGACGTCATCGGCAGGGGAGAGAACCTCGGACTCGTCGATGTAATCGATCTCGATGGCCTGCAGGACCTGCGCCTCGACAATGTGACCGATGCGGCACTTGGCCATGACGGGGATGGAGACGGCCTCTTGGATGCCCTTGATCATCTTGGGGTCGCTCATGCGCGAGACGCCGCCTGCGGCGCGGATGTCGGCTGGGATGCGCTCGAGTGCCATGACGGCGCAGGCGCCTGCCTCCTCGGCGATACGTGCCTGCTCGGGCGTGGTGACGTCCATGATGACGCCGCCCTTGAGCATCTGCGCGAGTTCGCGATTGAGTTTGACGCGATCGGCCTTGCTGGTCTGTTCTGCCATGGTTGCTCCCTTGGTTGGCATGTGCATTGCTTGACGGAACATCCTATCGGGGAGCTGGGTATGGCAAAATACTCAGTTTTCGAGATAATAATAAGGTCAGCCTAATACCAGATTGAACAGCTCGATAAGGTCAGGTGGCAAACTCATGCTTGACTACAATTTGGAAAAACGCGGCGAAGCATCGCTTTATGAGTATGTTTACCAGCAAATTCGAGATGATATTGTTGCTGGACGTATTGCGGCGGGGGAGCATCTTCCGTCTAAGCGCGCATTTGCCAGTCATCTGGGAATCAGTGTCATTACCATCGAGAATGCATATAGCCAGTTACTTGCCGAGGGCTATATTTGCTCAATGCCGCGTCGTGGCTACTACGCTTGCAAGCTTCCGGATGCACCGGTTTTGCCTTTGGCTTCGCAGGGCATCGACCGAGATACCGTCTCTGTGGGCCTCAGCGCGCATGATGTCAACGGACAGGTCGAGCTGTTCGATGCACTTTCTCCTTCCGCTTTGGAGGCGGCGCGGCTTTGGCAAAGCGCACTACGGGCGACGCTGGCATCCGAAGATGAGCGCGAAATCTTTTCGCCCGCACCGGCGCAGGGCACCGCTCGGCTGCGACGCGCAATTGCTCACCATCTGCGTGGGACAAGGGGCATGAATGTCGACCCCAACAACATTGTTATCGGTGCAGGCGCCCAGCTGCTCGATACCATGTTGGTTCAGTTGCTTGGAGCCGACAAGGTGTATGCCGTTGAGGACCCGGGCTATTTGCGTCTGACGCGTATCTATCAGGCTATGGGCTGCAAAGTTCGACATATCCCGTTGGATGATGAGGGCGTGGACTTGAGCACTCTGCAGAAAAGCGGGACCGATGTCCTTCACCTGATGCCGTCCCATCAGTATCCGACCGGCCTTGTGACGAGCATTGCGCGTCGCTATGCGCTTCTGAGCTGGGCCGCCGAGCGACCAGGTCGGTATCTCATCGAAGATGACTTTGATTGTGAGTTTCGCCTTGCCGGGAAGCCGATTCCCGCGCTCGCATCGATCGATGCCGCCCAGTCGGTTATCTACACCAACACGTTTTCGAAGAGCCTTTCATCGGCGTTGCGTTTGGCGTATATGGTGTTGCCCGATGAGCTAATGGAGCGGTTTAGGCGCAACCTTGGTTTCTACGCCTCGTCGGTGAGCTCTGTTGACCAGGTCGCTTTGGCTCGTTTGCTGGAATCGGGTGATTACGAGCGACATGTGAACCGCGTGCGCGTTCGTGCTCGTGAGGCGCGTGATGGCCTGATGGCGCTTGTGCGGAAGGTATTTCCGGCAGGAGAGGTCTCGATCGAGCATGCAGACGCGGGCCTTTACTTCACCGTAGTTGCGGAGCGCGGAGCGGGTGGAAGCTCTTTTGTGCGGGCCCTCACGCGCTCGAGTATCCCGTTCGTCGATGTCAGTGACTGCTTTTGGTGCGCTGATGGCGCATCTGTCCCTGAAAACTCAACTCAAATTCTTGTTCAGTATGACGATTTGAGTCCAAAAGTGCTTAATACCTTGGAATTGCAGCTAATGGGGGCACTCTGCAATCTAAGTGAGTAGACTTTTGGCACTTTGGCGACCAGGCAGTTTTGTAACAAGCTATCTACCTGCGGTTTTGAAAAGCAGGATGACCGGCCTGCTCGGGATGTTCAAAAAAGTCTACTCACTTGCCGCATAAAGCTTTTGCATGCGAAAAAAATGGGGTTTTCAACAGGGCTTCGTCCAGCTCTCGACAAGCTTTTGGCCAGTTGGGGAGGGCTGTTGAAAACTTGGCAGTCCGTTCGGCGCCATTTTTGGTGCGTTCGCGCCAATGCGTGACTGACTGGGTTGAAATTCGTGTTCTCCTGTGCCTATGAAGGATCTACTTTGTGACATATCGGCTTTTAGGTACTGGCGTTTGCCTCCTCAAGTCCGCGCTTTGTGTCCGCCGCTTCCACGACCGGAAGAAGACCGGCAGCGATATGATCTCGCCCGCAACCCGACGGCTGCGGTCGCACTCGGTTTTCCGTTGTATACATTGGTTCGGACGAGAAACAAACGGACTTGTCCAGCCAGCATTAGGCAGCGGCTGTTTCTTGGTGAGCTTCCCAGGGAATCCGTGCTGGAAACGGAGCATGGGTTTTTGATTACGTCTCCTCTACTGACGGCATTCATCATGTCGCGGCACCTGACGGATCTCCAGCTTCTTTTGGTATTGGCGGAGATGTGTGGCTTGTTTGCGGTGTGCGCTCTGCCGGCGGCACTTGAGGCGGAGCTTTCGCGTGCAATTGATTCGGGCGCGATTTCGACAACGTTCGGTTGGGTGCGCTGCCCGTCCGAGGACGGCACCGCCTCAAATTTATGGCGTCGAGACGCTTTGGTTTTGGGCGGAGACCTTGACCGTTTTTGTTCAGATGTTTGCGGGATGCGTTACGGCAATAGATTTATGGCGGTATCGCAACTCGTTCCATTGGGTGCCGCGTCGCCTTTTGAGGTCGAGGCGTATTTGCTACTTGCACTGCCGCGATCCCTGGGAGGCGAAGGTTTTTGCGACATAGAGCTTAATGTTGAAGTGATGCTAGGCACAAGTGCTCGAGCGATTGTGGGAAAGTCCCGTGTATATATCGACCTACTTCTTTCTTCACCGGACGGTAGGCGACAGGTGGCCATTGAATGTCAGGGAAAGGCCTCGCACGGACGCGCAGGGGATGGCTTGCGTGACGTTGACCGCATGACGGCCCTTCAGGCCATGGGCTACGATGTGCTTCTCCTGACACACAGACAGATATCGGATGAGGATAGATTCCGCGCGATCGTTAAGGCCATATGCAGGATGCTCGATGCTGAATATCGTGATAAAAGCTCGGATGAGCAAAGGGCTGAGATATTACTCCGGTCTGAACTATTCATTGACTGGACAAAATTGGGAGTAATCGACGGAAAGATGCCCGTTAGACACAAAATGGCTCGATCGTGGACGGCTGCGAATCTAAGTGAGTAGACTTTTGTCACTTTGGCGACTAGGTCGTTTTGCAACAAGGCATTTACCTGCGGCTTTATAAAGTGATATGGATGGTCTGCTCGGCAAGTTCCAAAAAGTCTACTCACTTAGTTTTTGACGAGAAGCCGATGCCGAAGACGGTCCTATTTCAGGGCGTTAACAAGTTCGTGAGGCACGAAAAAGGCCCGGACCAATACGGTCCGGGCCTCATCGAGCTAGAGGTTATGTCTCAAGCGGTTGGCTTAGCCAAAGTAGCGCTTAAGCAGGCCGGCAAAAGCTTTGCCGTGGCGGGCCTCGTCACGAGCCATCTCGTGCACGGTGTCGTGGATGGCATCGAGGCCAGCGGCCTTGGCGCGCTTGGCAAGATCGGTCTTGCCGGCGGTGGCGCCGTTCTCGGCCTCAACGCGCATCTCGAGGTTCTTCTTGGTAGAGTCGGTCACGACCTCGCCCAGGAGCTCAGCGAACTTGGCGGCGTGCTCGGCCTCCTCGTGGGCAGCCTTCTCCCAGTACAGGCCGATCTCGGGATAGCCCTCGCGATGAGCGACGCGAGCCATGGCCAGGTACATACCGACCTCGGAGCACTCGCCCTCAAAGTTGGCGCGCAGGTCGGCAACGATGTCCTCAGAGACGCCCTCCATCTTGGCGACGCCCACGACGTGCTCGGCAGCCCACTCGAGCTGGCCCTCCTCCTGCTTCAGGAAACGAGAACCGGGAACGCCGCACTGGGGGCACTTGAAGTCCTCGGGCAGCTGATCGCCGTCGAACTCTTCCACATAACCGCAAACGGGGCAAACAAACTTCATGATTCGATCCTTTCGATCGATGGCGATTGTGCGCTCGTCCGGTCCCGTAAGGGCCCTCTCCGGACGTGCGTCTTGACGAGTTCTATTATCCATAAATGCAACCAAATGTGAAGCCTATTAGGAATGATTTTTAATAAAACAATTTCGAGATATGAAGATGTTGATTGATTAACGATTGGCAGGCCGTCTTTGACCGCCGCTGAGTACAATCGGGCGAGCAAATGTTGACCTATCAACAAATGAAGGAGTTTCCTTTATGCATCTAGCCCGTCGTGCCTGGTGCCGAACATATCAGACGGTTTTTCGCATTGCATTGCCGATCCTGCCCTATACCGAGCCGCGCATTTTAGAGCATGCCGAGGATGTGCCCGCGGTGCTTCAAAAGCGCTCGATCCAGAAGGTCCTTATCGTGACGGATCCCGGCATTGCCCGTCTGGGGCTCACGGCACCGCTCGAGACGGCGCTCGCATCCAGGGGGATTGGCGTTACGGTCTATGCCGAAACGCGTGCAAACCCCACGGTTTCAAACGTGGAAGAAGCGGCGTCCCTGTATCGAGAGAGCGCCTGCCAGGCCATTATCGGCTTTGGCGGTGGCTCGGCCATGGACTGTGCCAAGGGCGTGGGCGCACGCATTGCGCAGCCAAACAAGCCAATCAACAAGATGCGCGGCCTGCTGCGGATTCATCGTCGCCTGCCGCTGCTCATCGCCGTTCCCACTACCGCCGGTACGGGAAGCGAAGCCACGCTTGCGGCGGTAATTACCGATGACGGGACGCACTACAAATACCCCATTAACGACTTTGTGCTCATCCCGCGTTTTGCAGTCCACGACCCCGAGTTTACGTGCGGCTTGCCCGCCTCCATTACGGGGCAGACGGGTATGGACGCCCTGACGCATGCCGTCGAGGCCTTTATCGGGCGAAGCACCACGCCCTATACGCGCAAGATGGCACGACAGGCGGTGCAGCTCATCCACGACAATTTGCTCGAGGCCTATGAGCATGGCGACGACATGCGTGCGCGTCGCAATATGCTTTCGGCGGCGTATAAGGCGGGAGTTGCCTTTACGCGCTCCTATGTTGGATACGTTCATGCCATCGCGCACAGTCTAGGCGGCCGATACGGAATTCCGCACGGTTTGGCCAACGCGATCATCCTGCCGCACATGCTTCGCGCTTATGGTGACGCCGCCGCCCCCAAGCTTGCCGATCTTGCTCGCATGGCGGGCATTGCGCCGGCTACCGCGCAGGACAGTCTTGCGGCCGAGGCCTTTATCGATTGGGTCGACCGCATGAACGAGGCCCTGGGAATCCCCAAATATGTCTCGGGTATTCGCCGCTCCGATATTCCGCAAATGGCGGCCCATGCCGATGCCGAGGCCAATCCCCTGTACCCCGTTCCACTTTTGATGGACCGCTCGGAGCTCGAGCATATGTACGAGGTCGTCGCGGGTGGTATGTTTGAGGACGAGAACTAGGAGGGTGTCATGAACACCGAGGAAATTGCGCGCATCGTCGGCGATCAGCGCGCCTACTTTAAG
>URKU01000095.1 GCA_900548515.1 uncultured Collinsella sp. | reverse complement strand
TAGCTACCAGTGTAGTGAAAACCCTACAACGATTGTAGAGTCAAGGTTTGTGTTGACGCCGGAGCGAAAAAAGTCTCGCGCACCATTATTCCGAGTGAATATGGACACACATCACGAGAACTCGCCGCCGGCGCTAACCTTGCAGAAAACGATTTCGGAATACTTGACACCATTATTCGGCGCGCAATAATACGTGCGTTTGCGAACAACGTTTGATGGGGGTTGAACCTGCGTGCGCAATCTCAAAATACTGTTTTCCTATCTAGGGGCATACCGTCGCGATGCCATCCTCGGCGTGTTCTTTGTGTCGGTCGAGACGGTGCTCGAGCTGTTTATCCCGGTCATCATGGCCAACATCATCGATGTGGGCGTGCCTGCGTGTGATATCAACTACATGCTGCTACAGGGTGCGTACATGTTGGTGTGCGCTGCGCTTTCGCTGGTACTGGGCTTGGGTTATGCCCGCACGTCCGCCCGCGTTGCCTCGGGCCTAGGCGCCAACCTGCGCGAGGCCGAGTACAAAAAGATTCAGACGCTCGCTTTTGGTAACCTGGACAACTACGACGCCAGCTCGCTCGTCACCCGCATGACCACGGACATCACCGTTATCCAAAATGCTGTGGGCAACGGCTTTCGCCCTATGGTGCGCGGCCCGGTGACGCTTATCGTCGGCCTTATCTACGCGCTGATGCTGTCGCGCCCGCTCGCCACCGTCTTTGCGATCATCTTGCCCGTGCTGGCAATCGTACTGGGCGTCATCACCTATCGCGTCAGTCCGCTCTACCGCCAACTCCAGACCTCGATGGACCACCTCAACGGCGTGGTACAGGAAGACCTCACCGCCGTGCGTGCCGTCAAGGCCTACGTTCGTACCGAGCACGAGGAGGCCAAGTTCGACGCAGTCAATACCGAGCTTGCGCGCACTGCGACAAAGACCTTTGGCAGCGCGGTGCTCAACCTGCCGGTGTTTCAGCTGTCGATGTACGTGGCTGCGCTCTCCATCCTGTGGATTGGCGGCCGCATGATTCTCGCCGGCAAGCTGGGCGTGGGCTCGCTCACGGGCTTTATGAGCTACGTGCTGCTGATCATGAATTCGCTCATGATGATTTCTAACGTGTTTTTGCTGCTCACGCGCGCTCTTACGAGTGTGGGCCGTATCGCCGAGGTGCTCGATGAGGAACCCTTTATCGCCAACCCCGCGGGAGACCTCGCGATTGCGGCACCAGCGGACGGCAGTATCGAGTTTCGCGACGTTTCCTTTAAATACCGCGCGGATGCAGACGAGGATGTGCTCGAGCATATCGACCTTCGCATCGAGAGCGGCTCGACGGTGGGCATCCTCGGCGGTACGGGATCGGGCAAGAGCTCGCTTGTGCAGCTGATTGCGCGCCTGTACGACGCTACCGAGGGCGCCGTGCTTGTGGGCGGACGTGACGTGCGTGACTACGACCTCGCGACCCTACGCGACGCCGTGGGCATTGTGCTGCAAAAGAACGTGCTGTTTACGGGCACCGTGCGCGAGAATCTGCAGTGGGGCAATCCGCAGGCGTCGGACGATGAGCTCCTCGCGGCTTGCCGCGCGGCGTGCGTGGACGAGTTCCTTGATCGCATCGGCGGGCTGGACGGCGAGTTGGGCCAAGGCGGCGCCGGTGTCTCGGGTGGCCAGAAGCAACGCCTGTGCATCGCGCGCACGCTGCTCAAGAATCCGCGCGTGCTCATTTTTGATGACTCCACCAGCGCGGTCGATATGGCGACCGACGCTAAGATTCGCGAGCACATCGCCCGGATTTCCGATACGACCGTGCTCATCATCGCCCAGCGCATCGCGAGCGTCATGGATGCCGATCGCATTGTGGTGTTGGACGACGGTCGTGTCCACGGCGTGGGCACGCACGAGGAGCTGCTGGCGGGCGACAACATCTACCAGGAGATTTACGCCTCGCAGATGGAGTTTGCGGGGAACGCGGACGCCGGCGACGGCAGCGACGATGGTTGCGCGAATGATCCGTTTTCCTCCGTCCCCGGAGGATCGCCCTTGGAAGGGGGTGAGCGCCATGCCTAAGACCGCAGCCCAAGCACGCCCGGCCGACCTCAAGCGCACCGTGCGCCGCCTGCTCTCCTACATGGGGCATGCCAAGTTCTCGTTGCTCGCGGTGGGCGTGCTCGCCTCCGTTGCCGCCATCGCGAGCCTCGCCGGCACCTACATGGTGCGCCCCATCGTTAACGGTTTGGCTACGGGCGGGGAGGAACTGCTCGCCAAGCAGGTCATCCTGACGGCGATCATCTACGCCGCGGGCGTGCTCTCGGCCCTGGGCTACTCACAGATCATGGTGCGCGCGGCCCAACACGTGGTGTCCGATATTCGCCGCGACCTGTTCGCGCACATCCAGACGCTGCCGCTCAGTTATTTTGACAGCACGCGCTCGGGCGACATCATGAGTTTTTTCACCAACGACGTCGACACCGTCTCCGAGGCGCTTAACAACAGCTTTGCCAACGTGATTCAGGCCGCCATTCAGGTTGTGGGCACCACGGCTATGCTCATCATCCTTAACTGGCAGCTCACGATTATCACACTCGTGTGCGATGCGGCCATTGTGCTGTATGCGCGCTACTCGGGCGCGCGCTCTAAGCGTTTCTTTGCTGCCCAGCAGGCATCGCTTGGCGACCTGGACGGATATATCGAAGAGATGGTCTCGGGTCAAAAGGTCATCAAGGTCTTTAACCGTGAGGCAGCGAATGTCGCCGGCTTCACCTGCCGCAACGACGAGCTTCGCCGCACCGGTACCGCCGCCGTGAGCTATGCCAACTCCATGGTGCCCATGACCGTCGTGATTGGCTACGTCAACTATGCCATCGTCGCCGTGGCGGGCGGCATGCTCTGCATCAAGGGGCTCGCCGATGTGGGCGCGCTTGCAAGCTACCTGGTCTTTGTGCGCCAGGCCGCCATGCCCATCAACCAGTTTACGCAGCTCGGCAACTTCTTGCTCAACGCGTTGGCCGGTGCCGAGCGCCTGTTTGCGGCTATGGACCTTAAACCCGAGGTGGACGAGGGCTGCGTGGAGCTGGTGCAGACGGGCGACGCCGCGTGGGCGTGGAAGATTCCCGAGGGCCAGGGCGTGGGCGCGTACGGGCATCTGCATGATGTGACAGCCGTTGATGAGTCGGGCCGCGCGGTGGCTGCCGACGGCACCGAGCTCACGTGCGACTTGGTCCCGCTTGCCGGCGACGTGCGCTTCCATGCCGTGGATTTTTCCTACGTGCCAGGTGCGCGCGTGCTCACGGACCTCAACCTGTTTGCCAAGCCGGGGCAAAAGATCGCGTTTGTGGGCTCGACGGGCGCCGGCAAGACGACTATTACCAACCTCATCAACCGCTTCTACGAGGTCGATGACGGCGAGATCACGTACGACGGCATCGACGTCAAGCACATTGCCAAGGCCAGCCTGCGCGGGTCGCTCGGCATTGTGCTGCAGGACACGCACCTGTTTAGCGGCACCATTGCGCAGAACATCCGCTTTGGCAAGCTCGACGCGACCGAAGAGGAGGTGCGCGCCGCTGCCGAGGCCGCCTGCGCCGACTCGTTTATCCGCCGCCTGCCGCGGGGCTACGACACACCGGTCACGGCCGACGGCGCCAACCTGTCGCAGGGTCAGCGTCAGCTGCTCGCCATCGCGCGCGTGGCCGTCGCCGATCCGCCGGTGCTCATCCTGGACGAGGCCACGAGCTCCATTGACACGCGTACCGAAAAGCTCATCGAGCGCGGTATGGACCGCATCATGCGCGGTCGCACCACGTTTATGATCGCGCACCGCCTGTCCACCGTCCGCGACGCCGACGCCATCATGGTCCTCGAACACGGCCGCATCATCGAGCGCGGCACGCACGAAGAGCTGCTCGCCCAGCACGGCGAGTACTGGCAGCTGGCGCATGGCTTAAAAGAGCTGGATTAACCCGTTCGAGCACGATGCTTTGACCCCTCCGTGCCTCTCACCTCGCCTCAAACCATCACAACATTCGGCGTTTTTTGCCAAAATCGGGAAAAGCATCGAATGTTGTGATGGTTTTTCTGCCACTCGACCGGGTGGAATCGCTTTCTTGCGCACGAAGGTGTGCGGACCCGTGGGCAGGGGAATAAGGTTGGTTATCCGACTCCATTGGAGGGCTCATGGACCTGCCGATCGTCCTGTCCCATAAGACTGCCTGGCTGTACCACAACGTGGCGCGCCCGTCCGAGCCGCTCTCGCGAGCAAGCAGCCTATACGATGAGGACTCGCTTGCTAACGAGGCAGAGCCGACTGCGGACCTGCCCAAATTGGGGCTTGATACCAAGGGGCTGAGGGCTTCAACGGCAGTTGGGATCGTTACCGACTATCTGGTTTCGCTCGGTATTCCACGAGAAGAGCTCGATCATATCGACACGCTCGTCAACTTCGATTTTGAGCGCTCGACGCCGGCTGGATTTAGGTGCCACGTGTTTGGGGCGCCGGTACCTCCAGGCCATCTTATCGAGGTGGCAGAGGGCCTTCTGGTGGTTGATGAGGCCATGTGCTTTGTCCAAGCGGGTTCGTGGATGAGCGAGCCCGAGCAGCTGGAATATGGCTACGAAATCTGTGCCCGATACCATTTGAATCATCTGTCGACAGGCGATTATATCGAGATGGGGCAGAGGTATACCGTTGCCGACTTGATTGCCTATTGCAATGAGAACCGATCTCGTCAGGGGGCTATACGCGCGGCCGCCGTGCTCAAGCGCGTGCACGATGGCGCGCGGTCGCCCATGGAGACGGCCACCGCAATCATGGTTGTAGCAAAACGTTCCCAGGGCGGGCTGGGATACGCCAAGATCGAGCTCAACCATCGGGTCAATGTTCCCAACGAGTTCAAGTATCTTGCAAAGGCCGGGTATTTCGAGATCGATGTATATGCGCCTGCAAGCGGTACAGGGATTGAATACAACGGCTCGGACCATCTTGATAAACAGCGCAGCGCGTCGGATGCGGAGCGTATGACCGTGCTGAGCGCGCTGGGCTTTAGGATGATCGTCCTCACCGGGACTCAGTTTGCCCACCAGCTGCAATTGCACCGGGCGATGAACGCCATCGCGCTCGCTATGGGCCTTAAGTGCGACCGAAGCGAAGCGTTCCAGAAACGTCAAAACGACCTGCGAGAATTCGTGATTCGGCACTGGGACGGCGGCCTTTAGGGACGTTTTGGTCCCTCTACGGGGTACCGTGGGCAGGCAAACCATCACAACATTCGACGTTTTTTGCCAAAAACGGGAAAAGCAACGAATGTTGTGATGGTCTGTGCTGAGGATGGGCTTGGGAAGCCGGTCTTGCTCGAAGCGGCCTGTCCTGTCGTACGGGTGTCGGCATGATTCTCGCATGGGGTATTATGTTTTCCGAAGAATAAAACGCCGCGTGAGGGGAGGGCCGCGTGGACGGGCACGTGCAACATGACGGCTTTGGCCGCGACATCAACTACCTGCGCATTGCCGTTACCGACAAGTGCAATTTCCGCTGCATCTATTGCATGCCGGCCGATGGCGTGGCGCCCCGTGCACACGACGAGCTGCTCAGTGCCGAGGAAATCGCCCGCTTTGTGCGCTTGGTGGCGGGGGAGGGCATTCGCCGCGTGCGCCTGACGGGCGGCGAGCCGCTGGTCAGCCGCCGTATTATTCCGCTTATTCGCGACATCCGCGCGATTCCGCAGATCGAGGACATCTCGCTCACCACCAACGGCGCCCTGCTGCCCAAGCTGGCGCCGCAGCTCAAAGATGCCGGGCTTAACCGCGTCAACATCTCGCTCGACACGCTCGACCCTACGCTCTTTGGAAAGATCACGCGTCTGGGTCGGCTCGAGCAGACCATGGCTGGCATCGACGCGGCGCTGGCTTGGGGCTTTGAGCCCGTTAAGGTCAACTGTGTTGTGGTGCGCCGGCTCAACCAGGATGTGGCGGCCCTCGCGCGACTCACGCTCGACCGCCCCATCCACCTGCGATTTATCGAATACATGCCCATCGGCGACGAGCACACGAGCTCGCATTGCGCTGTGGACCCTCACGCGCCCGCGCTCAATCCCGAGCTGTGGGACGCGAGCGACACCGTGCCGAGTGACGAGCTGCGGGCGCGCATCAATGCCGGGGCAGCCGCGGCGGGGCTGGGCGAGCTCGAGCCGCTCGACATCAACGACGCTCCTGCCGGCGCGGGTCCTGCGCGCTATTGGCACTTTCCGGGTGCGGCGGGAACGGTCGGCTTCATCAGTGCCATGTCCAACCATTTTTGCGCGAACTGCAACCGTCTGCGCCTGACGGCCGATGGCAACGTGCGTCCGTGCCTGTTCAACGATGCCGAGTATTCGGTGCGTGAGTCGCTGCGCCGTGGTGATGATATGCAGGTACTTTCGATTTGGCGCGATGCCGTGGCCCACAAACCGCAGGAACACGCGATAATTGAGGGCACGCAACGATTTATGTCCCAAATCGGAGGATGATCATATGGCCAAGAGCAGGTACGCCGATGCCACCAAGGCCGCTCGCAGGGCCGCGATGTCTGCCCACAAAGTCACGGCTGCGGCGAATGCTGGTAACGCCGACGCGTCCGCGCAGCCGACTGCCAGTGCTGCCACCGAGCCCGCCCGCGACGCCCGTCGTGACGAGCTGACGCACGTGGACGCCAAGGGCGAGGTACGCATGGTCGACGTGTCCGACAAGGCCGAGACCCATCGCATTGCTATTGCCGAGGGCACCATCCTCATGCACCCCGAGACGCAGGCCATGGTGCTGCAGGACCGCGCCAAGAAGGGCGACGTGCTCGCCTGCGCGCGCGTCGCGGGCATCATGGCCATCAAACGCACGAGCGACATCATTCCCATGTGCCATCCGCTGCTCATTACCAAG
This sequence comes from uncultured Collinsella sp., assembly GCA_900548515.1. Taxonomy (GTDB): domain Bacteria; phylum Actinomycetota; class Coriobacteriia; order Coriobacteriales; family Coriobacteriaceae; genus Collinsella. The sequence goes on along the minus strand of URKU01000095.1, from coordinate 427 downwards.
AGCAAGTGCGATATCGAGCCCATCGCTCCGGCAGGAACGTCTGCCGAGGACGTGCCCGAGGGCTGGGCGCCGGCACGTCCCGACGGGCAGGTCGGCTTTCATGTGCTGGTCACGGCAGGTGTGACGGGTAAGACGGGCATCGAGATGGAGGCGCTGACCGGCGCGAGCGCCGCGTGTCTGACCATCTACGACATGTGCAAGGCCGTCGACCGCGGCATGGAGATCATGGACGTGCGCCTGCTCAAGAAAGAAGGCGGCAAGTCCGGCCTCTGGGAACGCGCTTTCTGATTCTCTCTGGCGTTGCGTGCCCAGCATCGGCTGGGACGGTGCGGTTTCCCTCTCTCGCCCGTGACGACGAAAGCCGGTACCCGTGGCAGAAACGGGGCGGTTTGGTAAACATGATTCATGTGAACAAGTTTGCAGGTTT
>URKU01000094.1 GCA_900548515.1 uncultured Collinsella sp. | reverse complement strand
CCAGCGCGGGCGCCAGCTATGGCTACAAGATGCTCTGGATGCTTCCCGTCATGACCGTGCTGCTTATCGTGACGCAGGAGACCGCGGCGCGCTGCGGATGCGTCACGGGTAAGGGCCTGGCCTCGCTCATCCGTGAGCGCTTTGGCGTGCGCAGGAGCGTGCTGGCCATGGCGGCGCTGCTGATCGCCAACACGGCCGTTACCATTTCGGAGTTCGCGGGCATCGCGAGTGGCCTTGCTCTGTTTGGCGTTCCGGCGAGCATCTCGGTGCCGCTCGTGGCGCTGCTGGTGTGGATGCTTACCATGTCGGGCAGCTTCCAGCGCATCGAGAAGATTTTGCTGCTGGTAAGCTGCGTGTTCGTGACCTACATCGTCGCCGCGTTTATGGCCGGCCCCAACTGGGGCGAGGTCGCGGTCGACTTGGTCGTCCCCAATATTCAGAACGATCCCAGTTACGTGTCGCTTGTGGTCGCAACAATCGGTACCACCATCGCACCGTGGATGATCTTCTTGGCTCAGAACAACGTGGTCGATAAGAATGCGGGCGAGGACGACATCGTGCTGCAGCGTATTGATACCGTGAGCGGCTCGATCGCCGCTGATATCATTGCTGGCTTCATTATCATCACGACCGGTACGGTGCTGTTCCCGGCTGGTATTCAGATTAGCGATGCCGCCGATGCCGCCCGCGCGCTGGAGCCCATCGCGGGCCAGTGGTCCACGGTGTTGTTCGCCTCGGGCCTGGTCGCAGCGAGCTTTTTGGCTGCTTGCGTGCTGCCGGGCGTTACGTCGAGTGCCATCTGCGAGGCTTTTGGTTGGGAGCGCGGCGCCGATCGCAGCTGGGACGAGGCTCCGGTTTACCGCGGCATCATTACGGCCATCATCGGTATCTCTGCCGTGCTGGTGCTTATGCCCGGCGTCGATCTGTTCCAGATTATGATGACCTCGCAGGTCATCAATGGTGTGCTACTGCCCGTGGTTCTGGTGTTCCAGGTGGTTATTGCCGCTGACCGTCACATTATGGGCACTAACCGCAACGGCCGCGTGTGGAATGTGCTCACTTGGGCGACTATCGGTGTGATTACGGTGCTCACGGTCGTCATGTTTGTTCTGCAGGCGATGGGTTACAGCGCTTAGCGCCCACTTTTGCTTCCGAACAGGCCGCAGCGATGGGCTGCGGCCTGTTTTTTGTCTGCTATAGGGTGTTAGTTATATAGCAATGGACAAAAAATGCCAAATATGAGTACTGTTGCTAAGTGAATAGCATTTACATCCTAAAAGATAATGAACATAGCCTTTAGTATGTTCATTAAAATTGGCTCCAATACGCCTTAAACCAGTCAGGTTGGCTGCTTTAGGGGGTTGTAGGGGTCGCTCGGACGTCATTTTGGGTGGTTTTGCCTGCTACTAAAATGGTAACAGTACTCATATTTGCCCTTTTTTGCCCACAGACCTTTGAGGGTGCGGCGAAAAGGGCTTGTTTTGATTGTTTGGGGCAGGCACGAGGCGCGGAAACGATGTCTGGAGCGACGGAGCGGCCTGGAATTCATCCGTAGAGGTCTTCATTGGCTGCGCCAGGAGTGTCCCTAACTGCCGGAGGGGGTGTCTGCCGTGGCAGACACCCCCTCCGGATGTGGGAAGTTTGCGCTGCAGGTTACTTGTCGGTGCCCAGCTTGTGCGGCTTGAGAGCGAGCGCGTTGACGAGTGCGTCGGTGGCAGACTTGACCGCTGCCGGCTGCGGGTCGTTGACGTGGTCCTCGGGGTGCACGGGCAGGTCCTTCTTGACCGCGTCGTGGATCAAGTTGAGATACTCGGTCACGCCGGTGGTCGATAGATGCGTGCCATCGCCGTCGAACAGGTCATTTCGGTTAGCGCTGTATCCGTACCAGTCGACAACGCGCACGTTCTTGTAGCGCGTGGCAGCGTTGGCAATGGCCTGGTTGGTCGAACCAACCCACGGCTGCGGGCTGCGCGTGTTTACAAACACCACGATGCGCTTGTCTCCGGCATGGGACATGATGGCATCGATCTGGTCGTCGGTCACCAAGCCGTTGGTGCCCAGGGCAAAGACCACGATTTTGCCGGCAAGGTTCTGCTGGATATAGCCCTCAAATGTCGCGCGCCCCGCATCAAACTGGCGGCCCTTTTCGGCATCGATATGGCTGTGCGGGAACACGCCGTCAAAGGTGTCTACGGCACGCAGCGACACAGAGTCGCCGATCATAAGCAGATCGTAGGAGCCATCGGGGAAGCCGTCGTTGTCCTTGTCGGTGTCGTCGGCCGCCTGCTGGTCGGTGGGCGCGGTGTTCTTGGCTTCCTTGTTCAGAACTTCGGCGCCCTCGCCGCTCAGCGCAGACGTCTCGGGCACAAAGATCAGGCCGCCCAGTGCGACGACCAACACGACAGCGCAGGCTGCGCAGACAGGGACGTGCGCGCGTGCCCAGTTGGCGGGTGTGGTGGTGCCATTGCGGAATTCGGTGACGGTGCGGCCGAAGGCGCCCTTCCTAAACGGCGTTTCGATAAAGCGATAAGAGCACTCGGCTACGGCAACTACCACAAGTACCTGCAAGATGTACTGCCACCAGGGCGTATCGTTGATGTTGGCGACCGGGTTCATGAGCAACAGCAGCGGATAGTGCCACAGGTAGATACTGTACGAGCGCTTGCCAACCCACACGAGCGGCTCGGCGGACAGCGCGCGGGCAACCATTCCCTGGGGCTGCACGCAGGCCGCGATGACCATGAGCGTGAGGATGGAGCATAACAGCGTGCCGCCGCGATACTGGAACGCTGTGTAGCCGTTGGTGAGCGCGACCATGGCGGCAAGGCCAGCCAGGCCCACGACACCCAACACATCGATGGATGCGGGCGAGGACCAAAAGCGTACGAGGGCGCTCGGCTGTGCCGGGGCGGTCTTGGCTGATTCGTCGGCCTTCTCGCCAGGCTTGCCCTCGGCGTTCTTGCCGTGCTTGGCGGCGCCAGCCAGGCGATTGAGCCCCAAACGACGAGCGAGACGCACCGGCGCCAGGTCGCGATCGGGGATAAAGGCCATCCAGGCGCCCAGCAGCAGCGAGAACACGCGGGTGTCGGTGCCGTAGTACACGCGGCTGGGGTCGGCGGCGGGGTTATAGAGCAGCATCATGGCGATGGCGGAGACAGCAGCCAGGCCCAGAACCATGCGGCGCGTGTTGGGCTTGCTCATGTGCATGGATACCATAGCGAGCAGCAGCGGGGGCCAAACCAGGTAGAACTGTTCCTCGATGGCGAGCGACCAAAAGTGCGTAAGCGGCGAGGGGTCGCCCAGGGCGTTGAAGTACGAGACGTTTTGGGCAATCTGCCACCAGTTGTTAAAGAACAGCAGCGACGGCAGAACGTCGGGACGCATCTTGGTGAGCATCACGTGGTTAAAGATGGTGCACAGCGCGCAGGTCACGAACACTACCGTTACCACGGCGGGGACCAGGCGACGGATGCGGCGAATCCAGAAGCTCTTAAGGTCGATGCGGCCGGTCTTAGCGACTTCGTTGAGCAGCAAGCGCGTGATCAGATAGCCCGAAAGCACAAAGAAGATCGTGACGCCAAGCAGGCCGCCCTGAGCCCACGTGAGGTTGAGGTGATAGAGCACCACCGCGACGACGGCAAGCGTGCGCAGGCCGTCGAGCGCAGGGATGTAGCGGGACTTGGGGCGAGCAGGCGTCTGCTCCGCGGCGGGAGTGTTGGCGCGGCCCGCGTTGTTGGCAGAAGCGCGATGGGGGCTTGCGGTGCGTCGCGGCTCGTTGGCACGGCGCTCGCCCTTCACGCGTTCGTGCGGCGCCGGCTCGTTGCCCGTGCGGCGTCGACCGCGCGAGCCCGATTGCGAGAATTGTTCCATAAAACATCATCCAATGACGAGAATAATCAGCACGTATTCATTGTAGCTGCCTGCCCCTGTGAATGCTTGCTGCTGGCGCAAGCTCAAGCGCGCGTCCACATCAAAGTGGACTAAAGTTATAGGGGGTGCGAGAGTGCACAATCGTTGGTCGACGGTGGGCGCAAAGCCTGAAGGCGAGGAGGTTTCCATGGCGGATCACAGTATCGTTGCGGTGTTCGGCAGCATGAACATGGACCTTTCGGTGGCGTGCGAGCGCATGCCGCGCGCGGGCGAGACGGTCGATGGCAGCGGTTTTATCACCAACGCCGGCGGTAAGGGAGCCAATCAGGCCGTTGCCGCTGCGCGCATGGGTGCGCGCACGTGCATGATCGGCGCTGTTGGGCGCGATACCTTTGGCGATGCGCTCGTGGCAGGGCTCCAGGATGCCGGCGTGGGCGTTGAGTTTGTGGCGCGTCGCGATGACGTGGAGACCGGTACCGCGACTATCATTCGCTGCGAGAGCGACAACCGCATCGTGCTGTCGCCGGGCGCCAACCATGCGCTTGCGGGCGAGGACGTTGCCCGCGCACTGAGGCGCTTGGTGGCCGACGAGCTCGACGGCGATGCCAGCGAGATTGCCCCGGCTGCCGGAAGCGTCTTTATCGCCCAGGGCGAATGTGACCTTGCGGCAACGGCCGCGGCACTCTCTTGCGCTCACGAGCTGGGGTTCTATACGATCTTTAACCCGGCGCCCGCCTGCGACCTGCCGGCAGGAGCGTGGCCAGCGGTCGACCTGGTCTGCCCCAACGAGACCGAGTGCCAGGTGCTGACGGGCGTTCTGCCTACGGATGATGCGAGTTGCGTCGCCGCGCTCAATGCGCTGCTCGACAAGGGCGCCGGGGCTGCGGTCATCACGTTGGGCGGCGCCGGCTCGGTTACGCTCGGCGATGGCGGTGAGCCGCTGCGCATGCCGGCGCTTTCGAGCGCGGTGGTCGATACGACGGCCGCGGGCGATACGTTTATCGGCGCGTTGGCGGCAGCTCGTCTGGAGGGCCTGCCGCTCTTTGAGTGCATGGCGGCGGGCGCTCGCGCCTCGGCGGTGACGGTGTCGCGCCTGGGCGCTCAGCAATCAATTCCCACGCGTGCGGAAGTCGAGCACAAGTTTGGTTTAGACGGTTTGGATGTAGACGGAGAAGCGGAGTAGAACAATGGCAACCAAGAAGCTGATCCTTGATCTGGATATGGGTGTGGATGATGCGATGGCGCTTGCCTATGCCATCGCGAGCCCCGAGGTGGAGCTCGTCGGCATCACCACGTGCTTTGGCAACGTGCGCGTCGAGCAATCGGCGCACAACTGCCTGGCAGTGCTCGATCTGCTGGGTCGCCCCGAGATTCCGGTGTACCTGGGCGCCGATCGTCCCATTAAGGCGACTGAGCCCTATACACCGCCGGCGTCCACCACGCTCATCCACGGCAAGAACGGCATTGGCGGGGCGAGCGTGCCCGCGTCGCCGTACGAGCCGGTGGGGGCGACGTCGGCTGATGGCAACGCGGCGGTCGATTATCTGATCGATGCCGCGCGCACCTATGGCTCCGATCTGATCTACGTGGCGACCGGTCCGCTCTCCAACCTGGCACTTGCCTTGGAGCGCGATGCGGCGGCGATGATGTCTATCGGTCGCGTGGTCGTGATGGGCGGCGCCCTGACCGTGCCCGGAAACGTGAGTGCGGGCGCCGAGGCCAACATGGCAAGCGATCCCGAGGCGGCCGATGCCGTGCTGCGCTCGGGCCGCAAGCTCACCATGGTGGGCCTGGATGTGACGCATCGCGTGGTGCTCACGCGCCGCGACGTTGCCGGCTGGACGGGCTCGGGCACTATGGCTGGCTGCGCGTTTGCGAGCATGGTCGAGCACTATATCGGTTCGTACGAAATGAACGCGCCCTACCTGGGCGGCTGCGCGCTGCACGATCCGCTGGCGGTTGCCGTGGCGATTGATCCCACGCTCGTGGGTGCGCTCGGCTGTAACCTGCGCGTTGACTTGCTGGGCGAGTACCGCGGCCGCACCATCTGCGATGAGCGCCGTGTGGCCGACCCCGACAAGAGCGCGCTCGTGGCGCTCACCGTGGACGCCCCACGTTTCCTCGCGGAGTTTAAGACGCGCATGGCCCGCGTCCTGGGCTAAGTGCTTCCTACACCCCGTCTCAAGTAGCTAATTTGGGACGGGGCTTTTTAGCTACCTTGGGGGCTAAAAAAGATAAATTGCATCGTTCCAAATGAGTGCATAATTGCGTAATTTATAGAACTAGCTGCTGTAAACAGATTAAACTCCGTTTATAGTCTAAAAGCGACCGTTAACCAAATACTTGGCCTTGTCTGGAATTCTCTGTGTTTGCATGGACGGGATGGTCTGCCGATATTGACGTATCGGCGCAGAAGCGGAGGCAGCATGAAAGAGTATTTTGGCATCGACGTGGGCGGCACGGCAGTTAAGTGGGCCGTGCTGGGCGAGGATTTTTCCATCCGCGAGCGCGGCAGCCTGCCGACCGATTTTGCTACGGCAGACGAAGCGGTCGAGGCCCTGACCGGTCTTATCGAGCCGTATCGCGATCGCGTGTCCGCCGTGGGCGTGAGTGCACCCGGCGGCATCTATGAGGATGACGCGGACGGCACCATCCATCGCGGCGGCGCGCTTACCTACATGGACGGCTGTCCGCTGGGAAAGTTGCTGCGCGAGCGGTTTGACATGCCGGTGGCGGTCAACAACGACGGAAAATGCTGCGCGCTCGGCGAGTACGCAGCGGGCGCCCTTCGCGGATGCCGCACTGGCGTCGTGCTCGCTATCGGCACCGGCATCGGCGGCGGCATCGTTATCGATGGCCGCGTGCTTCGCGGCGCACATGGCTTTGCAGGTGAGTTTAGCTTTCTGCGCAACGACGTGAGGCAGCCGGCGTCCGGGGACAGAATGTTTTCGAGCACAGGCGGCTGGCGTGCGCTGCGCGATCTCGTCGTGGCCGAGAAGGACTTACCTGCCGATGGCACGGTGGACGGCCGCTGCGTTTTTGAGTGGGTTGAGGCTGGCGATGAGGCGGCGAAGCGCGCGCTTGACCGCTATGCGCGCACGTTCGACGCCATGCTCGTAAACCTACAGGCGGTGCTCGACCCCGAGGTGTTTGTGATTGCGGGCGGCATTTCGTGCCACCCCGAACTTATCGACGCGCTTTGCGACCAGATGCCCGCGGCGCTTGAGGGCTATGAGGGCATTCTCGCCGGCATCCCTGTACCGCAGGTCAAGGCGGCAGAGCTGGGCAACGACGCTAACCTATACGGCGCCGTGCAGGAGGCTATGCGCCTTTGCGAATAACTACTCTGGCGATGATTTTTCTGGGACAGGGATTAAAAAATCATTTTCTCGTCCCAAAAAAGGCTGGTCTTCCGTCGCGCGCGTCACCAAAATGATTTTTTAAGGCTCTGTTAGACCAGGATTGACATACATGTGTCCCCACGGTGCCATATCTT
>URKU01000093.1 GCA_900548515.1 uncultured Collinsella sp. | reverse complement strand
ACGAGTAGCACACGATGGTGTGCTCGTAGATCGAAGGCACCCAAGGCACCTCGGCGCCATAGACAATCTCGCGATACGGCTCATCCGAGATAAGCATAATCGGATTCTCGGGATCGCGCTGAGCGTTGGCCTCGCGCAGAACATTGGCCAGTCGCGTCAGCGTGTCGCGCGTATATACGGCACCGGTCGGGTTGTTGGGCGAGTCGATAATGACGGCTGCCGTCTTGTCGGTGATCGCCTTGAATACGTTATCCACGCTCAGCTGGAATGTGTCCTCGTTGGCAAGCGCCTCGACACACGTGCAGCCGGCCTTCTCAATCCAAACGCGATACTCCGGAAAGTACGGGGCGATAACAATAACCTCGTCGCCCGGATTCGTAACGGCGTTGAGCGCGCAGGTGAGCGAAGCCGCGGCACCCACCGTCATAAAGACGTCTTTGCCCTCATAGCTCGTGCCAAAGCGGCGGTTGAGCGATTCGGCCACAGCGGCACGACATTGCGGCAGGCCCGGTGCGGGCGTGTAGCCGTGCAGCTGGTCGCTCGGCAGCTCCAGGGCCTTCTTAATGGACTCCGCCACAGCAGCGGGTGCCGGAACGCTCGGATTGCCCAGCGAAAAATCGAATACGTTTTCCGCACCGATCTGCGCCTTGCGCTCAAGGCCATAGCTAAAAATCTCACGGATGATGGAGCTTTCCGCACCGCGAGCATACATAGTTTCGTTGATCATCTGTTCCCCTTTCGCATAGGCGCTATTGTACGCTTTAGCCGAGCAAAGTGCCGCAGCAATGTTGATTGGGGACAGACTTAAATGCGTGAAAACGCTCATTTAAGTCTGTCCCCAATCAACAGACGGCCCCATATCGCTCAAAAGAAAAAGCCTCCGCAGGTTTCCCCGCGGAGGCTTTCGCCACAAAGACTATTTGTCGGCGTCGGTGTCGGCATCGACGACGGCATGGTCATCGTCAGCATCATCGGATGCGGCTTCGGCATCCTCCTGCATGGCCGCCTGCGCAAAGGCCGCGGCATCAGCCGCCAGCTCCTCCTCGCTCATTCGAGGCACGCGCTTCTTGGTCGGCATGCCGGCCGCCTTGGCATTGCGCTCCTCCTTGGCCGCCAGGATATCGCCCTCGCGCTCAAGGTAGGCATTCCACTCGTTGTCGAGCAGGGCGTTCACGGCGTCGCCCTCGACGGTCTCGCGCTCAAGCAGCACCTTCGCCATCAGATCGAGCTGATCGCGACGGGCGTCCAGAATCTCGACCGCACGACGATGGGCCTCACGCATAATGCGCTGGACCTCGATATCGATGCGGCGCGCCGTCTCCTCGGAGTAATCCTGGTGATCGGCGTAATCGCGACCAAGGAACACCTGATGTTGCGCCTCGCCAAACACTTGCGTGCCCAGCTCCTCGCTCATGCCCAGGCGCGTGACCATCTCGCGCGCCATCTTGGTTGCGCGCTCCAGATCGTTGCTCGCGCCCGACGTGATGTCATCGCACATGAGCTCCTCGGCAACGCGACCGCCCAAGAACACGGCGAGCTCGTCGAGCATCTCGTTCTTGGTCTTGAGGAAGTGGTCCTCCTGCGGAAGCTGCAGCGTGTAGCCCAGCGCCTGGCCGCGGCTGACGATCGAGATCTTGTGGACCGGATCGGAATGCTCCAGGATGTGACCCACCAGGGCGTGACCGCTCTCGTGGTAGGCAATCGTGGTGCGCTCGGCCTCGGTCATCACGCGACCCTTGCGCTGCGGTCCGGCAATCACGCGCTCCATCGATTCCTCGACCTCGTCCATCGAGATCACGGAACGATGGCGGCGGGCAGCCAACAGCGCAGACTCGTTGAGCAGATTTGCCAGATCGGCACCAGTGAAGCCAACGGTCATCTGGGCGAGCTTCTCAAACTTAACGTCCTCGTCCATCGGCTTGTTCTCGGCATGCACGCGCAAGATCTGCTCGCGGCCCTTCACATCCGGACGGTCGACCGTAACCTGACGGTCAAAACGACCGGGACGCAGCAGCGCCGGATCCAGAATGTCGGGGCGGTTGGTGGCGGCGATCAGGATGACCGACTCGCTTTCCTCAAAGCCGTCCATCTCGACCAGCAGCTGGTTGAGCGTCTGCTCGCGCTCGTCGTGACCGCCGCCCAAGCCAGCTCCGCGCTGACGTCCCACGGCATCGATCTCATCGATGAAGATGATCGACGGGGCCTGGGACTTGGCCTCCTTAAAGAGGTCACGCACACGGCTGGCGCCGACACCTACGAACATCTCGACAAAGTCGGAACCCGAGATGCTAAAGAACGGCACGCCCGCCTCGCCGGCAACGGCCTTGGCCAGCAGCGTTTTACCGGTGCCCGGAGGGCCAACCAGCAACACGCCACGCGGGATCTTGGCGCCCAGCTTGCGATAGCGATCCGGATCGCTCAAAAAGTCACGGATCTCCTCGAGCTCCTCGACTGCCTCGTCCACTCCGGCAACGTCTTCAAACTTGACCTTGGGGCGTGTGGCCTCGTTGGTCTTGGCGTTGGTCTTGCCAAACTGCATGTTCCTGTTGTTGGCGCCCATCATCTGGCGCATAAAGTAGAACATGATGGCGATAAGGGCGATCGTCGGAAGCACACTCATCGCCAAGTCGCCCCAAAAATCGGGATCGTTGGTGTTGACGATGTACTTGGTATCGGGGTGCTCCGCCATGAGCTCGGCAAGCGAATCGGAGCCGACATAGGTCGAAGAGAAGCTCTTGAGCTCGCTCGTATCGCCCTTGTCCTTTTTTGTCTTCCAGTAATGACCCGTCACGCTTCCGTCTTGAACCGTATAGGTCAGATCTTCGACGCAATCCTGCTTGATGGCGCTGACCATCTCGCTCGTCGCGAGCTTAACGGTATTGCTGGAGCTGGCAAAGCCGGAACCCATATTAAAGAAGGCATAGCCCAGAAGCGCGCAAGCCAAAAGAAAATACAGCCAGCCCGTACGCGTGGGCTTCTTGCCTCCGGGCATCCCCGGGATCTTAGGCTCCCGGGGAGTCTGGGAATTGTTATCGTTATGGTCGTCGGGCATCTTACGAATAAACCTCCGGTTTCAAAATGCCCAGATACGGAAGGTTACGATAGCGCTCGGCATAGTCGAGGCCGTAGCCCACCACAAAGGCATCGGGGCAATGGGTTCCAACATACTTGGGCGTGATGGCCGAGGTGCGGTCCTCAACGTCCTTCCACAGGAAGGCAGCGACCTCCAGCGAAGCGGGCTTGCGGCTCTCGAGGTTCTTCATCAGGTACTTGAGGGTCAGGCCCGAGTCCAGAATGTCCTCGACGATCAGCACGTCGCGACCACGGATGTCGATATCCAGATCCTTAATGATACGCACGATGCCCGAAGACTTCACACCGTCGCCATAGCTCGAAACAGCCATGAAATCGATGTTGGTCGGTAGCTCGATCTTACGCATCAGGTCGCCCATAAAGACCACGGCGCCGCGCAGGACCGCAATCAGCACCAGATCCTTACCCGCGTAGTCGCGCGTAATCTCCTCGCCCAGGCGAGAGACGATACCGTCGATATCCTCCTGCGTAAACAGAACCTTCTCGATATCCGGATGTTGAGAAGCCATGACAACCCTTTCTTGTGCTTATCGCCCACACACCGCCGTATGGACGCGAACTACACATTCTAGCAGCGCACGGGGTAAATTTACCAGCCCGTGCGCCATCAGCGCGGGAATACCGTCAACGTCGCACAGAATAGCAGGCGTGTGACGCTATTCCGCATCGACCACGCGGAGCAGATATGCCACGCGCGTTGCGGCCGTGCACTTAAAACGCTCGTCCGCGCGAACTCCGGCGACCCACACCACGGCACCCCCCGGCGCCGTCCTCACCATGGGCACGCCGGCGCGCTCGGAAACGGGAATGCGAGCCTCACCTAGCAAATCGGATACTTTCTTGCTTCGGCCACTCATCCCTAACGGGCACATCACGTCTCCCGGCGCGGGACCGTCCACCCACAGGCGCGCCAATCGCGCCTCGGCGGGAATCTCCCCGCGCAAGCCGGCGAGCATCCGTTCGCTATCCCGATCGGCAAAGCCCAGCGTCGCGGCATCCACCATAGCGACCACCCCTCCGGCACCCGCGAGTTCACGGGCACGGCGCACGATATCGCACCCCGGCTCGACGGCCATCGTCTCTGCCACCAGGATGCGGCCCGCCCCCAGCGGCAATCGACCGGGAATGGTGACCCAATCGGCAACTAACCCCTCGCGCGCCGCCGGGGCCTTGAATGACAGCATGCCAAACTCCACGCGCGCATCGATTCCCGCCGGCAGCGTGACCGAACCCGAGCCTTCGGCGACACAGGCGAGCACGCGCTCCACATGCCGCATCTCCGGGCGAGCGTCGGGGTCGATACGCTTAATTGCCAGTCGCACCATGCGCCGAGCAATCACCACCTCGGCCGCGGCCAGTCGGCGAGCGTCAAGGACCAGTGCACCCGCCGCCTCCTTGCGCAGGCAGCTTCGAAACGCCTGCGCGGAAAGCTGGGAAAGAAAGGCGTCCTCATCGCCCAGAATTTCGCAAGCGGCGCCAATCGTCTTACAGACGCTCGCGTTGCGCTGCGCCACCACCGGCATCACCCGATGGCGCACGTAGTTACGCAAGTACGACACGTCCTCGTTGCTCTCGTCCTCTCGCCACGGCTGACCATGCACCTGCAGATAGCCCACGAGCTCATCATGAGTCAGGTCGAGCAAGGGACGCACCACGATATTCCTCCGGCGAGGAATGCTCGATAGACCAGCGGGCCCCGAACCCTTAATCGCGTTCATCAAAAACGTTTCCGCGCGATCCGAAGACGTGTGCGCGGTGCAGATACGAGCCGCCGTTCGCGGTGCCCCCGTCTGGGCGCAGAGCTCGCGGACATACCTCCGCGCCGCGGCATAGCGCACCTCGCGGGCAGCCGCCTCGATATTGCCCGACTCATCATCAAAATAGGCATGCTCAACACACAGCGGCAAGCCATATTGTGCGCATAGGCCGCGCACAAAGGCCTCGTCGCCATCGGATGCCTCGCCGCGTAGATGATGGTTCACATGCAGCACGTGCAGTCGCTCGCGCGCGATGGGAGCTACACCACGCCCATCCTGAATATCCAACTTTGATGTGCACGCCATAAGGAGCAAAGCCGTCGAGTCCGCACCACCTGATACCATGAGCACCACGGGGGCAGCCGTCTGCCGCGTTGCCAGGGCCTTATCATCAGCCCGCGATGCAGCATGGTGTCCATAATGCTGAGATACCGTTGGCATTTGCTTCCTCCTCTATTCGTTCGCACCCATTGTATCCTTTGGAATCTTATGTCTCGTCTGCTCCTTCATATCCTTGGCAGCGGCTCAAAAGGCAACTGCGCGCTCATCGAAGGCCCCCGGGGGCTCATCATGATTGACGACGGTCTTTCTCGCCGCGAGACATTAAAGCGCATGGCAGAACTGGGGCTCTCGGCAGACAACGTCTCGGCTCTTCTCATTACGCATGAGCATAGCGATCACATCAAGGGCCTCGATGTCTGGTGCAAGCACTGGCACGGCCCCCTCTTTGCCAGCAGGGACACACTTTCGAGCAAAGAAAATCTTTCGCATCTGCCTGTCGAGGAATTCGATCCCGGTGACACCCTTTCCATTGCCGGTATCCACGTGCAAACCTACTCAACATCACACGATGTCATCAATCCAGTCGGCTATCGATTCGACGCCCTCGATGATTCCATCGGCTTTGCCACCGACACCGGAGAGCTATCGAGCCAGGCCATGAACACCCTCAAAGATTGTCGAGTCCTCGCGCTCGAAAGCAACCACGATGTGGCCATGCTGCGCGAGGGAGAATATCCCCGCTTTCTTCAGGAGCGTATCCTGTCTGCAAGGGGACACCTCTCCAACGACCAAGCCGCCGAAGCCGCGCGCGAACTTGTTACCGATCGCACCGAACAGCTCATTGCCATGCATATCAGCCAAGATAACAATCGTCCGAGCCTTACCGTCAAAAGCTATGCCAAAGCTCTAGCCGCAACCCTGGATGACGAGGTCGGCAGCTCCGCCACCCTTCTCCAAGGATCGCGAAAACTCTCGATACGCCCCGCAAGCCAGTATCGGCCAGCAACCATTCAATAGGCTTTCCTAGACAGCAAAAGGGGCCGGGAATCGCTTCCCAGCCCCTTTTGTTATCTTTTAATAGCGCAGAACACCAACGAAGTTAGTCGATGGAGATCTTCGTAACGTTCTTCTTCTCGACGATCTTGGGAACCGTAACGGTAAGGATGCCGTCAGCGTACTTAGCCGAGAGACCCTCGCTCGAAGCGTCCTTAAGATACACGCCACGCGTCGCGCTGTACGAGCTGAACTCCTTCTGCAGGAAGTTCTTGCTCTCGTTCTCCTCGTCTTCCTCGACATTCACGCTGATGGAGAGACGGCCCTCGTTAAGCTCGACATCGATATCGTCCTTGGCGACGCCGGTAAGATAAGCCTTGACCTCATAGCCATCGCCCTTATCCTCAACGTCAACGGGGAACGCCTTAGAGGCAATCGAGCCGTTCGCTAGGTCACTCATATCATCAAAAAGATCGAACAGCGAGCTTGCAGAGGGACGAACGCCAAAAACCGAACGATAAGGAACCATGCTTGCCATGTTTACCACTCCTTTATAGGACTGCCGAGTCATCTTCTAGGTGACTGGGACTTCTTTTGACACTCTTATATATGCCCACCCGATGCTCATATATACATCGACTATAAAGTTTTTTGAGTCCAGTACTATAAGCATATCTAAGTGTGTAGCACTAAGGTTTTAGGAAGGTTAAGGTTCTTTGACCCAGAGCTTAAATACCGAGTATGTCCCCAGCTACAAATAACAAGGGGCTTACAATGAGCGCGTACACGTTGTTGGTAACGAGCAAAAGGGCATCATGGACGACCAAAACCAGAACAATATGTTTATGCCGACGCAGGGGGAAGATACTTCCACGCAGCCACCACGGTTCCATCGCCCCCACATCTCGCAAGAGCCCATTAATGATCCAGAGCCCGAGTATGTGACGAGAAATCGATATCAAACGCTCGAGGATGCCCAAACGGGACGTAAGCATATGGGCGTCGCATCGGGCAATCCCGTATATCTAAAAGATGCACCGTTATCAAAAAACAGCGCAATAAATGACGACCCGACGAAAACGCCCATAACTCGGCAGCAAAGAGGTCCCCGACCTAAGCAGACCTTAACGCATTCGGCTCGTTATCTCGAAACGCCAAAACTGGGAAAATCAATCTTCGTTTCGTCAAATAAACGACGCAAGCAGCATCGACTGACAATCCTGCTTTTGATCATTGTGGTCATAGCAGTTGCACTTGTGATTCGATTTATTGTCTTTAAATAAAAGCTCATTACCCATAAGCCCAACCGGGTTACAGGTGAAATGCAACGACATTGTGAAGTGTAAGCGCAAAAAGGGGGAGGCCGCGAAGCCTCCCCCTTCTCAGTTCAATCGACGGCTCGGTGCCGTCCACCGGTCAGCGGCGCCCTGGCCTCCCACGGGCTGACC
>URKU01000092.1 GCA_900548515.1 uncultured Collinsella sp. | reverse complement strand
TCTCGGAAGGCACGTGCAGACCTTTCGTCATGGCCTCCTACCTTTCTTTCGGGCCCTTGTCAGGGCCGATTCGTTAGCGCCCCTCCGTGTGAGGCGTTATTGCTGACGACATATTTATATCCAAAATCAGCTCATACTTCCACCTTGCCCCCGAACGGTTTTTTATAGGGGGTGAACGGCATACACATATACTTCACACATGGCACACTTCATCTTAATAAAGCGTATTTACGTGCTTAAACGCGTTTTAATCCTAAAATCAAATGGAACTAAACTTTGTTAAACCATCCTCAAATTGCATATTTCCAATAAAGCTATGAATAGAATTAGCGGTTCACACCGCGTCTCAACCATTTTCATTTTTATTCAGAAAAAAGTTTGTCCTATTCATTTCTGATAAATAAATTACCGTTTACCAGACGCTTGATACCGTTCACCGGAAACTCAGTATAAGGCCCAGCGGATACCGCCTCGCTTTACGGCCCCATTTGTAACAACTTGACTTCTCGGTATAGAAAAACGGACCCGCTTCACTAGGGAAACGGGTCCGTTTTCGATTATCTTCGGCTAATTTGGATAAGGCCCCCGAAGACCATCGGAATCCTAGCGATCGAACTCCGCCAGTGCCTCGCCCAAAAGCCTCAGGCCCTCGCGCAGAACGTCCTCGCTCGCGCAGTAGCCCAGGCGTGCGCCGCAGGGAAGCTCAAAACGGCTACCGGGGACCAGCAGCACTCCCCTCTCGGACAGCAGGCGCCTGCAGAACTCCTCGTCATCCTCGGGAATATCCAGCTGGATAAACGAGGTGGACACGCCCTGCGGGGCCGTCCAGGAAACGCGATGCTGCGTATCGATCCAAGCCTGCGCGATATCGCGGTTGCCAAACACGATCTTGCGATTGCGCTCGAGAATCTTATCCTTGTGCTCAAGCACATAGGTCGCCAGAGCATCGTTGAACACGCCGCCGCAGATCATGGTGTAATCGCGATAGGTACGGATGCGGTTGGACACCTCTTTGTCGGCCAGGACCCAGCCCACGCGGGCCGCAGGTGTCGAATAGGTCTTCGACAACGAGTTGGTGACAATGGCCTTCTCGTACACGTCGACCATCGACATAAAGGACTCAGTGTTTTCGAGCGGCAGATATACCTCGTCGCACAGCACGTAGGCGCCCACCGAGCGGGCGATCTCGGCAATCTGGCCGAGCATATCGGCAACGAGCACCGTACCGATGGGGTTAGATGCGTTGTTTATGCAGATAAGCTTGGTGTTGGGACGCACCAAGCGCTTGAGTTCCTCGATATCGGGCTTCCAGCCGAGTTCCTCGCGAAGCTCCCAATACTCGACCTCGGCGCCCAGCGTGCGCGGAATCTCGTAGAGCGGCGCGTAGGTGGGCCACTCGGCGATAACATGGTCGCCGGGCTCGACCACAGCCATGATGGCGTTGAGGTTAGCGCCCGTGCAGCCATTGGTCTGCAGAATGTGATCGGGATTGACCTCCCGACGATACAGCTTGGCAACCACGGCCTTAAACTCCGGCGAGCCCTCGATCCAGCCGTAGTTCATCTTCTCGCGGTCCAGGCGCTCGTAGAACGTGGCGCCGTCCTGTTCATCGAGCGCGCGCAGCTCGCCCATGGTGAGCGACGAGATCGTCGACTGGGCGATGTCCCACGTGGCGCTCTTCTCCCAAACGTTGAGCCATTCCTCAACGCCAATCGTCTTGATGTCCATGGCCAAGCTCCTTGCAAAAGCAGTCATCCAACCGTGTTGACGTTCCTCATACGAGATTGGGGCGGCGCGAAAACCCGCACCGCCCCAATGGGAGACATCTAATGGCAGCTAGATGTATGTATCAAGACCTGTACGGGTCCTTGAAGACCCTAGAGGTCCTCGCGCCAGAAGGGCATGCTCATGCAGCGCGGGCCGCCGCGGCCGCGGGAGAGCTCGGCGGAGGGCACGACGAGAAGGTCCAGGCCCTCCTTGTACAGCACGTCGTTGGTGACGGTGTTGCGGGCGTAGACGCAGATCTTGCCGGGCTCGACGCACAGGGTGTTGGAGCCGTCGTTCCACTGCTCGCGGGAGGCCGCGATCGGGTCGCCGCCGCCGCAGGGGATCAGCTTGACCTGGTCGACGCCGGTGGCGTCCTCCAGGACGTGCTCGAGGGTGTCCTCGATCAGGCGGATGTTCACGTCGCCCGGGTTCTTGCCGGCGGTCAGCTCGTAGACGCGCAGGGTGCCCATGATGGCGGGGTGGATCGTGAACTTATCGACGTCGATCTGGGTGAAGACCGTGTCGAGGTGCATGAAGGCGCGCGAGACCGGGATATCGAAGGCCAGGATGCGCTCGACCTTGGAGTCGGAGTTCCAGAAGATGTTCTGGGCCATGACGTCGATCGCGGCGGCCTGGGTGCGCTGGGAGATGCCGACGGCGAGGGTCTTCTCGTTGATGTTCAGCACGTCGCCGCCCTCGGTGTGGAACTGGCAGTCGCGGCGGAAGTACAGCGAGACGTCCTTGTAGTCGGGGTGGTACTTGAAGACGTACTTGCCGTACAGGGTCTCGCGGTTGCGGGTGACCGAGTACATGCGGTTGAGGTTGACGCCCTCGCCGACGACCGCGAACGGGTCGCGGGTGAAGTAGAGGTTGGGCATCGGGTCGATGATCAGGTCGGACTCGGACTCGGAGTTGACCAGGGAGTCGAGGGTCGTGGACGCCGTGAGGGGCATGTCGATCTCGGACTTGGTCATGCCGGCCATGGTCTTCTTGACGAACTCGAGGTTGTCCTCGATGGAGTCCAGCTTCTCGCGGACGATCTGCGGCATGTGCTGGCCGCGGATGCCGGCCTCGGCGATGTACTGGTCGGTGAACTCGGCGCGGGCGCCGGGGACCTGGTCGAACACCTCGGCGACGAGGTTCTCGAGATAGAGGACCTCCACGCCCTGGTCCCTCAGGATCTGGGCGAAGGTGTCGTGCTCCTGCTGCGCGACCTCCAGGAACGGGACGTCGTCGAACAGGAGTCGCTCGAGCTCGTCGGGCGGCAGGTTGAGGAGCTCGTCGCCGGGACGGTGCAGGCAGACCTTCCTGAGCTTGCCGATCTCGGAAGGCACGTGCAGACCTTTCGTCATGGCCTCCTACCTTTCTTTCGGGCCTTTCGGCCGAATCTCTCAGCGCCCTTCCATAGCGGACGCTGCTTGCTGACAGCACTAGTTATATCCAAATTCCACCCGCAATTCCACCTCGCCCCCGAACGGTCAACAAAGTGCGATGAACGGTATATCGCATATGATTCCCCCATGATGCACTTCGGTTCTCTAAAGCAGGTTTTCAAAGGTAAATGTTCTTTTTTCTAAGGAATTAAGCTAGATTGCACAAGTATTTTCATGTTTAGGAATTGCATAGCTAAAACGGTTTTCTGCATATATATGTCGTTTGTTCATGATTCAATTTGGATTCGATTATATTCAGCTCGCAATCATTCTTATTCATACATCCTCACCAATTGAGTATGGATATAGATTGTTTCTAAACGAGTTGGGCAGTTAGTTGCATGCCTTGGCAGCGTAAGAAGTAGGTAAAGATACCGTTCACGCGATACGTCCGTGCCACAGGTCGACTAAATTGAGACAATAGTGAATAGTGTTAGGCTACCGTCCCCTGTGGGGACTGAACGGACAGATGCATATGCCGAGCAAAATCGAAAAGAAGCAAGCCGCCGCAAAGCTGCGCAAACCGCCGCGCGACTTCTCATACACGCAAAACCGAGAGCTCAGCTGGCTACGCTTTGACAACCGCGTGCTCGACGAAGCCTTCGACGAAACCGTTCCGTTATTCGAGCGACTAAAGTTCGTCTCGATCTTCGAGTCCAACCTCGACGAGTTCCTTATGGTGCGCGTGGGCGGCCTGTCCGATCTGGCGGAGCTCAAAAAACAACCTGTCGACAACAAGAGCAATATGACCGCCTCCGAACAGGTCGATGCTGTCATGGCCGAAATGCCCGGGCTCCTTACCCGTTGGGAGTCCATCTTTAAGAGCATCGAGGGCAAGCTCGACACCTTGGGCGTTCACCGCGCCCGCATCGATTCGCTTACGCCCGAGGAGCGCACCTTTGTAACCCGCTACTTCCAGGCCTACGTGTCGCCGGTCATCTCGCCGCTGGTCATCGATCCTCGCCACCCCTTCCCCAACCTGCGCAACGGCGCGCTCTATCTGGCCTGTGGTCTGGACAGCGCCACCGACGAGGAGAGCCTACTGGGCCTTATCGAGATTCCCGCCTCGATGAACCGCGTGGTCGAGATCCCCTCGCCCACCGGCACCTACTCCTACATCTTGCTCGAGGACGTCATCCTCGCCTGCCTGGACAGCTGCTTTGGCTCCTATAAGCCGCTGGATCGTGCGCTGATCCGCGTCACCCGCAACGCCGACATCGATCCGGACGGCGAGGGCGTCGAAGAGGAAGAGGACTACCGCCAGCACATGAAGCGCATTCTCAAGAAGCGCCTGCGCCTGCAGCCGGTAGCGCTCGCGGTCTCGGGGTCGCTCGAGAAGGCGACGCTCAAGACTATCCGCAAGGCGCTCGAGCTTTCGCGCCGCTCTGTCTTTACCTGCGATATCCCGCTCAACCTGGGCTACGTCTTTGGCATTGAGGGCAAGATTCCCGAGCACCTGCGCAACGAGCTCCTCTTTACGCCGTTTAAGCCACAGCCCAACCCCACCATCGACATGACCCGCTCCATCCGCGAGCAGGTGCTGCAGCACGACAAGCTGCTCTTCTACCCTTACGAGGCCATGAATCCGTTCCTGGATCTGGTACACGAGGCAGCCTACGATCCCGAGTGCATCTCGTTGCGCATCACGCTCTACCGCGTGGCCAAGCAGAGCCGCCTATGCGAGTCGCTGATCGATGCCGCCGAGAACGGCAAAGAGGTCACGGTGCTCATGGAGCTCCGCGCCCGCTTTGACGAGCAGAACAACATCGAGTGGGCCGAGCGTCTGGAAGAGGCAGGCTGCACCGTCATCTACGGCTCCGAAGGCTTTAAGTGCCACTCCAAGATCTGCCAGCTCACCTATCGCGAGGGCATGGCGCTCACCCGCCTCACGCTTTTGGGCACCGGCAACTTTAACGAGAAGACGGCCAAACTCTACAGCGACTTTATGCTCATGACCGCCCATCCCGGCATCGGAGAAGACGCCAACCTGTTCTTCCGCAATCTGTCGCTGGGCAACCTGCGCGGCGACTACCGCTTCCTGGGTGTGGCGCCCGTCGGACTGAAACCGCTCATCATGCGCGGGCTTGACCGCGAGATCCAGCGCGCCCTTGCCGGCGAGCCCGCCCGCGTGTTCTTTAAGCTCAACTCACTGACCGACCGCGAGGTTATCGACAAGATCGCCGAGGCATCGTGTGCCGGCGTGCGCGTAGACATGATCATCCGCGGCATCTCGTGCCTCAAGCCCGGTGTTCCGGGCAAGACCGAGAACGTGCATGTCCGCTCCATCGTCGGACGCTTTTTGGAGCACGCGCGCGTCTATGCTTTCGGCGTGGACTCGGACATGATTTACCTGAGCTCAGCCGATATGATGACGCGCAACACCGAGCACCGCGTGGAGATCGCCTTCCCCGTGCTCGACCCCACCTGCCGCGCCCTAGTGCACGAGTACATGGGCATGCAGCTGCGGGACAACGTGAAGGCCCGCAGCCTCACGAGCGACGGCACCTGGGTCCCCGTGGAGCGTGCAGAGGGTGAAAAACCCTTCAACTCGCAGGAAGCTCTGCTGGAGCGTGCCTATCGCAACGCCGAGGCCGCGCCCGAGCCCGTCATTGAGGCGGAACCTGCCCCCGAGGCCGAGCCGCAGCCAGTAGCACCCAAGGTCCAAGAGGTCCAGGCAACCGTCATTGAGCCCGAGCCTGCACCTGCGCCTCAGCCCGAGCCGCAGGTCACCAAGCCCGCACCCGAGACGAGCGCCCGTCGCGATAAGCCCGCCGGCAAGACCAAGGCCATCGAGCGCCATCGCCCCGGTCGCATGCGCATGGGCCTGGGACTAATCGGCCTGGGTCTTAAGACGCTCATTACCGGCAAGACGAAATAGTCGTTTGTAGAAGCAGTTTGTAGAAGCGCCCCGCATTTGAGGAAAGCCTCGGATGCGGGGCGCTTTTCCCTGCTACCATGGTGCGAACAACAACGCGAATGACAGGCAGGAATATGAAGCTCACTATAGAATCGATGACCTACGGCGCCGACGGGCTGGCGCACGCCGACAACGGCAAGGCCGTCTTTGTGCAGGGTGCCGTGGCAGGCGACATCGTCGAGGCCGAGGTCGTACAGGACGGCAAGTCGTTCATGCGCGCCCGCACCACCGAGATTCTGGAGCCAAGCCCCGATCGCATTCAGCCTCCCTGCCCCTTCGTGGGCATCTGCGGCGGCTGCTCGTGGGGCAATCTCTCACGCACGGCACAGCTCGCCGCCAAGGAGCAAAACCTGCGCTCCACGCTCGAGCGCATCGGCAAGTTCGCTCCTGAGCAGGTCGATGAGTTGGTACAGCCCATCTGCCACACCAAGGACGACTGGGGCTACCGCAATAAAATCGAGCTCGAACCGACCGTCGTCAACGGTCGCGTGCGCCTTGGCATGCACGGTGTCGACCCCAGCAAAATCGTGACCGTCGATATGTGTCCGCTGTTCGATAAGCGCTTCCCGAAGGCACTCAAATCGGTCGTCGGCGCACTTAACTATCTAAGCGGCAGCCATGACTTGGGGCTCGAACGCGTGGGCATTCGCGCATCGCGCCGCACCAAGGCACTCGAGGTCGCACTCTGGACGCCGACAGGCTCTTTTCCGCGCTCGCAGGTCTCCCGCGTGCTGGCGGACGCCGCTCATCCCACGAGCATCGTGCGCGTGATGAGCAAGGGCGAAAAGAAGGCCCGCCGTGTCTCTAAGGTGGAGATGCTCGCCGGTGAGGGCTCGTGGACCGAGAACATCGCTGACGGCCAGATGCGCCTGTCCGCCCCATCGTTTTTCCAAGTCAACACCAAGGGCGCCGAGATTTTGATCGAGCTCGTTATGGAGGCGCTCGATCCGCAGGAAGACGAGCTTGCCGTGGACCTGTACTGCGGTGCCGGCACCTTTACCCTGCCGCTCGCCCGCCGCTGCGACTTTGTCGCTGCCGTCGAGGCCTACGGCCCCGCCGTGCGCGATCTACGCCGTAACCTGGAAATCAACAAGCTTGATAACGTCGACGTCATTGGCGGAGACGCGGTGCGCGAGTTCCCCGACCAGGACGCCGATGTCCTAGTAGTCGACCCGCCGCGTGCAGGCCTAGCGCCTGAGGCCATCGACCTCATCGCCAGCACAAGCGCTCGCGATGTCGCCTATGTGAGCTGCGACCCGGCCACCCTGGCGCGCGATCTCAAACGCTTTGTCGAAGAAGGCACCTTCTCCCCCGTAAAGATCACGCCAGTCGATCTGTTCCCACAAACCTTCCACTGCGAGACCGTCGTCCACCTTAGGCGCAACTAGCTGATGATTTTTCTGGGACGGGGATTAAATGATCAATTTGTACCGAATGATTATCAAAGGCTCTGTTAGACCAGGATTGACATGCCGACCTGCCGGCTAACTC